>JBBQOS010000008.1:0-28716 GCA_038331135.1 Candidatus Moraniibacteriota bacterium | reverse complement strand
ATAAGATTTCTACTTTTGTAGATTAGCCTCTCCTACTAGATAAGCTACTGGTCTAATACCGATATAAGATTTCTACTTTTGTAGATATGGCGAGAGGGCATGGATCCACGGTGTCTAATACCGATATAAGATTTCTACTTTTGTAGATTCTTAGATAGGTTTCTAGTCTTTCCCTCTCATAAAAGGTTAAGGGTGTTCCTTTCGGCATACTCATAGCGTGTTTAAAAGTTAACACTCTAGTATATCAGAAAAGGGGCTTCGGGGTTTGAATTCGGGTTCTGATACAAAGTATGGACAAAATATTTCTTATGTTATATAATTTATTTTAGTTTGAAATATTTAAATAAAATATTTTGGGCCGATAGTTTCAGCCAGAGGCTGATCACCCTTTGGGTGACATCTGGAGCGGAGATTGCTACTCACAATCTCTTGCACAGAGGAGATACCTATAGTAGTGTTTTAAGAGTAGTGTTTTAAGAGTAAACAATATAATAAGTAAATAAAATATTTTGGGCCGATAGCTCATCTGGTAGAGCGCCTCATTTGCACTGAGGAGGTGGCGGGTTCGAGTCCTGTTCGGTCCACAACTAAACCCCGATTAATATCGGGGTTTTTGTGACCGAAAGAAAGCAAAGAGTTTTGCTTTCATCAGGACTCGAAAGTCGGAGCGTTGTATGAGTTTGTTTCGAGTTTACGAGAAACAAGGCGAATACCGCGAGACAGGGTCGGGGAATTTTTTCGTTAGAAAAAATATCTCTGACCGAAGGACTGGTTCGGTCCACAACTAAACCCCGATTAATATCGGGGTTTTTGTGACCGAAAGAAAGCAAAGGTAAATGTTTAAAAGAGTTTGGGTGGTAGTTAATTTAAAAGTTTAAGAATTTGAAGCCCCTTTTTTATTTTAGTGAAAAATGTTAAGATAAGAAATATTATAGATGTCGCATTTGTTATAAATGTTGAAATTACTATAGTACTGTTTATTTTGGGCTATAGGCTGCATGCTATATGCTAAATGATATGAAATTCAACATTATCACAATTTTTCCAAAAATTTTTGACTCATATTTCAATGAGTCTATTTTAGCGCGGGCGCAAAATAAAAATTTAATTCAAATAAATATTCATAATTTGCGAGATTATGCTACCGACAAGCATCAGACAGTAGACGATACGCCGTATGGAGGAGGGGCAGGGATGGTATTAAAAATTGAACCCATTTTTAGTTGTGTTAAGACAATTAAAGATAATTTACAATTACAAAACACCCCCTCTGTCCTTCGGACATCTCCCCATCAAAGAGGGGGAGAGAGTGCCACTAGAATTATTCTTTTTTCTGCCAAGGGGAAGAAGTATACACAAAGCGATGCGCAACGATTATCTAAGTATGAAAATTTAATTATGATCTGTGGTCGCTATGAGGGAGTGGACGAGCGAGTAGCAGAACATATAATTGATGAAGAATTTTGCATTGGAGAATATGTTTTAACGGGCGGAGAAATTCCCGCCATGATCGTGGTGGATTCAATAAGTAGACTTCTCCCGGGAGTATTGGGAAACAAAGAATCTCTTAGTGAGGAAAGCTTTAATAATGTTGAAGATGTTGAAAATGTTCGAGTCGTTGAAAATGCTAAGGATATTAAGGGCATTAAAAGTATAAAAAATTATAACAAGCAAAGTGATAGAACAAGCGAAGCGATAAAGCATTTGGAATATCCTCATTACACTAAACCTGAAGAATTTAATGGTTGGAAAGTTCCAGAAATATTACTTAGTGGTAACCACAAAGAGATTGAGAAGTGGAAGAAAGAAAACACAGGATAAATTTCCAAATTCCAAAATACAAAATACAAACATGGGTAAAAAAGAATTAAAACAAATGGATAAGACTTTGCTGACGATAATTTTGATGTTATCGGTTTTTGGCTTAATAATGATTTCGAGCGCTAGCGTTTTGTATTCTCAAACTAGATTTAATGATCCAAATTATTTTTTATCGCATCAACTTTTGTATGGTTTTTTGCCTGGAATTTTAGCACTTTATGTTTTTAGTCGCATAGATTATCATCTTTGGAAAAAACTAGCTGTGCCATTTTTTTTCATTACGATAGTGGCACTGATTTTAGTTTTTATTCCTAATGTGGGGAAAAATATTTACGGAGCTAGTCGTTGGATAAATTTGGGCCCGATTTCTTTCCAGCCATCGGAAATGGCTAAACTTTCCACTATATTGTATCTAGCCGCTTGGTTAACAGGCAGAGGCAAAAAAAGAGTAAGAGATATTTATGAGGGGATGCTTCCGTTTTTAGGAATTTTAGCGGTGATGAGTTTTTTAATTATGAAACAGCCAGACACGGGAACCTTGATGGTGGTTATTTTAATTTCAATTGCTATGTTTTTTGTTTCAGGTGCCAATCTTTCGCATATTTGGGGAATTTTTTTGGGAGGAGGTGTCGTGCTGGCAGGATTAATTGCGATGGCGCCCTATCGGCTAAATAGAATCTTGGTTTTTATTAATCCAAGTCATGATCCACTGGGCGTAGGTTATCAGATTACTCAAGCATTGTTGGCTGTGGGGTCGGGGGGAATTTTTGGAGTGGGACTAGGACACAGCCGTCAAAAATTTAATTA
Organism: Candidatus Moraniibacteriota bacterium; assembly: GCA_038331135.1. GTDB lineage: Bacteria > Patescibacteriota > Minisyncoccia > Moranbacterales > UBA9337 > UBA9337. The sequence goes on along the minus strand of JBBQOS010000008.1, from coordinate 26,088 downwards.
TTTGCCTGAGCCGGTGGGCGATTCAATCTTTGCAATTGTGGGTGAAGAATTAGGAATGCTGGGCGCAGTAGCGATTGTAACACTCTTTATTTTTTTTGCTATGCGCGGATTTAAGATTGCCAAAAACGCACCTGATGATTTTGGAAAAATTGTGGCAGCTGGCGTTGTAAGCTGGGTTATTTTTCAAGCTTTTGTAAATATTTCATCTATTTTAGCTATTATTCCTTTAACTGGAATTCCTCTTCCATTTATAAGTTATGGTGGAACTTCTTTTGTGTTTCTTATGATAGGGATGGGAATATTGCTCAATATTTCAAAGCAGAGTAGACTGTAAATAGCTGTTAGCTTTTAGGTGTTAGCTTGTAGCTTATAAACTAATTTATAAACCCAATACCTCATATCTAAAACCTAAATTTTATGTCCATTGCTCAAATTCAAACAGTGCCTGAAATAGTAGATGTTTTAAAAATTCTTTTTACTGGACTACTAGCTTTTGGAATAGCTTTTTTAATTACTCCTTTGTGGACTAAAATTTTATATAAATATAAAATTGGGATTAAAATTAAAAAAAATTCCGTTGATGGAAAAAAATTGACTTTTGTAAATAAACTGCATGCCAGTAAAGCAGGGACTCCCACTATGGGAGGTTTAATAGTGTGGGTAGCAGTTCTAATTCTTATCTATGCTTCTAATTTTTTATTTCCTTTTATCGCCAAGATATTAGATATAAATTTTATTGCTAGGCTTGACTTTTTGAGCCGTTCCCAAACCTGGCTCCCTTTGTTTTTTTTGGTTGCAGCTGGACTATTGGGTTTGCTAGACGATTATATGAGTGTTAAAGGAATTGGCTCAAACAAGGGAGGCGGAATGAGATTTGCGATGAGATTTTGGTGGCTCTTTGGAATTGCAGCGACGGGAGCATTGTGGTTTTATTACAAATTAGGCTGGGATAAATTGCATCTGAGTGCGATTGGAGATTTTTACATTGATTGGTGGTATATCCCTCTTTTTATTTTTGTAATTTTATTTACCGCTATTTCATCCAATGAAACCGATGGGTTAGACGGCTTAAATGGAGGAGTTTTATCTATGGCTTTTGCATCTTTTGCAATTATTTCTTTTGCCCAAAATCGAGTGGATCTGGCGGCTTTTTGTGCGGCTATTTCGGGAGCGCTGTTAGCTTTTTTGTGGTTCAATATTCCCCCGGCGCGTTTTTTTATGGGAGATACTGGAGCGATATCTTTGGGCACAACTTTAGGAGTGGTGGCGATGCTCAATAACGCCATCATTCCTCTTTTTATTATCGTATTTATTTATGTGTTAGAAAGTGGTAGTGTGGTTATTCAGCTAACCAGTAAGAAATTTTTTGGCCGAAAGGTTTTTCTGGCTGCGCCTATTCATCATCACTTTGAAGCCAGAGGTTGGCCGGAGCCCAAGGTAGTGATGCGAGCGTGGATTATTACGATTGTGTGCGCGTTGGTGGGAGTGATTGTGGGGATATTAGGGATGGACTAAATTCCAAATAAATTTCCAATGTATAAATATTAAAAAATTAAGAGTATTTTACTGTTTGAAATTTGATAATTGATTATTGTTTGGAAATTGTTTCTTGGAGTTTGTGTTTTATATAAAAATTTATTAACTCGTTAACTAAATAATAAAAAATAAAAATGAAGATAAAAAAAATACAAGAAGCTGATCTTAAAGGAAAAAATGTTTTGGTGAGAGTAAGTTTTAATGTTCCTTTTGAAGGAAAGGTTATCAGAGAGCCTTATAAAATTGAAACCGTTAAAAAAACAATCGATTATATTATCGCTCAGGGCGGCAGAGTGACAATGATGTCAAATTTGGGACGACCCGAAGAATATCAAAAAGAGCATTCTGGTTCAGAATGGATGAGTATGTTTTCTTTTAATAATATAATCCAAGAGATTCAGAAAATTTTAGAATTAAAAATAAAAATTATTCCTAGCTGTGATTCTAATGTGATAAAAAAATTCAGATTACAGCATGGTGATCAGTGTGATGCATTTCTATTAGAAAATATAAAATTTTATAAAGAGGAGGGAGAAAATGATGTTAATTTTTCGACACGACTAGCGGAAAATTTCGATATTTTTATAAACGAATCTTTTAGTGATTCTCATCGTGAGTATGTTTCTACAGTAGGAGTAGCTAAAAAATTACCATCGTATGCTGGCTTTCAAACTCAAAAAGAAGTAGAAAATTTGAGTCGAGTCAAGGATCATCCTGAGCATCCAGCGGTAGCGATTATCGGAGGAGCAAAAATTGAAACTAAATTGCCTCTGATAAATTCATTTGTAGATAAATATGATTTTATTTTAGTGGGAGGAAAAATTGCCAACGAAGCTATCGATGGCGGAATGCAATTTGATTCCAAGGTAATTTTACCGATTGATTTTGCCGGTGAGGGGAGATTGGATATCGGAGAAAAAACGATTGAAAAATTCTGCGAAATAATTTCCCACACCGAAACTATTGTTTGGAATGGGCCGATGGGATTATTTGAAAAAAAGCCTTATGACAATGGAACCAGAAAAATTCTAGAAGCGATTTCTAAAAGCGGAGCTTTCTCGGTGGTAGGAGGAGGGGAATCCGTGCAAGCCATAAATGAAAGTGGTTTGGAAAAAGAAATTTCTTTTGTTTCTACCGGTGGGGGAGCAATGCTTGAATTTTTAAGTGGTGAACCAATGCCAGGATTAGAAGTGCTTATTCAAGAATAATTCGCTGTTGCTTATTAATGCATTAACGAGTTAACGGATTATAAATAATTTAAATAAAAGGATTAATTTCAAAGACAACATTCAAAACCCTAAATTGCTTTGAGGGTATTTAGTGGTAATATGGGATATATAATAGACTCAGGTTGTTACGTAGCAAGATACGTAGCAAGGTATTTTTATAAAAAGCTCTCTTGATTTTAAGTAATAATGGTTTAGTTAAGTTAGGACTAGACACTATCCAAATGTTTTGCAATCCTAGTAATTTTTTGATATCTTGTTTCATAGAGGTGGTGGGAATTTAATGTTTAGTCGCTTAAATTCTACCACCTCTTTAGTTATCCACCACAGTATTAAATATACAGCCCCCCTAAATTTGACATCTTTAAACATACATGTATAATAAGAAATGTAGATATCAAATGAATTATATATATCGAAAAGACAATTAAATAACTTATTTTAAAACTCATTAGATGACTCTTTTTGTGAATGCACAAAGAGTTGTTATGGGAATTGTTTTTATGTCTAAAAGCAAGAAGGAGTTAAAGGTGAAAAAAAGGATAGGATCAGGGTCATCATTATCCAAGAGAAAATTCTTTAAAAAGAGTTTTATGGTCTCATTGCCCAATCTTATAGAATCTCAAACTGATTCTTACGGTTGGTTTTTAGAAAAGGGTTTTCAAGACTTAATTGACGAAGTTAATCCAGTCAAGGATTCTTCAGGAAACTTAGAAGTTAACATTTCTGGTTTTTATTTAGACGAACCAAAATACATTGAGTCAGTATCAAAGGGAAAAAATATTTCTTTTGAGGCGCCTCTAAAGGCGAGAGCTTCTTTGCTTATTAAAAAAACAGGAGAAATCAGAGAACAAGAAATTTATTTGGGAGACTTCCCGATAATGACAGACCGAGGAACATTTATTATAAACGGAGTTGAAAGAGTAGTAGTGCATCAGTTAATCCGAAGCCCCGGAGTGTTTTTTACTATGGATTACCAAAAAGGTAGAAAAACTTTTGGCGCAAAAATTATTCCTAATCGAGGAGCTTGGCTTGAAATTGATACTGACTATGATGGAGTAATTTCTGTTAAAATTGATAGAAAAAGAAAATTGCCGATTACTTCTCTTTTGCGAGCTTTCGGACAAAGCGACGCCGTGATGAGAAAAGAATTTGCAGATATAAATAGAGGAGATATAGATTATATCGAAACTACTTTAAATAAAGATATTTCAAAAACTGCCGGTGAAAGTTATAAAGAAATTTACAAAAGAGTTAGACCTGGAGATTTTGCAACAGAAGAAAATGCCAAGCAAATGATTGACTCTATGTTTTTTGATTTTGATAAATATGATTTTGGTAGCGTAGGAAGATATCGACTCAATCAACGTTTGGAAGTAACTCTTTCTGATGATAAACAAAACAGAGTTTTGATGGTGAGTGATTTGATTTTGATAATTAAAGAAATTATTAGATTAAATAACGACCCTCTAGCTCAAGCTGACGACATTGATCATCTTGGAAACAGACGTGTGCGAGGAGTTGGAGAATTGATTCAAAATAAATTAAGAGTAGGGATGAGTCGAATGGCTAGAAATGCTAAGGATCGAATGAGTACTTGCGATATCGAAACAGTAGTACCTGGACAAATCGTTAACTCTAGACCAGTAGCAGCCGCTATTAAAGAATTTTTCTCAAGTTCTCAATTATCTCAATTTATGGATCAAGTAAATCCATTAGCTGAGCTTGAACATAAAAGAAGATTAAGTGCGATGGGTCCAGGAGGTTTGACCAGAGAACGAGCTGGATTTGAAGTGCGAGATGTGCATCATTCTCATTACGGAAGAATTTGCCCAGTACAAACTCCAGAAGGTCCAAATATTGGATTGGTAGGTCAAATGGCTACTTATGCTAGAATAAATAAATATGGATTTCTAGAAACTCCTTATTTAATTGTGGCAAAATCAGTAAAGCGCGACGCCGAATTGCTTGAAAATAGAATTTTAGATGAAAATATTGCTGGCGTAGCTAAGGCGGGAACTACAATTGACGCCAAATTAGCTAAAGAAATTGTTAAAATTAAAAAAGATGTCATCAAAGTAGTTCCATTTATTACTGAAAAAATAGAATTTATCGATGCGACTGTAGAAGATAGAAAAAGTATCGCGCATGCCGGAATTAAAACTGATGAATTTGGAAATATTTTGACTAAAAATGCTGAAGCTCGCGTAAAGGGTCATCCCTCCATGACTGATGTTGAAAATTTGGATTTCGTAGACGTGTCCGCCAAGCAATGTATTTCCGTGGCAACTTCTATGATTCCTTTCTTGGAGCATGATGATGCCAACCGCGCCTTGATGGGTTCGAATATGCAACGTCAAGCAGTATCTTGTGTTAAACCAGAAGCTCCAATCGTTGGAACTGGAATTGAAGACAAGGCCGCTGCTGATAGTGGACAGGTAGTGCTATCTGCCGGAGAAGGCGAAGTTATAGTAGCGGATGCAGGAAGAATTGTTGTAAAGGAAGAAAATCCTGCTGGAGCAAAAAATAAATTTTACAAACGAGAATATGTTTTGCAAAGTTTTGCCAAATCCAATGCTTTTACTAGTATGAATCAAATCCCTCGGGTAACTGTCGGGGATAAGGTTAGCAAAGGAGATTTATTGGCCGATGGAGCTTCAACTGATAATGGAGAAATCGCCCTTGGTCAAAATGTGTTAACTGCTTTTATTCCTTGGGAAGGTTATAATTTTGAGGATGCTATTATTCTTTCAGAAAGATTATTGCATGATGATAGATACAGCTCTATCCATATTGAAGACTTTTCAATTGATGTGCGAGATACTAAACTTGGACCAGAGGTTGTAACGAGAGATATCCCAAATATTGGAGAGGATAGGCTTAAAAATCTTGATCAAGAAGGAATTATTAGAGTCGGAGCAGAAATTGTTTCAGGAGATATCTTGATAGGAAAAATTACTCCAAAAGGAGAAGGTGATTTGACTGCTGAGGAGAGATTGCTTCGTGCGATATTCGGAGAAAAATCCAGAGACGTGAAAGATTCTTCACTTTATCTTTCTCATGGTAAACATGGAAAAGTTGTAGATGTAAGAGTATTTTCAAGAGAGCAAGGCGATAAATTATCAACTGGAGTTATCAAAAAAATTCAAATTTCAGTAGCTCAACTGCGAAGAGTAGCAGTAGGAGATAAATTAGCTGGTCGCCATGGAAATAAAGGTGTTATTTCAAGAATTGCTCCAGCTGAAGATATGCCTTATCTTTCAGATGGAACACCAGTGGATGTTATTTTAAATCCCTTGGGAGTTGCTAGCCGGATGAATATTGGTCAGATTTTGGAAATTCATATGGGTTGGGCCGCTTCTAAATTGGGTTATAAAGTAGCCACTCCTGCACTTGATGGTGTGAGTGAAGAAGACATTAAGGGTGAATTGAGAAAAGCTGGTTTGCCAGAAAATGGAAAAGTTAGATTGATCGATGGAAAAACTGGAGATTATTTCGATAACGAATCAACTGTGGGAATGATGTATATAATGAAACTGAACCATCTTATCGATGACAAGATGCATATGCGATCAATCGGACCTTACTCCTTAATTACTCAACAGCCGTTGGGAGGAAAAGCTCAGTTTGGTGGACAGCGTTTTGGAGAAATGGAAGTTTGGGCACTCGAAGGTTATGGAGCTGCTTATACTTTACAAGAAATGCTAACTATTAAGTCTGATGACGTTAGAGGTCGCTCAAGTGCTTATGAATCAATCATTAAGGGAGAAAGAATTAGTAGCCCAAGTATTCCAGCCTCTTTCCATGTATTAGTAAACGAATTAAAAGGTTTATGTATGGACGTAGAATTAACTGGAATTAAAAAGAGTAAAGAAGAAAATGAATAAATAAAATAATAGATTACTATTTTAAAATAACTTCATAATCATAATATTGTAAGTTAGATCATTAAACCCCTGGGGTTTTGACTAACCTTTCTCAAAAAAGTATGGAAAATAACACAGGTGTAAGCGATTTCAAAAGTGTTCGCTTAAGTCTTGCTAGTCCAGATAAAATAATGGGCTGGTCGAGAGGAGAAGTGACTAAGCCAGAAACTATAAATTATAGAACTCAGCGTTACGAAAAAGATGGTCTTTTTTGTGAAAAAATATTCGGTCCAGCTAAGGATTGGGAATGTTATTGCGGAAAATATAAAAGAATTAGATATAAGGGCATAGTTTGTGATAAATGCGGAGTCGAAGTTACCAAATCAAATGTTCGAAGAGAAAGAATGGGACACATCAAATTGGCGGTGCCTGTTTCTCATATTTGGTTTCTGAGAAGTGTTCCTTCTCGGGTTGGTTTAGCTTTGGGATTGTCTTATCAAAACTTGGAGAGAGTTGTTTATTTTTCAGCTTATATCGTAACTAGCATTGATGAAGAAAGACGTAAAGAATTCATTGAGCAAGCTAAAAGAGAATATAAAAATAAATTTAAGAAAATCAAAAAAGAAAGCAAAGATGCAACTGATCTTGATGCGACTTTGGAGGATTTAAAAGGTCAGTATGATTATATTGCCAATGAGGTAAAAAATCTTAAATTATTTCAAGTTTTATCAGAGATAGATTATTTTAATTTAGCTTCTCAAGCTGGTCAAGTTTTTACTGCTGGAATTGGAGCAGAGGCCATTAGAACTCTTTTGTCAACTTTAGACATAGAGACTACCATTACTCATCTTAAGAAAGAATTAGCTCAAGCTGGAAAAACTAGCGACCAAAAAATTCTACGAAGAATTAAGCTTCTTCAAGGATTTAAAGAATCCAAGCTAGAGTTAAATTGGATGTTTCCAACCGTAATTCCAGTTATTCCCCCAGATCTTCGTCCAATGGTGGCTCTTAATGGTGGAAGATATGCAACCAGCGATCTAAATGATTTATATAGAAGAATTATCAATCGAAACAATCGTCTTAAAAAACTGATTAGTCTTGGCGCCCCAGAAGTTATTACCAGAAACGAAAAAAGAATGCTTCAAGAAGCGGTAGATTCTTTATTTGATAATAGTATGCGTCGTTCGCATGCATCCGTGGCTGCTTCAACTGGTCAAAAAAGACCACTTCGATCTTTGGCTGATTCACTTAAAGGAAAGCAGGGTCGTTTCCGACAAAACTTGCTTGGAAAACGTGTCGATTATTCAGGACGAAGTGTTATCGTAGTTGGACCGCAACTTAAACTTCACCAAGTTGGTTTACCAAAGAAAATGGCGCTTGAATTATTCAAACCCTTTATTATTAATAATTTAATTACCAAAGAATACGCTCACAATGTTAGAATGGCTGGAAGAATGGTGGATACTGAAACTGAGGTTGCTTATGAAATTTTGGATAATATTATTAAAAAGCATTATGTGCTTCTTAACCGAGCACCCACTCTGCATAGACTTTCAATTCAAGCTTTTCAGCCAGTACTTATTGAAGGAAAAGCTATTCAGTTGCATCCTATGGTGTGTGCCGCGTTTAATGCTGATTTCGATGGAGATCAAATGGCGGTTCACGTGCCACTTACAGATAAGGCAAGAGAGGAAAGCGCCAATATGATGCTTTCTTCTAAGAACTTGCTAAAACCAGCCAGTGGTGACCCGATTACTATTCCAACCTTGGATATTGTTTTGGGCATTTATTATTTGACTCACATTAACGAATCTATCAAGCAAGATATTAAATCTTTCTCTTCAGCTGATGAGGCCTTGTTATCTCATCAACTGGGTTATCTCAAAGTTAATGCAAAGATAAATGTTATTTTTAACGGAGAATTTATACAAACTTCAGTAGGTAGAATAATGTTTAATGAGCTTCTTCCGGAAGAGTTGAGATTTATAAACTCTGAAATGAATAAAACTGAACTTAAGAAGATAGTTTCAAGAATGATAATTGCCGTAGGTCAAGAAAAGACTGCTGAATTTGTAGACAATGTAAAAAATCTAGGATTTAAGGCGGCTGGAAAATCTGGAATTAGTTGGGGAATGGACGACCTTGTAGTTCCAAAGAAAAAACAACAAATAATGAAAGAGTCTGAGGATAAAATCGAAGTTGTTTTGGGACAATATAACGATGGTCTCTTGACTGCTGAAGAAAAGAAAAATAAATCTATCGAAATCTGGAATGAAGCCAAAAATAGGATTACCGATGAAGTGCGAAATTCATTAGATAAGGAAGGTCCAGTTTACGCAATGGTTTATTCAAAAGCTAGAGGTAGTGAATCTGTAGTTGTGCAGATGACTGGTATGAAAGGTTTAATGGCGGATGCCAGTGGTGAAACTATGGAGCTACCAGTTAAGAGTTCATTTAAAGAGGGCCTAAATGTGTTGGAATATTTTATGTCTACTCATGGAGCTAGAAAAGGTATGTCTGATACAGCTCTTCGAACTGCAAGCGCAGGTTATCTTACTCGTCGTTTAGTGGATGTTAGTCAGGATATTGTAGTTAGAGAAGAAGATTGCAAAGATATAGAAGGAACTTACTTATATAAAGAGGATTCAGATAGAATCGGACAAAATTTTTCCGATAGAGTGGGGGGTAGAGTGCTATTGGAAGATATTGTAAATCCAAAGACTAAAGAAAAAATAGCGACCAAAGGTGATTTAGTTACCAGAGAGCAAGCTAAACTTATTGAAGAAGCCAACATTGCAAAAATTAAAATCAGAAGTGTGGTAGCTTGCAAAACGAGAGTTGGTGTTTGTCAAAAATGTTATGGATTGGATTTGGGAAGAGGGGGTCTCGTTAAGAAAGGTGAAGCTGTTGGAATCGTGGCGGCTCAAGCGATTGGAGAGCCCGGAACTCAGCTCACTATGCGTACCTTCCATGTCGGAGGTGTTGCAGGATCTGATATTACCCAAGGTCTTCCTCGTGTTGAAGAAATTTTTGAGGTCCGTCCTCCAAAAGGAGAAGCTCTTATTTCGGAAGTTGATGGAAAAATTAGAAGCATTGAAGCTGATGCTCGAGGTAAATATATTACTATCAAGATTGAATCTACTTCAGACAAAGATGAAATAAAAGAATATCAAATTCCTGCCAATGCATCTGTAAAGGTTTCCAAAGGTGAATTGATTGCCCAAGGAACAATCTTGTCAGAAGGACACATTGATCTTAAAAAACTTTACAAAATTATGGGTCATGAAGCAGTTCATAGATATATCGTTCGAGAAATTCAAGAAATCTATGCTTCTCAGGGTGAGGGAATCAATGATAAACATATTGAGGTTATCATTCGACAAATGTTAAGTAGAATTAAGATTGATAGTCCTGGAGAAACTGAATTATTAAATGGAGATGTGGTTAGTCGTGAAAGATTTGAAATTGTGAATGAGAAGGCTAAAAAGAATGGTAAGAAAAGAGCTCAAGGTAATCCGGTTATATTGGGTATTACCAAAGTGGCACTATCGACAGAATCATTCTTGAGTGCGGCTTCCTTTATTGAAACTGCCAGAGTGTTAATTAATGCTTCGATAGAAAGCAAAGATGATAAATTAAGAGGTCTAAAAGAGAACGTTATTATCGGAAGATTAATTCCAGCTGGAAGTGGATTTAGAGAAGAATAATACAACAAATTGACAGTCAGTCGATTGGGTGGTATTGTTAGACTAATACAATTTAAGAAAGTCCTGGGGTGTCTCGCCTTTTTTCCAAAGGATAAGACACCCAAATAAACTTACCGAGAAGGGGACTTTCTTTGGGTAAGTTTATTTTTTTAAGCAATAATAATTAGAGCTAAGTTAATTTAGTATAATAATCAAAAAATATGGAATATGAAATTTGTTACCTAATTGGCGAATCTAAAGAAGCCAATTTGGACACGATAAGACCAATAATTGAGGGAATAATTACTAAGCATAAAGGAACTTTTTTGGAGGGAGAATTTTTAAGAAAAAGAAGATTGTCCTATGAGATTAAGAGAGAAGCTAGGGGAACTTACGTAGCTAGAAGATTTACTGTTCCGTCTAAAGATGAGCGAGATGAATTATTTCCAGATTATGATATAATGGGAGAAATAAATAAAGAGTTAAGATTCAATCAAGATATCTTGAGATACATGGTTATGAAAACTGACGATCTTCCACCTCTAAAAGATTTAGAGGGAATTGAAGAAAAATCCAAAGAGCAATATGCCGCCAGAGAAGGAAATAGAAACGGACAAAGAAAGGAAAAGCCAAGAGAAAAAGTAGCAGCAACTCCTCAAGTTAAAAAAGTTGAAAAAGAAGCAGTAGTAGCTCTAAAAACTCCAGCAGTTAAAAAGGTAGAAGAAGTAAAAGTTGAGACTGCCATTGAAATTAAGGATCCTAAAACTGAAATAGTTAAAGCTGAGGAAATTAAGATTGAAGAAGATGTAATCAATGAAAAGCCAAAGAAAAAATCTAAGAAAAAAGAAGATAATATTTTGGGAGATGATATAGACGAAAAATTAGACGAAATCCTAAACATCTAATTTCTTAAGCTAAAGATAGATTGCCAAAACTAAATTAAGCAAACTAGCTTTAAAATAAAAAATATGAATATAAATAAGGTAGTATTAGTGGGGCGTTTAACTCGTGATCCAGAAATAAGAACTACTAATACAGGCGCTACTGTAGCAAGTGTCAGTATAGCAACTAATCGTTATTGGACTGACAAGAATGGACAAAAGCAAGAATCTACAGAATTTCATAATATAGTTATTTTTGGTAAATTGGCTGAAATAGTGGGTCAATATTTAGTGAAGGGCCAGGAGGCTTATTTCGAAGGAAGACTTCAAACTAGAAGCTACACCGGAAAAGATAATATTGAAAGACGAGTTACTGAAGTAGTGGCGACCGAAATGCAATTTGGTTCCAGACCCCAAGGTCAAGGTGCAAGTCAGGGTACCTATGGGGCGCCTCGAGCCAACTTCAATCAAAATAATCAATCTTCGCAAGGTGGTCAAGCCGTTAAGGCGCCAATGGCCGCGGCATCTCCTGTCGCAGTCGCTCCTATCGTAGAGGACGAGATCCCTACTATTAATTTGGATGAGGAACAAGAAGAAGTAAAAATCGAAGATGTACCATTTTAATTAAATAACAATCCTAATTTACGAATAAACATTCGAATGACTCGAATAAAAAATGCGTAATTTATATGAGTAAAATTAGCTTGTTATATTAAATTAATATAATTTAATATATTGAGCTTTAAAAAAATGTTAGAAAAAAAGACTTGTCAGTTTTGTCAAGATAAAATAGATAAAGTAGATTATAAAAATTCAGAGTTATTGAGAAGATTTGTTAATTCTCAAGGGAAGATTTATCCTCCTCGAAGATTTGGAACTTGTTCCAGACACCAAAGAATGTTAACTAAATCTATCAAGCAATCAAGAATTATGGCGTTAACTCCTATAGTGATAAAATAAATTCTAAGCTCCAAGAAACAAGAAACAATAAACAAACAAAATCCAAACATCAAGTTACAATAAAATATTATATTTTAAAATTATAATTTTTTAATTTGTTTGGAAATTGTATCTTGGGATTTGTGTTTTGGATAAGCTATGTTAAACATTTCAAAAATAAAATCAGGTAAAAATATTGTAGTTGAAGGAGAACCCTATAAAGTTCTCTGGGATGAACACTCTAAAATGGGAAGAGCGGGAGCTGTCCTTCGTACTAAGCTGAAAAATTTGATGACCGGAGCAGTTTGGGAAAAAACTTTTCAGGGAGCCGATAGAGTAGAGGAGGCTGATATAGAAAAAACCTATGCTCAATATTTATACCAAGATGGGGATGGCTTTGCTTTTATGGACAGTGCTAACTATGAACAATTTTCACTGTCTAAAAAAGTTATCGGAGATTTAGCTGATTATTTAGTAGAGGGAGTAGAGGTGAATATTATTAATTTTAATGGTAATCCGATTAATATCGAACTTCCAGTTAAAGTTACACTGACTGTAACCGATGCTCCTCCGGGAATTAAGGGCGATACGGCTTCCAGCGGAGATAAATTGGTAACAGTGGAAACCGGTGCAAAAATTACGACACCTTTATTTATTAATGAGGGGGACAAAATTATTGTAAATACAGAAAAAGGAGAATATGTCTCCCGTGCCTAAGATACGACTTGCCTCTCCCCACTTTTACTCAAGGGGGAGACGGAGAGAGGGTCTCTTTCTCTTTTTGATTAAATTAATATTTCCAAAAAAACGCGACTAGAATCGTGTTTTTTGCTTTTGCAAAGAAGTCTATCTGGTGATAGGATTGAATTATTAAAATATTTAGGCTAAAGCAACCTCAAACTGGAGATAATTTTTGCTAAACTTTTATGTTTGACGTAAAATAGGGATAGGTATCTAAATACCTATTTAAATAAGTATTTAAAATATATGTCAGTCAGAAAACAGGAAGAAAAAAATATTCGTAAATTATCCAAAATTGGTAAGCAATCTATGGGAATAACTCTTCCCATTGAGGAAATACGCAAACTAGGTTGGCGCGAAAAGCAAAAGCTTAAAGTTAAAAGAATTAAGGGAGGTTTTGAAATTAAGGATTGGAAAAAATAATTTTAAAAGATATGCCATTATTATGAAATGAAATCAAATCACGAGCAATTGAATTTTCAAAGGAATGGGAAAATGAAGGCTCAGAAGATGCTGAAGCCAAATCATTTTGGGATGGATTTTTTAATGTGTTTGGGTTTACACGGAGGCGTTTGGCCAATTTTGAATTTCAAGTAAAAAAATATGGAGGCAATCAAGTATTTCTGAAAAAATTTCAGATTTTAAAATATTAAAAAAATCTAAGTCGTCTGTCAGTGGTGGAGAAACGGCTCAAATAAGATTATGGGACACGGTTTAGCAGTTTTTCCCAAGTAAAAACAGAGCCCGCTACGCAGTCTCTGTCTCTTAACTACAATATAACACAACATAACAAGAAAATCGACAGGGCGTATAATTGTGTAAAAAAATAATGAAAACAATCACTGGTTCAAAACTTTATGACTATATTCAATGTCCACACAAAGTGTGGCGGGATGTGTATGGACCACAGGAGGAAAAGATAGTGGAGAAAAATCCATTCGTGGAATTGCTTTGGGAGAAAGGTATGGCGCATGAGGAAAAAGTTGTTGCTCGAGTGGGAGAATATCTGGATTTGCGTGAGGGAAAATTGCAGGAAAGGTTTATGGAAACTATTGGTGCAATGAAAAAAGGAGTACCGCTTATTTATCAGGGTGTATTGGTTTATGGAAATTTAAAAGGTATTCCCGATCTTTTAAAAAGAATGCCCGATGGCAGTTATGCGCCAATTGAAATAAAATCAGGTATGGGCTTTGAAGGTGTGGATGAGGATGAGGGAGAGGATGGAAAGCCGAAAAAAACTTATGCAGTCCAGCTTTGTCTTTATATTGAGCTTTTAAATATTCTCGGATTTTCGAAATCAAAAAGAGGATTTGTAATTGATTCCAGTGCTCGAGAAATGGAATATCTTTTGGACTCTCCGATTGGAAAAAGAAACAAACAGACATTTTGGGAATTTTATGAGAATGTTAAAGAACAGGTAGAGAATTTAATAAATAATCAAGTTCAAAACAAGCCGGCGATGGCTGGAAGTTGCAAACTTTGTCCATGGTATAAGAGTTGCAAGAATTGGTGCAAAGAAAACAAAGATTTGACTAATATTTTTTATCTTGGTCGCGCTAAGCGAGATATGATCAATGAGGATTTATACATATCGAAAGTGGAGGAAATTACTCAGTTGGACGTGGCTGAGCTTTTGGAAAAGAAAAAGAAAGATAAAAATTTTCTTAAAGGAGTGGCTAAAAAAACGTTGGATAAGATTATTGCTCGGGCGAATATTTTGGAAAATGGAAACGGAGCAGTGCTTTATCGAAAATTGGATTTGCCAAAAGTTAATTACGAATTATTTTTTGATATTGAAGATGATCCAACTCAAGAGTTTGTTTATTTGCACGGAGTCTATGAGAGAAATGGCCAGACGGAAAGGTTTTTGGATTTTACAGCTAGAGAAAATTCTTTGGAAGCTGAGGAGAATGCTTGGCAGAGATTTTGGGATTATATTCGAACACTCCCCAAAGATGATTTTGCAGTTTATTATTATTCTCATCATGAAAAAACTACTTATTATAAGATGCAGAAAAAATATCCATCAGTTATTTCAGTAGAAGAACTTTCTGATTTTTTCAGTAACCCTAATGTGATTGATTTGTACAAGATAGTTTTAGCTGATACAGATTGGCCGCTGGGGAGTTATTCCATTAAGGAGATTGCTCAATATTTGGGATTTAGATGGAGGGATGAAAGTCCTTCAGGCGCGCTTTCGATTCAGTGGTTTAACCAATATCTGGAAACTAAAGAACAGCAAGATTTGCAAAGAATATTGGATTATAACGAGGATGATTGCAAGGCGACAATGGTCTTAAAAGACGAATTAGAAAGATTAGATAATTTAAATTAGAAACGTAAAAATAATTAGTTAATCAAAATTTTGGGTAAAATAAATTAGGAGGATTTGAGATGATATCATCGCGCAGATTGAGAAGAAAATCAAAAAAGAAAGGAATACGTGGATTTTTAGACACAAAGGAAAGGGTACGAAAGGTAAGAGAGGGTTTAGAAATCAAAACGGAAAATTTTATAAGAGATAATTAAAAGACAAAGTTCTTTGCCTGGGTTGAAAGTCATTTTATAATATTGGATTAATAGAGAGCAAAACCAATCGCTAGGCGGGGAGTTAATTAATTTTTTCTTCCCGTTTTTTAAAATTATAATTTGTGTTAAAATTATAAAGTAAATAAAAACTATTTAACCCTCAGGGAATAAAAAATCAATTCTACAGGGCAGGTAAAAAATATGAATAAAAACTTTTTTAAAATCGTGGGGTTGAGTTTTTGGCTATGTTTGTTTTCTTTTTCTGGTGGTAATGCTTGGGCGAGGGAAAATGTTACCGATTGGTATATAAAAGATTTTAATTCTCAAATAACAGTTAATAAGGATTCAAATCTAAATATTAAAGAAACAATTACTGCTGACTGTGGAAACGCTTTTGGGAAGCATGGAATTTTTCGAGTACTGCCTGAAGAAATAAACATAGACGGAAAAGGAAAAGTAAAAACACCCATAAAACTTATTGGTATAAAAGATGAGAAAGGAAACAAATATAATTATTCTACTCTGTATGATCAAATTAATAAAACAATCACATGGAAAATTGGAGATGCCGATAAGACAGTCCAAGGTGTAAATGTGTATATTATAGAATATGAAGTTAAAAATGCGATTCGATTTTATAATGATAGTTTTGATGAATTTTATTGGAATTTAACTGGTAATTTTTGGGATCTAGAAATTGACAAGGCTCATATTGAAGTAATATTTCCTTCAGAGATTAAAAATGATGAAGTCACAACTGATTTATACAGTGGATCATTGGGAAAAAAAGAAAGTGAAATAGCTGATTTTTATTGGGGAGATGATGGCAATTTAATTGTAGATTCCAATAGAACTTTATTAAAAAGAGAAGGGATTACCGTAGCTGTAACTTTTCCTAAAGATATTCTTACTCCTTATCGGCCTACTTTTTGGGAACTCTATGGTCAATATTTATTTTTAATAATTCCTTTGGGTTTTTTTGGTATTTTTTTTAGGATTTGGAAGAAATATGGTGATGATCCAACTTTTAGCAGAACCGTAATCGCTGAATATGAAGCACCTAAAAATATGTCTCCAACAGAGATGGGGCTCTTGATGACTAATGGAACTTTTAAAAATCATTTTGTTACAGCTGAAATTATTAATTTTGCGGTTTTGGGGATAATTACTATCAAAGAAATTGAAAATAAAATTTTATTTTTTACTTCCAAAGATTATGAAATTATAAGGGTAAATAACGAGGGAGCTGAAGACGGGCTGAATGAAGTTCAAAAGATAATTTTAAATAAAATATTTGAAAAAGATGGCAATATTAAGATCAGTTCTCTAAAAAATAATTTTTATAAAGTTTTGGGAGATTTAAAAAAAAGGGGAAATAAATTGTTAAGTGATAAAAATTTAATTGTAGCCAAAGGTATTTTTTATAGTGTTATTTTTATTCCCATAGGATTTATTTTGGTGTTTTTTGGTTTGTTTTTTGGCATATCTATGTTTGGTTTTTCATTTGGTTTATCAATGGTAATTTCGGGTGTTATCGTTTTAATTTTTGGCTTTATTATGCCCAAGAGAACCGCAGCGGGGACTGAGATGAATTGGAAAATTAAAGGCTTTAAACTTTTTATGGAAACGGTGGATAAAGATAGGGCTAAATTTTATGAAGAGGAAAATATTTTTGAAAAATTTCTTCCTTATGCGATTCTATTTGAAATTACCGATATTTGGATTAAGAGAATTAAAGAAATTTACGGAGAGGAATATTTCAACAGTCATGTCCCGGTTTGGTATGTGGGAAGTGCGCTAGGCTCATTTAATGCAGATAATTTTAATTCTGCCCTAAGTAGCTTGTCTAGCAGTATTGCAGCTAGCACTTCCGCGCCTTCCGGATCCGGAGGCGGTGGAGGATCAGGTGGAGGCGGAGGCGGCGGTGGAGGAGGTGGGTGGTAATTTCAGAAATTTCAAAATCCTAATTTTCAATGACAAATAGATAGTCAAATACTTTGGAGATTAAAAATATTATTTCTTCTCCTTTATTTCTCTTTCAATCTCTGTCACAAATTCCCCTATACCCAAAGTTTTTTGTTCCTTGATTCCTCTCGAGCGGACTGTTACAGTGTTGTCGGTCATTTCTTTTTCGCCGATTATCAAGATGTGAGGAACTTTAGCTTTTTCTTCTTCGCGAATTCTTTTGCCCAGACTTTCATCTTTGAGGTTTAATTCTACGCGTACATCTTGAGCAGATAGCTTGTTTTTTATTTCCTTAGCATAGTCGTTAAATTTCTCACTTACTGGCACGATAGAAACCTGGACAGGCGAAAGCCAAGTCGGAAAATTTCCAGAGTAATGTTCAATTAAAATTCCCATAAAACGTTCGAAAGAGCCCATTATAGTTCTGTGGATTAGAACGGGAGTCTTTTCTTTTCCATCTTTGTCTATGTACTTACAATTAAAATTCAATGGCATTTGAAAATCCAACTGAATTGTCGCACATTGCCAAGTTCTTCCGATAGCATCTTTTAATTGAAAGTCTATTTTTGGTCCGTAAAAAGCTCCGTCTTTTTCCTTGAGTCCGTAATTCTCTTCATATAATTCTTTAAGAATATTTTTTAGGGATGCTTCGGCTTTTTCCCAAGTGCTTATTTCTCCCATAGAATCATCAGGACGAGTAGAAAGATAGGCTTTATATTCTAAGCCAAAAGGTTTATAAATCTTATCTACCAGTTGAACCACTTTTTTAATTTCTTCTTCAATTTGATTTTCGCGGATAAAAATGTGGGCATCATCTTGAGTAAATTGTTGTACGCGGAGAAGACCTCCTAACTGTCCAGATTTTTCTTTGCGAGTAATTAAACCTGGCTCAGCGTAGCGTAAGGGTAAATCCCGATAAGATCTTAGTGAATTGTTATAAATTAAGATTGCTCCAGGACAATCCATCGGGCGCAAAGCAAATTGTTTTTCTTCTTTATCAGCACTAACAAAATACATATCATCCTTGTAATGATCCCAATGTCCGGATTTTTTCCAAATTGAAACATCTAGCATCGAAGGACAAAGAATTGTTTCATATTCGAATTCTTTTTGAGTGTCGATCCAAAATTGCTTCAGCTCATTGTAAATAATGGTTCCGCGAGGATGGAAAAACGGCATTCCTGGGGCAACGTCATGAAAAGAAAATAAATCCAATTCTTTGCCAATTTTGCGATGGTCTCTTTTTTTAGCTTCTTCTTGTTGAAATAAATATTGCTTTAATTCTTTTTTGTCATTAAAAACAACTCCGTAAATTCTTTGCATCTGAGTATTTTTTTCGTTAGCTTTCCAATAGGCACCAGAAATTTTGGTTAGTTTAAAAGCCTGAGGGTTTATTTCCTTTGTTGATTCTAGGTGTGGTCCCCGGCAGAGATCCGTAAAATGTCCGGATTTATACACAGATACAACTTTTTCTCCTTCATTTTTTAAATCATTAAGCAGTTCTATTTTGTATGCTTGGTTAAGTTTAGTAAAATGCTCCAGAGCTTCCTCAATGGAGATTTCTTTTCGTTCAAAAAGATGATTTTCTTTGACAATGCTTTGCATTTTACCTTCGAGAATTTCTAGATCTTCAGGTATAAGAGTGCGAGGTAACTCAAAATCATAGTAAAAACCTTCTTCAATAGCTGGTCCGATTCCGAATTTTGCTTCTGGAAACATTTCCAAAACTGCGGCGGCTAAAATATGCGCAGTGGAGTGTTTGAGTATTTCTTTTTTTTCTTCTCGATTTTCTTTTTTCATATAGTTTTGTGTTTAATTAATTTATGATAAACAAAAAACGCCAAAATAAAATTATGAATTGCTAAGGTCCTGCTTTTTAAGCATGGACGGTTCCACTTAGCTTCCCATATTTACTAGGGCGACTCTTGGGATTTATCTTGCTAAATCCCTTAAAACATAAGCTCCGCAGTTGGTTAGTCTGCATCGATACTTTATTAAATTTTCTCTATATAATATTATATAACGTTCTGAAAAAATAGGCAAGGATTTGTGTATTGATTTGTGTATCCCATTTGACTGAATTTTATTTGTATGTTAATTTATTTAAATCAGGAAATTGAAAGTTTTTTTATTTGTCAGAGGATAGTTTGGTCGTATTCGGGATATGTTCAATAAAAAGAAACGGGAGAAAAATTTATGACCTTGGCGACTTGTAGAAAGAAAGTAGGGGAGAAGATCGTCACAAAAGAAAGTCTTTCTGATATTTGCGGAAATATTAAAAGACAAGGAGAAAAAATCGTCCTGATGAGTGGATGCTTTGATATATTGCACGAAGGGCATTTGGACGGAATCTGTGATGCCAGTGAGTATGGCAAGCTAGTCATTGGTATCAACAGTGACGAATTTGTAAGGAGGCTCAAGGGCTCCAATCGTCCTATCCGCAATCAGCAGGAAAGAGCTTACCTGATGGCAGGATTTTCTGCTGTGGAGTTTACAACCATATTTGATGATGACTATGAACTCATCAGATATGTTAGACCGGACTTCTATGTCGCCTCAATGACCTCTCATGTCAAAATTTGGGAAGATAAAGATAGAGTCGGACTCTTAGATGAATTGGGAGTAGAGATTGTGGAATTTGGTCCAGAGAAGCGTAATTCCACAACCGGAATTATAAAAATAATTTTAAATTTAAGAATTGAACTATAACATAGTTCGCCGGGTCGCTCCTAATGAAAGCGACCCATATTTATGTAAAAACTATATGAGAATTTTAGATGAACGAAGAAAAAAATATAAAAAAAATTTTGCTGATAAAATCAAGTGTGCTTTTTGTCGTGAATTAAAAGAGGAGGAGTGCCTAGGATTACGTGGTGAATATTGGAGAGTATTGGTGAATATTAATCCCTATATGGATGGCAACGTAATGATAGTTTCACTTCGTCATATCGAAAAAATCGAAGATATAACAGATGCTGAATGGAAAGATTATGGAAAAGTTTTATCTAATGCAAAAAAAGTGTTAGAAAAAATTTTTAAAACAAACTCTTTTAATGTCGGTTTAAATGTCGGACCTGAGTCAGGGGCTTCAATGCCACACATTCACTGGCAAATGGTACCGAGGAAATTTAAAAATATTACCGTGATGAATACTTTTGCAGATTTGTATATCGTGGCAATTTCTGGAAAAGAGACCAAGAAGCTTATTGATAGAGAATTGAAAAAAAATAAGAATAGAAAATAATTTTATTTTAATTATTCCAAATGAATATTTTGGTTTAATTTCTCTAGTGATTTTTTAAGGGAAGGATAATTTTTTAGTTCGATATCTTTTTCAATTATTATTTGCGCTTCATCGAGGGCGCATTTTATCATTTTAATGTTGGTAATATTAGCCATTGTACTATCCGCCAATCCCGATTGGCGGGTTCCTAGGAAATCTCCTGGTCCGCGAATTTCCAAATCTTTCTGGGCGACCTTGAATCCGTCGGTATATTTTTCTAAAATTTTTAAACGTTGAGTAGAATTTTTAGAAAATAAGAAGCAGTAAGATTGTTCGGTGCCTCGACCGACACGTCCTCGAAATTGGTGAAGTTGCGAAAGTCCAAATCGATGAGCTTCTTCAATTATTATTACAGTTGCATTGGGAATATCGATTCCTACTTCAATTACCGAAGTAGAAACGAGAATGTCATATCGGCTATTTTTTCCGCCAGAGGAGGATCCGTCTTTGGCGGAGAAATCCAGCATTATTTTTTCTTTTTCCTTTCCTTTCATTCGACCATGCAAGAGTCCCAATTTAAATTCAGGAAAAACATCTCGAGATAATCTCTCGTGTTCGGTGATAGCCGCTTTGAGATCGGCCAGTTTTTCAGATTCTTCAACCAGTGGTAAAATCACAAAAGCTTGGTGACCTTTTTTAATTTCTGATCGGATAAAATTATAAACTTCCGTTTGTTTTTGAGGTAAAACCACTTGGGTGATTATAGGTTTTCGATTTTTGGGCATTTCACTAATAATAGAGACGTCCAAACTCCCTAAAAGAGTCATGGAAATAGTACGCGGGATAGGCGTGGCAGTCATAGTTAAAAAATGAGGTATTACGTTACTTATTCCATCATTAATATCTCTAGCGTGGTGCTGAAGATATGAGCGTTGGGCGACACCAAATCTATGTTGCTCATCGATAATGATGAGGGCTAAATTTTTAAAGCGAATATCTTTTTGAATAATGGCGTGAGTGCCGATAACGATATTGATAGTGCCATCTTTAATTTTTTCTAGCATTGTTTCACGTGAGATTTTTTTTTGTCCCGCCATAGCTTCGGCGACGGATGATCTCTGTCTCGCTATAGCTTTAGCGGAGGCGGAGGCTTTTTTACCGTGAACTATGCTTGCAAATTGTGAACCATGAACTAATTTATATGAATTTGTTAGTAATCCCACAGAAACATTAAAATTCGCTAGCATTTTGCTAAAACCATTGAAATGCTGAAAGGCCAAAACTTCAGTGGGTGCCATAATGGCCACTTGAAAGCCATTGCCAGCAGTTTGGAGCGCAGAAAGCATAGCGACGATAGTTTTTCCGGATCCTACATCGCCATTTAAAAGTCGATTCATTGGATGAGATTTGGTTAAATCTTTTTTAATTTCCTCGAAAGATTTTTTTTGATCATTGGTTAATTCAAATGGTAGAGACGTCAGAAATTCTTTAATTTTTTCAGCGGGAAATTTTAATTTTTGAGCGCTTTCTTTTTTGAGTTGTTTTTTTATTTGAAAGGCTCGCAATTGAATTAAAAACATGTCAAAAAAAGCGAATCTTTTTTGGGCCACCAAGTAAGAATTTTCTGATTTTGGAAAGTGGATATCGAGGAGGGCTTTTTGCAAAGCAGGGAGATGATATTTTTTTAAAATGTCATCAGGCATTGGATCTTCTATTTCAAAACCGCTTTTAAAAATAGTTTCAATCTGCCAGCGAAGCCACTTAGATGTAATCCCTTTGGTTTCAGGATAAATTGGGACAATCCTGCCCGTGTGATTGGGGTTTTTTTCGGCAATCTCCCAGATTGGATTAGAGAAATAGAAACCGTTTTTATCTAATTTAGCTTTACCGCTTAAACGAATTTTTTTATTTTTGGCAAAAATGTCAATCAAATATTTTTGATTAAACCAAGTGGCGCGGATAATCCCACTGTCATCTTGAAGTTGAATTTCAATAATACTGATTCTTTTTTTCCAGCTTTTTTTGATGGCAAATTTAATAATTTCTCCACTCACTGTAGCGCTTTGCTCGGGTACGATTTCGGAAATAGAAACCAACTTAGAAAGGTCATCATAACGAGCGGGAAAATGAAACAAAAAATCACCCACCGTGGTGATGCCTAATTTCTTTAACTTTTCAGCTTGAGCGGGTCTTATGTGGGGAGTCTCCTCAATTGTGGTTTCTAAATTTAGCATACTCTTAGTATAGAATATTTAAGAGAAAGTATAAAGTGCATGTATTAGAAGAGTACATCTTGGACACTTTTGAATATTTTTGATTAAAACTTATAAGGGTGTCATATATTCCAAGGTTTGATGGGGTCTATTGAGCCAGGCAGATAGAGTGCTTGATACTTTTTAAGTATCTTCATCTTTCCATATCTGATAAATTCTTTTCTTAATTTAACTACTTTTTCATATTGATTAGGAGTGTACTCTTTTTGTCTTCTTTTTATGGGAGCAGTAGAGTTAGTTTCTAGAGTTCTTAGATTTTCTTCATCAAATCTATTAAACCAGAAATACCACTTTGATCTAGCTATACCGAAATGTCGACAGGTTAAGGAGGTGTTTTCATTGGCTTTGGTATAGTAGTAAATTATCCAAGTTAATCTTTGATGAGCCTCTTTAGATAGCTTTGGGGCTTTGGATATCTTCTTCCACCTTTCATACTTGTTTTTACTTAAATTAAGGTTTCTAATTAGATAGAATCCGAATGTTTTAGCTTTCATATTTTGAGATACATTTAAATTTTTAACCGCCTATTGTAACATAAGGGGTGTCCAATATGTATCTCATCTTATTTAGTGTATGAAATGTCAGCTAAGACAGTAAGTCATCCTTTTATTAGAATCGCTTACTCAAGATATTTTAAGTTCTCAGTTAAAAAATAGTGTCTAATTTTTGCACGTACGTCTAGTTGGACACTAGTTTTTGTGGTACTATTTAATCAGTTAAGGTTATGGATTTATTAGGGGCTTTGCTAGTAGACATGGGGATGTGAAAACTTAATCTAAAAAAATATGAATTTGGTAGGCTAGCTTTTAAAATGTAAAATAGCAGAATACTTTGTGGTATACAAGCAGAGTTTGCAGATGCTAACTTTTAATTAATTAAATTAAATAATAAAATATATAAAATAAAAACAAGCATATAAAAAATAGCCAGTGTCTAATTTTTGCACGTGCAAAAATTAGACACTAAACGCCATCTGGTATTATGTAAGAATAATAATATTTTTAAAATTAAAGCTAAAAGATGAAAAATAAAAAAGAAAAAAAAGAGAGTCTGAAGTGTAGGTTGGAAAATTTTCTTCATTCCAATACTGTGCCAGCTATGGCAACTAAATTAATCTTAACAACAATTGCGCTGGGCGGTGTAGTAGTTGGCGGGGCTGTTGTTCCAGGACTGCTAAAAGCTATAAAATCTTTTGATTTCGATGAAGAGTATCCCGATGAAAAAATAAAAAATGTTTTTTACTCACTAAAAAGAAGGAAGTTTATAAAAATAATAAAAGATAAAAATGGAAAAATAAAAGTAAAGCTTACCAATAGAGGCACAAAAAGAATGCGAGAATTCGCTATGGATGATTTAAAAATCATTAAGCAGGATAGGTGGGATAAGAAATGGAGAGTTCTAATTTTTGATATACCCGTAAAAATGAATAGTGCCAGAGAGGCGCTTAGAAAAAAAATAAAAGATCTTGGTTTTTATCAATTTCAGGGAAGCGTTTGGTTTTATCCTTACCCT
Organism: Candidatus Moraniibacteriota bacterium; assembly: GCA_038331135.1. GTDB lineage: Bacteria > Patescibacteriota > Minisyncoccia > Moranbacterales > UBA9337 > UBA9337. The sequence goes on along the minus strand of JBBQOS010000008.1, from coordinate 1,711 downwards.
TGTGAAGACGAACTTTTGTCTGTAGCGGAGTTTTTTAAGATAAGTGAATACATTGAAATTATGACAGTGGAAAAAGTTTTGCATGAAAAAGAATTGAAGAAATATTTTAAGTTAAAATAGTGTCAAAATTTTGTACGTGCGTCTAAAGTGACAATTTTAGTTGGGTGAGTATTGGTTAGGGAATTAAAAAAATAATGGATAATAATTTAAATTTTTTTTTAAATGCGACTAACCGGTTAGTTGATCAATAGAAAAATGGTAAATAATATTAATTGTCTAAACTTTCAAATTGTGCAATAATTAAAAATATATTAAACTATTATCTTTTTTATGAAGCAACACGAGAACTACAAGGAACTTATTTGGATGCTAGCCAAAACTGATTTTAAATTACGTTATCACGGAAGTGTTTTGGGTTATATGTGGGCTTTGCTGAAGCCTCTTTTGACATTTGCAGTTTTGAACTTTGTTTTTTCTTCAATGTTTAATCCTCGAGGAACAGGGTTGGATACTTATTCTTTGCAACTGTTAGTCGCGCTTATGATGTTTTACTTTTTTTCCGAAGGGACAAGTGCGGGGATGAATTCATTGCTTTCCAAAGCTCAGTTAGTAACCAAGATTTATGTTCCACGCTGGACGATTATATTAGCTTCGACTGTTAACGCGACTTTAATTTTTTTGATGAATCTTTTGGTGATTGCTTTTTTCTTTGCGCTTAAAGGATTTATGCCAAGTTTAGCAGCGATTGGAATGTTCCTTTTGTTTTCAATTTTCATTTATATCATTATATTGTCGTTTGCTTTGCTAACCGCACCACTTTATGTAAAATTTAGAGATTTGGCAATGATTTGGGACGTACTTCTGATGATAATCCTCTATGCCAGTCCTATTATTTATCCATTAACGACATTGCCGGTTGAATATCATAAATTTATTTTACTCAATCCCTTAGCTTTTATAATCCACTTTACCAAGGAATCAATGCTCAATAATCATTTCGCCACCTTGAATCAGTATGGGATTTTTATAGCCATTGTTTTTGGGTTCTTTGCTTTTAGCATCTGGGCTTATCGAAAACTTATTGTAAAAGTGGCAGAAGAGGTTTAATAGCTAGATGACATTTGACTAATCGCTTTATTTTCTGCTAAAATCAATTAAACTTAATTTCTTTAATAAAATAACATGATAAAATCACTCAAACGAGTTGTCAGTTTTTTTGTTTATTTTAATCATAGTTCTTTCTCCAATTTCTCCCCAAGCGCTTTTTAATTTTTCTCTAGCAGATGATGATGAGGAATATATGGGTGATGATATTCCTGAAGATGAATATGGGAATGATTATATCACTATTTCCGAAGACACAATCTGGAGAAAAACAAAAGAAGAAGATAATGTATCTTTTGACAAATTGATAGTAATTAAAAATGGAAAGACTCTAACTATCGAAAAAGGCGCTGTAATAAATTTTACTAACTCTGGAGGGATAGTGGTTGATGATGGAAAGATTGTGGCCGAAGGCACAGCTGATGAAAAAATAACCTTTAAAAGAAAAGATGACACTAATAACACTGATGATATTGATGCTAATGAAAGCTATAGTATCGTTTTCAATGATCACAAGCAACAATCATTTTTTCGTTATGTTGAAATAGAAGAAGGTGGAAGTGGTCCTTTTGGTTTGTCTAGGAATTTTATAAATAAATTTCTAATC
>JBBQOS010000007.1:0-29506 GCA_038331135.1 Candidatus Moraniibacteriota bacterium | reverse complement strand
AAAGTTGAAAATGTTGTAATTGTTATAAGTGTTGATAGTTTATGATTTTTTTTGTTACTTAACGTGTTACGTAACAGATTACGCAATGTGTTACGTAATAATAATTTGAATATTTTTAATAGTATCCAATGAGATCCCCGCATTCGCGAGGATGACAAATGGGAGTGTTGAGGTGATAAATCGAAGTCCGTCCGCCCGTCGTCTCTCTATTGTCTCTGCGAATAATTTAAGTACTCTTAAATTATGTGGCAGTCTCGTTAGATTTATGAATTGTCGCAGGAGATTGCTGCGTCGGTTAAAATCATCTTTAAAGATAATTTAAATACTCGCAAAGACAAGTAGTTCGCTCGAGATTGCCGCGTCAATTGTGAGTACACAATTTCCTCGCAAAGACAGTAGCTTGCAAAGACAACAGATAATAACTTAATTTGTATGAAAAAAGAAAAGCAAAAAATTTTAGTCGGTATGAGCGGGGGAGTGGATTCCGCCGTGACGGCTTTATTATTGCAAAAAGAGGGTTATGAAGTTGAGGGGATTTTTTTGGATTTTATCGACGGTGAAAAAAGTGAGCGAGATTTTCAGTCTGCTCAAAAAATTGCTAAAAAATTAAATATTCCCATTTATAAAATTGACGCGCGAGGAATTTTTAAAAAAGAAATTATTGATAAATTTGTAGCGGATTATAAGAAAGGGGTTACCCCTAATCCTTGTGTGATGTGTAATCCCCAGATGAAGTTTAAAATTCTTCTTAAAGAAGCAAACGAGCGAGGAATTAATTTTGTGGCGACGGGACACTATGCCCGCCTCGGGCAGGAATTTCCAATCTTGCCTACCGGCAGGCAGGTTTCCAATTTCCAATTTCCAAATAAATCTCAATTTCCAATTTCCAAAATTAATAAAAATTTACAAGCTACAAGCTACAATCTACTAACTGCAAGAGATTCAGACAAAGATCAGAGTTATTTTCTGTATCGTTTGACCGAGGTTCAATTGGCGAGAATTATTTTTCCATTAGGAGATTATCTAAAGAGCGAAGTGCGTGAGATTGCCAAGGAGAATGGATTTGGAATAAAAAATGAAGAAGAATCACAAGATGTTTGTTTCATTGCTGACAATGATTTTAATAAATTTATCAGCGAGAAAATCGCCAACAAACCCGGGAAAATTGTGGACAATTCAAGAAAGGTTTTAGGTAAGCATAAGGGCTTGCATTTTTACACAATTGGACAGAGAAAAGGGATAAATTTGGGCGGAGATGGACCTTATTTTGTGGTTAAAAAAGATCTTGCCAATAATCAGTTGGTGGTAGCTAATAAATTGGTAGAAAATTTGTGGCGAGATGAATTTGAAATTAAAAATGCCAATTGGATTGATTTTGGATTAACGTTTCCATTAGAGGCAAGCGTCAAAATTCGTTATCGAACAGAAGAAATTTGTGCTATAATAGAAGAAATAAGAATGACGAAAGATGGGGCGGATAAAATTTATAGAGTAAAATTGGATCAACCTCAAAAGGCCATCACATCAGGACAGTCTGCAGTTTTTTATTCAAAAGAAAGTGCAGTTTTAGGTGGAGGAATAATTATTTGATAAAACGAATACAATATTTAAATGGACACTCTAATGAACCAAATAGAAATGTGTAAATCATATAAATATAGAAATTTGAGAATTTGGGAATCCAAGAAATAAAACTGCTTTCAGTTTTTTTGTGTCTGATACTTCATCATTTACTGAGGTCGGCAATAAAAGGAGATTGAGTGGAAATACTATAAACATTTAAATCATTTTAGGGAATTATATAATTATGAGCTACAATACACAATCAAAAGATGAAACCAACCCGAATGAAGCAAGGATGCGAAGAGCAACTTTGACTAGAGATTTGATATCCCTCAAAGAAGCGCGCCAAAAGGAAAAAGCTAAAATTGATAAAATAGATTTGGATGGCAGATATTTAGCTAGAGATAAAAACCAATTATGGGATGACACCGAGAGTAAGCGAGGCAGATTGCGCGTGATTGAAAATGATATGTCTCAAATGGAGAAAAATTTAGAAGAAAAAAAGAAAATGAGAAAAATGGTGCTGATTGAATTAGATAAGATGCAAGTTGAATATGCAGAAATTGAAGGTAAAATAAAAAGCAAAAATCACGAGAAAGAACAATGGCAAGATGAAATAAGAGATTTGGATAGGGAAATTAAAAATTTAGAAGTTGAAATAAGAGAAGTGTAATTTAGTAATTATTATTTAGTTAACGCATTAAAGAGTTAACGAATTTCATATTAAATTTAGAATTTTAAATTTCGAGTTTTGAATGAATTTCTAATAACTAAATGCTTTAATACTTTAATAAATTAAGATTTAATTTCAAATAAAATCTAAATTAATAAAAATATGGGTCTTGAAAATGAAGTAGAAAAATTTGCCTCTGGAAAAAATATCAGTTTGCGCGATTATCAGAAATCTAATTTGAGAAATATTGAAAGAGATTATGATAGCAAGAAGATTGATAAAGCTAGGGCAGTCTCTTTGATTGCAAATGAATTTAAAAAAGAAGGAAGACTATTGAGTGGAGTGGAAGAAAGAGAGTTAAAAGGGAAGATTAAATAGCTTTTGATGAAATAAGTTTTATTTTGTAGAGTTTTGAACTACGAGACTGCCACATAAATATTGAGTATAATATTTATTTGCAGAGACGGTTTATTGGAGGGTCTTTGCGAGGGTACTCCCGCGGCAATCTCGAGCGATGTAAGTCTAGGCTGATGAGACTGCCACGCTTTCTTTGGGTACAAATAAAGCTCGCAGAGACGGCACTTTCTTGTATTTTGTGGCAATCTCTGTATTATAATAGACAGATAAATATTATTAAAATTATAAATAGATTAAGAGTAAAATATTATGAAAGCTACAGAATTACGTAAAAAATATTTAGAATTTTTTAAATCCAAGGGGCATAAAATTATCCCTTCGGCTTCTATCGTGCCAGAGAATGATCCGACTACTCTTTTTATTACTGCAGGGATGCATCCCTTGGTGCCATATTTAATGGGAGAAAAGCATCCCGAGGGGACAAGATTGACTAATGCGCAAAAATGTATTCGTACAATTGACATCGATGAAGTGGGCGACACCACCCATCATACTTTTTTTGAGATGCTGGGCAATTGGTCGCTAGGGGATTATTTTAAAGAAGAAGCGATTAAGTGGAGTTGGGAATTTTTAACTGATAAAAAATGGTTAGGATTGGATAAAAATAGAATTGCAGTCTCGGTTTTTGTTGGAGAAAACGAGAGCATGCCAGATGAAATTCCTTTTGACAGCGAAGCTTATAAGATTTGGAAAGAAATCTTTGAAGCCAATAATTTACCCATAGATAGAATTGCAAAATTACCGCGCGAAAATAATTGGTGGGGACCAGCCGGAGTCACGGGACCATGCGGGCCGGACAGTGAAATGTTTTATTGGGTCGGAGATATAAATGAAGTGCCAAAAAGTTTCAATGATGACAATGATAACTGGGTGGAAATTTGGAATGATGTTTTTATGGAATATCATAAAAATGAAAAAGGAGAATATGTAAAAATGGAAAGTCAAAATGTAGATACGGGCATGGGACTTATCCGTGTATTATCAGCCATTAATGGTCTAGATGATAATTATCAAACCAATTTATTTGCTCCAATCATTAAAAAAATCGAAGAGCTTTCCAATAAAAAATATGATGATAGCGAGGCGATAAAAAAATCAATGCGCATTGTTGCTGATCATATCAAAGCAGCCGTTTTTATGCTGGCTGATGGCGTGCTACCAGAAAACACTGGACGAGGTTATATCCTTCGTCGATTGATTCGTCGCGCAGTAAGACAGGGTCATCTTTTAGAAATTAAAAATAATTTTGCAATAGAAATTGCTAAGGTGGTACAAGAAATTTATAAAGAAGCTTATGATGAAGTTTTAAACGAAAAGGTTTTAGCTGAATTGCAAAAAGAAGAAGAGAAATTTAGAAAGACTTTGGAGAAAGGAATAAAAAGATTTAAGATTTATGATTTAAGATTTAAGAACGAAGGAATGGGCGTAGATGGTAAAAATATTTTTGATTTGTATCAGACTTATGGTTTTCCGTTAGAATTAGTTTTGGAGGAATTAAGAAATAGTGAAATAAATATTGATGAAAATAAATTAGCAGAAAAATTTAGCGAAAGATTAAAAAAACATCAAGACCTTTCTCGCACAGCAAGTGCTGGGATGTTTAAGGGCGGACTGGCGGACAATAAAGAGGAAACTACTCAGTTACACACTACAGCGCATCTTATGTTAGCCGGACTGCAAAAAGTTCTCGGAGATAATGTGCATCAAAAAGGCTCCAATATTAATGGCGAAAGACTTCGCTTTGATTTTTCACATCCCGAGAAAATGACTGATGAAGAAAAGAAAGCCGTGGAAGATTTTGTGAATGGGGCAATCGGTGCCAAGGTTCCCGTAGAAATGAATGAAATGACTTTGGAAGAGGCGAAAAATAGTGGAGCGGAGGGCGCATTTCAAAATAAATATGGTGATGTAGTTAAGGTCTATAGAATAGAAGGATATTCTAATGAAATTTGTGGAGGACCGCACGTGGCCAATACTGGTGACATTAAAGGAGTCTTTAAAATCAAAAAAGAAGAAAGTTCATCGGCGGGTGTAAGGAGAATAAAAGCGGTAATAGAATAGATGTTGGAAATGTTCTAATTTTTCTAAATGTTGAAATTATTGTAAACACAACTCGAAAAAAGCAACTGTGTCCAAAATGGAAACAGTTGGAATTGAGGGCAAGCGAAAAATAAATCGATCTATAGAAATGTATAATCTGGATGCTATTATAGCCGTTGGATATCTGGTCAACTCCAAACAAGCTTGCCAATAGATGAATTGGTTAGCGTTGTAGTCAGTAGTATCAAAAAATAATGTGAGGTAAATTAAATAATTTTTTATATAAGGGAGTTTGCTTATGGAGATGTATTTCTTGAAGTAACTTACTTAATAGGATAAATGGAAATTTAACATAAAAATCTGGCAGACGGAAGATGGATGGAACTTTCTTTTTTTGAGCAGATGGCTAATATCGGGAGCGAAGTTGAGAGGGCTTTAAAATGGAGAGAAAAAAATAATTTGGAATATTCTCGCTTGGCCTTTGAGAGGTCATTGGAGCTTTTAGATTTTACAATTCAAGATGAAAAAAATAATTCAAAGCTGAGAGAGCTTTTACGTTTGCGTGAATTTTTAGCAGACTATTTTACGTTTGAGAATGAATATGGCTCAACGGAAAAATCGTGGAGAAATTATTTTTACGCCTTTAATTTTGCCGCCAGGAGAAATATTTAAGATTTACACTCCGAATTTACAAATCTTTTGCGAATTATTTTTGAGTACAAAAATAATTCGCAATGACAAGTTCGCTGGAAATTTATACTTACTGGCAGATAGAATTCGTAAATTCGCCCGCCCGCCACGCCCAACATACAATCCTTCTAAAAAACCAACAAATATGTACCAATAAATATTTCAACAAAAAATATAGATTAGGCATCAGCGAGCAGGTATAAATTCATAATTCTTAGAGATGCTATTTGACAAAATCCAATCTTTTGTATAATATTATTTTGTGCTACTAGGTAGCAGTTTTTTTAATAGTGAATTTAATTTTTTATTGTAGTGTACCTATCGTAAGGGTGACAGTTATACTATAAATCAGAAGTAATGCCAACAATAAACCAACTTAAAAAGAAACCAAGAAAAACAGTTAAAAAGAAGACTAAATCTCCTGCGATGTCTTATGTTTTTAACACGCTTCAAAATAAGCCTGTTGATTCACAAGGACCTTTTAAAAGAGGAGTTTGCTTGAGCGTAAAAACAACCACACCCAAAAAACCTAATTCAGCTTTGCGAAAAATCGCTCGGGTAAGACTAACTAACGGAATGGAAGTCACAGCCTATATCCCCGGAATCGGACACAATTTACAAGAGCACTCCATCGTAATGATTCGCGGAGGAAGAGTAAAAGATCTTCCCGGAGTTCGTTATCATATCGTAAGAGGAGTATTGGATACAGCAGGAGTGGATGGCAGAAATAGAGGTCGTAGCAAATATGGAGCCAAAAGACCAAAAAAAGATAAGGCTTAAATTTACAGATCAAAACAATTTTTAAATAATTTAAAACAAGATTAATATTTACGAATTACAAATAGGGTACAAATATATGAATGCATTGAAAGGTAAATCGGATGCTGATCAGTATATTGGTAAAAATTAGCCTGCCTGTCGGTAGGCAGGTAATTCGTACAGAATAACATGCCAAGAAGAAAACGAATATTCCCCAGTCATTGGAAAGCTGATTCTAAGTACGGCAATATGCTACTCGGGAGATTTATCGGTTGTATTATGAATGATGGTAAAAGAAGCGTAGCTGAAAAAGTAGTTTACGATGCTTTTGATATTATCCATGAGAAAACTCAAAAAGGAGGCTTAAATGTTTTTGAACAAGCCGTTAAAAATGTTTCTCCACTTTTAGTTGTTAAATCAAAAAGAGTAGGAGGAACCAATTATCAGGTACCAGTTCAGGTTTCTGGAAATAAAAGACAAGCTCTTGCAATGACTTGGATAAAAGATGTTTGCCAAAAGAAAAAAGGAAAAAGTATGCCAGCCAAATTAGCCGATGAACTACTCGAAGCTTCTGAAAAAGCTGGAGCAGCTATGAAGAAAAAAGAAGACGTGCATAAAATGGCTGAATCTAATCGAGCTTTTGCTCATTTCGCTTAGACTACTAATTACGAATCTATACGAATTTACAAATATGTAATTATTTTTTAAAATAGTATTGGTTTGTTAATTGCTAAATTATTGAAATAATATATTTTGATAATTTTGTAAATAAAAATAATAAAAGTTTAATATTTAAAATTCGTATATTCGTATAATATTCGTAATTTGTAAAGAATCCATGGCCACAGATATCAAAAAATTAAGAAATATTGGAATCATCGCTCATATAGATGGAGGTAAGACTACCACTACTGAGCGTATTTTGTATTACACTGGAATTACTCATAAGATTGGTGAGGTGCATGAAGGAGAAGCGACAATGGATTGGATGGAGCAAGAGCGAGAGCGAGGTATTACTATCACTAGTGCGGCCACGACTTGTACCTGGAAAGATCACCAGATTAATATTATCGATACTCCTGGGCATGTGGATTTTACCGTGGAAGTAGAAAGATCTTTGCGCGTGCTTGACGGCGCGGTGGTTATTTTTGATGGAAAAGAAGGAGTAGAGCCTCAGAGTGAAACGGTTTGGCGTCAGGCTGATAAATATGGTGTGCCAAGAATGTGTTTTATAAATAAAATTGATAAGGAAGGCGCTGATTTTGATAAAGCTTTAAAATCAATCCACGATAGACTTAGTCCCAAAGCAGTAGCGATTCAAATCCCAATTGGAGAAAGGGGTGGATTTAGTGGAGTGATTGATTTGATAAAAATGAAGGCTTATGAATTTGAGGGAGCTATGGGAGAAACTGTTGTAGAAAAAGAAATCCCAGCTGACTTAACGGAAAGAGCTCAAGCTAAAAGAGAAATTTTGGTAGAAAAAATTTCTGAAACTGACGATGAATTAACTATGAAATTTTTAGAAGGTGAGGAAATTTCTAACGAAGAATTAAAATCTGCACTAAGAAAAGCAGTAATTGATGTTAAGTTAATTCCAGTTTTAACAGGAACAGCTCTTCGCAATAAAGGTGTGCAACTAGTTTTGGATGCTGTTTTGGATTATCTTCCTGCTCCAACTGATTTACCACCCGTTAAAGCAGAAGATGAGAAGACTGGAGAAGAAATTACAATCCCACCATCTGAGGATGCGCCTTTCGCTGCCCTAGCTTTCAAAGTGGCCACCGATCCATTTGTAGGACAAGTAACATTTTTTAGAATTTATTCCGGTTCGCTTAAGTCTGGTTCTTATGTCTATAATTCTACTAAAGGAGAAAAAGAAAGAATTAGTCGAATTTTAAGAATGCATGCTAATCACCGTGAAGAAATTGATTTCTTGGGAGTAGGTGAAATTGGAGCATTGGTAGGACTTAAAAATACTACGACAGGAGATACCCTTTGCGATATGGACAAAAAAGTTATTTTGGAAAAAATGACTTTTCCCGAGCCAGTTATTGATATTGCTATCGAGCCTAAAACTAAAGCTGATCAAGAAAAAATGGCGATTGCTCTGCGTAAACTTTCCGAAGAAGATCCTACTTTCAGAGTGCGAACTGATGAGGAAAGCGGACAAACTATTATTTCTGGAATGGGTGAACTTCATTTGGATGTTTTGGTGGACAGAATGAAGCGAGAATTTAAAGTGGAAGCTAACATTGGTAAACCGCAAGTGGCTTATCGAGAAACTATTAAAGGAAATGCTGAGGCCGAAGGTAAATACATCAAACAATCTGGAGGTCGAGGACAATACGGACATTGTTGGATTCGCCTGGAACCTTTAGTCAAAGAAGAAAAAACTGAAGAGGAAAAAGAAGCTGAAAGAAAATCTGGTAAGAAAAAGGAAGATGCTATATTTGAATTTGCTAACGAGATTAAAGGTGGAGCTATTCCTCAAGAATTTATCCCACATGTAGAAAAGGGTATTAAGGAGGCAATGGGCAATGGTATCTTGGCTGGGTTTCCAATGGTAGATGTCAAAGCCACACTGTATGATGGAACTTATCATGATGTGGATTCCTCAGAAGCAGCCTTCAAAGTTGCCGGATCAATGGCTTTTAAAGCAGCCGCTAAATTGGCAAAACCGATTATTCTTGAACCAATAATGAAAGTGGTGATAAGTGCTCCTGAACAATATATGGGAGATGTCGTAGGAGATATTAATTCTCGCCGTGGAATTATTAAAGAAATTAATGACAAGGGAGAGGGCACAGCTATTATTAAAGAAATTGAAACAGAGGTTCCTCTTTCAGCGATGTTTGGTTACACTACTCAACTTCGAAGTATGACTCAGGGAAGAGCTTCGTCGGTAATGGAATTTAATCGATATGCTGAAGTTCCATCCAATATTGCTCAAGAAATAATGAGTGGCGGGGAAAAGAAATAATATCGGACAATTTACTTATAAAAAAATCTCGGCTCCATGTCGGGATTTTTTGTTTTTAGACGTATGTGCGTATGCCTTGCCTCGGCATAGTTTTAACGGAGACGAATTGCGTACGTCTAAAAAAAGTCTTTTGCGCCGTGCCCGCCTCTGGAGGGAGGGAAGTTTGTAATCAAGCTGACCGTGGCAATCTCAAGCAAAGTAACTTAATTTTAATTTAATAAAAATCAAAAAAATATAAGTGTCCAATTTGCTCACGTGCGACTGAGTGGACACTAAGTATTAATTTTTCATTTAGATTTATTTTACAAATTAAGAAACGACGGTCGTAGCCAGGGGATTTGGGGAGATTTATAAAATAGCGGAAAAGTAGCGGTTCAACCGCCACTTAAAAAACAGAAATGCCAAAAGCTTTTTAGCTATCCAAGATTTCTTCTTTTTCAATCTTAGATAGGTTTCTAGTTTTTTCCTCTCATAAAAGGTTAAGGGTGTTCCTTTTGACATATTTATAACGTGTTTAAAAGTTAACACTCTAGTATATCAGAAAAGGGGGCTTCGGGGTTTGAATTCGGGTTCTAATACAAACTATTGACAAAAAAAATAAGAGTGCTATTATTATTGAGTATCACAAAGTAAGAGACGAAAAGTGTTTTTGTGTTGCATCATTTTTTTATAAGAAATTTATTTTTAAATAGTAATTAATAAAATATAAAAATTTGCGAAAGTGGATTTTCTTTCGCAGCCCAAAAGTTATGGCAGTAGAAAAATTTGAAAGAACTAAACCGCATGTGAATGTGGGAACAATCGGTCATGTTGACCATGGTAAGACTACTTTAACAGCAGCTATTTTACACGTGCTGAGCCTAAAAGGAATGGCTAAGGCAAAAAGTATCTCAGAAATTGATAAAGCTCCTGAAGAAAGAGAACGAGGCATCACCATTGCTACAGCTCATTGTGAATATGAATCAGAAAAGAGACATTATGCCCATGTGGACTGTCCTGGTCATGCTGATTATATCAAAAATATGATTACGGGTGCTGCTCAGATGGACGGAGCGATTATTGTAGTAAGTGCTACTGATGGTCCAATGCCGCAAACTAGAGAGCATATTCTTCTTGCTAAGCAAGTTGGTGTTCCAAATATTGTTGTTTTCATAAACAAAATTGATATGGTGGATGACGCAGAATTAATCGATCTTGTAGAAGAGGAAATCAAAGAACTCCTTTCTAAATATGAATTCGACGGAGAAAATGCTGCTATTATTAGAGGTTCTGCAGTCCAAGCTTTGGGTGTTACTAGTGCTGATGACCCAGCTGCTAAACCTATCTGGGATCTTATGACTGCTCTTGATGAAAAAATTCCAAATCCTGTTAGAGATACTGAAAAACCATTGCTTGTGCCGATTGAAGATATTTTCTCTATCGAAGGAAGAGGAACAGTAGTAACTGGAAGAATTGAAAGAGGAACAGTTAAGATTGGTGATGAAGTTGAAATTGTTGGACTTAGAGATACTCAAAAAACTACAGTAACTGGAATTGAGATGTTTAATAAACAACTTGACAAAGGTGAAGCTGGAGATAATGCTGGAATCTTACTTCGAGGAACTAAAAAAGAAGATGTTGAAAGAGGGCAGGTTTTGGCTGCGAGTGGATCTATTACTCCTCATAGTGAATTCGAGGGAGAAATTTATGTTCTTACAAAAGAAGAAGGCGGAAGGCACACTCCTTTCTTCAAAGGATATAAACCACAATTTTACATTCGAACTACTGACGTTACTGGAGAAGTAGAGCTTCCAGAAGGGACTGAAATGGTTATGCCTGGTGACACAGTTAATCTAAAAGTTAAACTTTCATCTAATGTAGCTATGGAAGAAGGAATGCGATTTGCTATTCGTGAAGGTGGAAGAACTGTGGGAGCTGGTATCGCGACAAAAATTATCAAATAGTTTTGAGCGAACTTTATCCCGTCGCTCGCGAGCGACGGGAAAATAGTTCTCTTAAAAAGAGAATAAATTAAATTGATGTAGATTTATTAACTACGATGAATAAAAAAGACGTTGCACAATCTAGGATCAGAATCAAGATTAAGGCCTATGACAATAAAGTCATTGATCAGTCAGCCAAGAAAATAATTGAAACAGCCCTTCGCTCCGGTGCTCAAATAGCTGGTCCAGTACCGCTACCAACCGAAATTCATAAGGTAACTGTTAATAAATCAACTTTCGTTTACAAAGATGCTCGAGACCAATATGAAATGAGGGTGCATAAAAGATTGATTGATATTATTGATCCTAAACCGAAAACTATAGATGATTTGACCAATTTAGATTTACCTGCTGGAGTTGATATTGAGGTAAAAATGTAAGTCATTCTCTACGAATTACCTGCCTACCAGCAGGCAGACGAACCTTTCCTTCTTGTGGGCAGGTAATTCAGTAGTACAAATATACAACTAGTTAAAGTCTTGCGTTATTTTAAAAAATGCAGGATACTAAACTAGCCAGAAAATTTAAAAACTAATACTTAGTTTTTACTGGCTTGTGAAGACCAGTTTTTTTGTTTGTTAAAATATTTTAAGAATTTTTAAGAAAATCAAATGGCAAAGTTTATTATAGGAAAAAAAGTTGGAATGACAACCATTTACGATAGCGCAAAGGGTGCTTTAAATATTACTTTGGTTGAGTGTTTACCTAACAAAATTGAATTGATAAGAAATGAAGAAAAGGATGGTTACGACGCTGTGTGTTTGGGATTAACTAATAAAAAAGGTAAAATTACTTCTAAGGAATTCAGAATTGATTCCGAAGAGAAAGCTAATTTTGAAGTAGGAAAAGAAATTGGAGTAGATATTTTTGAAATAGATGAAAAAGTTAAAGTGAGTGGTATTACTAAGGGTAGGGGTTACCAAGGTGTAGTAAAAAGACATGGATTTAAAGGTTCTCCTGCTAGTCATGGACATAGGCATGATACTCGAGCGCCAGGATCTATCGGTTGTGCTTTCCCCGAGCATGTGTTAAAGGGAAAGAAAATGGCTGGAAGAATGGGTGGAAATAACTTTACAGTAAAAAATTTGAAAGTAGTTTATATAGATAAGGAAAAAGGTTTAATTGGTTTGAAGGGAGCTGTACCAGGAGTAGTTAATCGAATAGTGCAGTTGTCGCTGAATTAATTAAATTAAAAAAAGGGTTTGTAAAAGTTTTATTACTCTGAATTATTAAAATGATGAAAACTATAGTATACAATTTTGAAGGAAAAAAGGTTAAAGATATTGAATTATCTGAAAGTGTTTTTAATGTTCCTCTGAATACAGAATTATTACATGAAGTTTACGTTTCAATGGATGCTAACCAAAGAGTAGCTATTGCTCATACCAAGGGTCGGGGTGAAGTGGCCGGTAGCGGAAGGAAACCCTGGAAACAAAAGGGGACAGGCAAGGCCAGAGTGGGATCAGTGCGAAGTCCTATTTGGAGAGGCGGAGGTATCGTATTTGGGCCAACTAAGGATAGAAATTTTAAAAAGAAGATTAATAAGAAAGCAAATGCCAAAGCTATTTTAATGGCTATTAGTGAAAAATTAAGAAGTGAAAAACTAATTGTAGTGGATAAGATGGAAGCGGTTAATAAGAAAACTAAAGATATCGCTTCTGGTTTAAAGTTGCTAAACTTAAAAGGCTCAATTTTGGTTAATTTGTCAGAAGAAGAAAAAGACACATACCTATACTCTAGAAATATTAAAAATGTTAAATGTATCCCGGTTAATAATTTGAATGTCTTAGATATTTTAAATCATAAGAGTTTGGTTTTAAGTGAAGAATCAGTAAAATATTTAGAAAAAAAATATAATTAGAAATTTATGGGTTTATTTAATAAGAAAAATGAAGAAGACGAAGTTGTCAAAAATTCCCTCGCAGAAGAGAAAATTTCAGATGACAAGGTGGTAGCTAAGAAATCTTCGAAAAAAGTTGCCAAAAAAGCAGGTACTGAAAAAGTAAATGCGTACAAGGGCGATGGTCAGATGGCTTATAAATTTATTATTAAGCCTTGGATTACAGAAAAAACTCAAGAGCTGATGGGCAATAATAAGTATGTTTTTCGATTAAGAGCAAAATCAACTAAGCGAGAGGCAAAAGTGGCGGTTGAAAAACTTTACGATGTACAAGTGGAAAGTGTTAATATAATCAACATTCCTCAGAAAAAAAGAAAATTTGGAAGATTTAGTGGAATGAAATCAGCAGTAAGAAAAGCAGTCGTGACGCTAAAGAAGGGAAGTAAAATTGAGATTTTTGAATAGATTAATATTTACGAATTACTAATATAATACAAATATACGAATTGGATAAATAAAAATTGAGAATTGGTATATTGGTAAAAAATTAGTAATTAGTACAGAATAACATGTCAAGAAGTTTAAAAAAAGGTCCATATATAGACGAGAGATTGTTGAACAAGGTAAAAAATAAGAAAGCCGGAGATAAGGAAATTATTAAAACCTGGTCAAGATCTTGTACTATTATACCAGAAATGGTTGGTTTTACATTCGGCGTGTATAATGGAAGGAAGTTTATTAATGTGTATGTAGTTGAAGAAATGGTAGGACACAAGCTAGGAGAATTTTCTTTTACCAGAACTTTCTTCAAGCATGGAGGAAAAATTCAAAAAGATTTGGAGCAAGCTTCCAAGCAAAAAGAAATGGATGCTGCCAAAGCAGCCAAGAAAGCATAGGAATATTTTAATAAAAGTTTATTAGATTTTATAGCATATGAAGGTTAAAGCAAAATTAAAAAATTTGAGAATATCACCAAGAAAAGTCAGAATTTCAGCTGATATTGTTAGAGGTTGTAACATTGAAGATGCAATTTTCAGACTAGATAATACAGTTAAAAAATCCAATGAGCCAATAAAAAAAATGCTCTTAGGTGCTGTAGCCAATGCTCAAAACAATTTTAACTTAGAAAAAGAATCTTTGGTAATTACAGATATTCAGGTGGGAGAAGGGATAACTATGAAAAGATGGATGCCTCGAGCTTATGGTAGAGCTTCAGAAATTTTAAAAAGAAGTTCACATGTCTATATAACATTGGAGGGAAAAGAAGCTTCTACCGTAAAATCAGCCAAGAAAAAAGCTGCTAAAAAATCAGAAATGGAAGATAAAACCGAAGGATCTGAAGAGACAGTAGGAAAAGTTGATAAGAAAAAAGACGAAACTTTAAAACTCAATAAAAAGAGTCATTATAAAGTGGATGCTAAGAAAAAAGAAAGTAGAGAAAAGGGTTGGAGTAAAAAAATGTTTAAACGAAAATCTATATAACCAGTTTCTACGAAGAAAGAAGTAATTTATTTTTTAAAAAAAACATAGAATTTGAATAAAGAATTATAATTTATACAAGGTATTCGTAATTTCGTATAAGTTCGTAATTTGTAGAGAATAACATGGCAATTAAAGTTTACAAAAGAAACGCAGCGGGACGAAGGAATATGTCCATTATTAAACCCGAAGGCGTTACCAAGAAAAAACCAGAGAAATCTTTGATGACTGTTTTAAATAAAAAATCAGGGCGAGCCGCTGGAAAAATATCCGTACGTCACAGAGGGGGCGGGCATAAGAGAAGTTATCGTGTAGTTGATTTCAAACAAGACAAATTGGGAATTGTTGGAAAAATTATAGCAATAGAAAAAGATCCTAATCGATCTGCTTTATTAGCTTTAGTTTCTTACTTAGATGGAGATAAAAGATATATCATCGCTTCAGAGGGAATGTTAGTGGGAAAAACTATCGTAGCAGATAAGATTGCTAGCTTTGATAGTGGAAACAGGATGCAAATGAAAAATATTCCCGTAGGCACAACTTTGTGTAATGTAGAAATTACTATTGGCAAAGGTGGACAGATGGCCAGAAGTGCTGGAGCTAAAGTACTTTTGATGGGTTTGGATGGAAAGAAAGCTCAACTAAAAATGTCATCTGGAGAAATAAGATTGGTAAATAGTGAATGTTATGCAACAATAGGACAAATTAGTAATTTTGAACATGGCGTAGAGAAAATTGGTAAAGCTGGAAGGAAAAGATGGTTAGGATTCAGACCGGCAGTTAGAGGAAGTGCGATGAATCCAGTTGACCATCCACACGGAGGAGGAGAAGGTAAGCAAGGAATTGGTTTGAAAGCTCCGAAAACTCCCTGGGGAAAGATTGCTCTCGGAAAGAAAACTAGAGGTAAGAAGAAATATAGTAATAAATTTATTGTAAAAAGAAGGACTAAAAAATAAGAATTTAAATCACAAATCAAAAATCAAATCTACTCACTAATAATCACGAATATTCGAGAAGATTAGAGAAATAATTAGTGTAGATTAGAGATTTATATAATTATGGGACAAAAAGTTAATCCAAAAGGTTTCAGACTTGGAATCACAACAATGTGGCGCTCGAGATGGTTTGGCGGAAAGGATATGGCCAAAAATCTTAGATTAGATGTTACTCTTAGGAGTTTTATCATGAAAAAGTGGAAGCAAGCTTCTATTGCGGATGTTGAAATTGAAAGATCAGCTGGTGATATAAAGATAATAGTATTAACTTCTCGTCCTGGAGTTTTAATTGGAAGAGGCGGAAGCGGAATTGAAGACATGAGTCGTGCAGTTAAAAAAGAATTTTTTCGCGGGACCAAGACTGTGCTTAAGATAGATATTAAAGAAGTTAAAGATTTTGAGGCCAATGCTTCAATTGTAGCACAACAAGTAGCGGAACAATTGGAAAAAAGAGTGGCTTTTAGAAGAGTTTTAAAAACAACCTTGGATCAGACCGATAAGAATAAGCTGATTAAAGGAATTAAAGTAGAAGTTTCTGGAAGATTGGGAGGCGCAGAAATGTCTCGAAAAGAATGGCTATCTAAAGGAACTATTCCACTTCAAACATTGAGAGCTGATATAGATTTTTCTCGAGCAACTGCCAGAACCACTTACGGAGCTATTGGTGTAAAAGTTTGGATATATAAGGGAGAGGTTTTTCAAGAAAAAGTTAAGTAAAAAAAGATTTGTTTTAGATAATATTAATAGTGAATTAAAGAAAAATATATGTTGTTAATGCCGAGAAAAGTTAAGCATAGAAAAATCCATAGAGGTGGAGCGATCCAGGGTAAGACTACTAGAGGTAGTAAGGTTAGTTTTGGTACTTATGGACTTAAGGCTATGACAGGAGGACTAATTTCAGCTAGACAAATTGAGTCAGCGAGAAGAGCGATGACCAGACACATTCAAAGAGGCGGAAAAATTTGGATTAGAATTTTTTCTGATAAGCCGATGACTAAAAAAGGAGATGAAGTGCCGATGGGTAAGGGTAAAGGTTCAGTTGACCATTATGTTTCTAAAGTTAGGCCAGGTAAAGTGATGTTTGAGATGGATGGCGTAACTAAGGAGTTGGCTAAAAAAGCGATGCAGTTAGCTTCTCACAAATTGGGTATAAAAACTAAATTTGTAGAAAGAGATTAAATATTTGCGAATTACGAATTACATACGAATATATGAAAGGGTAATGAATAATTCGGAATTTAGAAAATTGGTATATTAGTAAAATTAGTAATTAGTAAAGATGATTATGAAGACTAAAGAAATAAGAGAAAAGAATATTAATGAATTAACCAAAAACCTTGGCGAAAAAAGAATTGAGGCGCAAGGTTTAGCATTTGATATCTCTGTAAAGCAAGCTAAAAATAATAAGGCATTGGGAAATGTGAAGAAAGATATTGCTAGAATTTTAACAGTTATAAGAGAGAAAAATAATATATAATAACAATTATGACAGAGAAAAAAGTAGAAAAATTGAATAAATTAATTAAGGGTGTTGTAGTGAGTGATAAAATGGACAAAACCGTTGTGGTTGCTGTGGAAACATTCAAGACTCATCCAAAATATTTAAAAAAATATCGTTCAACCAAGAAGTACCATGTCCATGATGCGGATAATAAATACAAAGTTGGAGATAAGGTAGAATTTTTTAGCACTAAACCGATAAGTAAGAATAAGACATTTCAGGTTTTATAAAATGATTTAAATCACAAAGCAAGCTCGAATTTAATCACTAATAATCGCGAATCCATATTGGAGATAATTAGGAAAAATTAGTGTAGATTAGAGATTTATATAATTAAAAGTATGATACAAGCAGAATCAAAATTGAAAGTAGCTGACAATACCGGAGCTAAGGTAATTGAATGTTTTAAAGTTTTAGGCGGATCTCGCAGGAGATATGCTTATGTGGGAGACATTATTGTAGCTTCTGTAAAATCTTCTGAGCCAAGAGGATCCGTTAAGAAAGGGGATAAAGTTAAGGCTGTGATTGTGAGACAAACCAAGAGTCTGAAAAGAAAAGATGGTTCCTACATTCGATTTGATCAAAATGCTGCTGTTATCGTAGATGGGATAGAACCAAAGGGAAGTAGAATCTTTGGACCAATTGCCAGAGAAGTTAAGGAGAGAGGGTTTAACAAGATTGCTTCACTAGCGCCAGAAGTATTATAAAGATTTAAATCACAAACCAAACTCAAATCTATCCACTAATAATCACGAATTTATTAGAGATAATTAGAAAAAATTAGTGTAGATTAGAGATTTATATAATTATGAGAATTAAAAAAGATGACAAAGTAAAAATTATTGCCGGCAAAGACTCTGGAAAAAGTGGTAAAGTTTTACGTGTCGCAAGATCAATTGGAAAAATAACCGTCGAAGGAATTAACATAATTAAGAAGCATGTTAAGCCAAAGAAGGATGGTGAAAAAGGTCAACGATTAGAAATTGCTGTTCCAATTGATGTTTCCAACGCGATGTTGATCTGTCCTAAATGCAGTAAAGAAACTAGAGTGGGATATATAGTTGATAAGGCTGGAGAAAAAAGCAGAATTTGTAAAAAGTGTAAGAAGAATATATAAGATTAATATTTACGAATTACGAATAAAAACGAATATACGAATGGTGATTGGTATATTATTAAAAAATTAGCCTGCCTGTCGGTAGGCAGGTAATTCGTACAGAATAACATGAAAATCGTTAACTCTAAAACTAAATATAAGGAAGTTGTAATTCCAAAGTTGAAAGAAACTTTTGCTTACACAAACCCTTTAGCTATTCCTGCTATAAAGAGAGTGGTGGTTAATATTGGAATTGGAAAACTTGGCAAGGAAAAAGAAAAAATCAATGAGATGGTGGAAGTTATAAGAGCTATCACTGGACAAAAACCTCTTATGACTAAGGCCAAAAAATCAATTGCTGGTTTTAAAGTTAGAGAAGGCTCAGAAGTTGGTATCAAAGTAACGCTTAGAGGTAGAAGAATGTGGGATTTTATAGACAGATTGAACAATGTGGTTTATCCTCGAACTAGAGATTTCCAAGGAGTTAAGGCAAGTAGCGTGAGCCAAGAAGGAGATTTGAATTTAGGAATTAAAGAGCATATTGTTTTTCCAGAAATTTCCGCCGAAGAAGCTCGATTCATTTTTGGCCTGCAGGTAAATGTTGTAACCAATGCCAAGACTCAAGCCGAAGGAGACGTTTTATTTAGAACGCTAGGGTTTCCTCTTCAAGAAAAAAGTAGCGCAAAAAATTAATTAATTTTATTATAAGAATAAGTTAGATAAATAATAGTATGGCAAAAAAATCAGTAATTGCTAAATCTCTAAAAACCCCAAAGTTTTCTACGCGAGAAGTTCGTCGCTGTTGGAAGTGCGGAAGAAAAAGGGGGTATATGCGTAAATTTGATATTTGCCGAATTTGTTTTCGTGAATTAGCAAGTAACGGAGAGATTCCAGGAGTTAGAAAGAGTAGTTGGTAAAATAATTAAATAGGAAATTTAAATATAATCGTTGAATTAACTTTAAATTAAAAGAAGTATATGTTAGATCCAATTAGTGAAATGTTAACTAGAATAAGAAATGCTCAAATGGCTGGACACAGCGAGGTTGTTTTATCTAGCTCAAAAATCAAGAAAGCGATTGCTAATGTTCTTTTAAAGAGCGGATTTGTTGGAGAAGTTAGCGATGTTAAGGATGAGAAATTTGCTATGATAAAGATTAATTTGAAATATGTCGCGCAAGAAGGAAAAGGAGATATGATTCCTGTGATAAGATCGATAAAGAGAGTTAGTAAAGAGGGTCAAAGAATTTATGTTAGTCGAGAAAATATCCGAAGAGTAAAAAATGGAGCTGGAATAGCTATTTTATCTACTTCCCAAGGTGTAGTAACGGGTGAAGAAGCTAGAAAAAATGGAGTAGGTGGAGAATTGATTTGTGAGGTTTGGTAATATAATTAGCATACAGTTGACAGTTCACAATTCACAGTAGGAGCAATTTTTAAAATCAGTGAACTGATGACTAAGAACTAAGAATTAAAAATATGTCAAGAATAGGTAAAAAACCAGTTGAAATACCGCAAGGAGTAACGGTTGAAATGGCGGCTAACAAAATTACCGCTTCCGGTTCTAAGGGAAAATTAGAATTGGTAGTTGTGCATGATGTTAAAGTTGAAATTAAAGATAATTTAATAATGGTAGATAGGGCCAACAGCAGTAAAAAAGCTAGCGCTATGTGGGGAACCACCAATAGACTTATCGGCAATATGATAACAGGAGTTTCAGTTGGTTTTTCAAAAGTTCTAGAATTAAATGGTGTAGGTTTTCGAATGGAAGTTGTCGGAAAAAATTTAAAAATGGCTTTGGGGTTTTCTCATCCAGTGAATGTGTTTGTACCAGAAGGATTGGAAGCTAAAGTTGAGAACAATACATTAACGATTTCTGGAATCGATAAACAAGTTGTAGGACAATTTGCAGCTGAAATTAGAGATCTTAAACCGGTTGAGCCCTATAAAGGAAAAGGATTTAAATATGCTGGCGAGATAGTAAGGAGAAAAGAGGGAAAGAAAGCTTCAGCTTAATACTAAAATTATTTAGATTTAAAATTATTATAATATGATGAGTAGAAACAATAAAAGAGTACATAGAAAGAAAAGAGTTCGGGCTAAAATCAGCGGAAACGCAATTCGTCCTCGAATTTCTGTTTTTAGAAGTTTGAAAAGTATTTATGTGCAATTAATAAATGACGAGACAGGAAACACATTAGCTTCTGCTAGCTCTTTGATTTTGGGAATTAAGCCTAATATGGAAGGTGCTGCTAAGGTAGGTAAAGCAATCGCTGACAAATGTAAAGAATTAAAAATAGAAGAAGTTGTTTTTGACAGAAGCGGTTATAGATATCACGGAAGAATAAAGGCTCTAGCTGATGAAATGAGAAAAGAGGGTCTTAAATTTTAATAAAATATACTTAAGACTATAAAAAAAACTATGAATGATGATAAATCAAAAAAATTTAGATCCGATAGGAAAAAAAGAGAGAAGCCTGAATTTGAGCAGAAACTTTTAGATTTGGCCAGAGTAACTCGTGTGGTAAAGGGAGGTCGCCGTTTCAGTTTTCGTGCTACTATGGTAATTGGAGATAGAAAAGGACGAGTAGGCGTGGGTGTCGGAAAAGGTTCTGATGTTTCTAATGCGATTGGAAAAGCAGTTAATGACGCTAAAAAGGACATGATTAATGTAGATATTAGTACAGGCACTATCGCTTATGATATAAATGTAAAAATGGGAAGCGCTAAAATTATGTTAAAGCCAGCCAGAGAGGGTCGCGGAATCGTAGCTGGCGGAGCTGTGCGAGCAGTAGTAGATTTAGCGGGAATTAAAGATATCGTTTCTAAATCTTTAGGAACAGCCAATAAATTGAATGTGGCTAGAGCCGCAATCAAGGCTTTGCGAGAGTTTGAAGTTAAGGCCTAATCTATAAAAAATAATTTTAAAAAGGTATGCAGATACATGAATTAAAAGTAAAACCGAAAAAGAACCGCAAACGTATTGGACGTGGAGGAAAGCGCGGAACTTATTCTGGAAAGGGTAATAAGGGACAGAAGGCCCGTTCTGGTGGAAATGTTGATCCTTTGTTTCAAGGAGGAAGCACTTCTTTGATGAAAAGATTGAAAAAGATTCGAGGATTCAAAGCGATTGTAGCTAAGAAAAATATTTTAGCTTTAAATGTTATTGAAGAAAAATTTGAAGACAATAGCATCATAAGCATTGAAACTTTGCTAGAAAAAAAAATATTTAGAAAAAGTGAAATCAAAAACGGAGTAAAGATTTTGGGAGATGGAGAATTAACAAAAAAAGTTACCATTTCTAAAGAAATCTTAGTTTCTAATTCTTCAGCTGAAGCGATTAAAAAAGCTGGCGGAAAAATAGAAGAAAAACCTGCTAAGAAAAAATCTAAAAAAGAACTTAAGCTTGAAGAATTGAATAAATAAACTTCCCCAAGAGCAAGGCCGTAGGCCTTGCTCTTTTTTTAATTTTTGCATCTATTCACCTTTTTTCACTCTCCTCCTCCTAGCAAGGGGAGGTGCCCGGAGGGCGGAGGGGTTTTGAAAATAAATATAATCTCAAATCAAAATATTTAAAAAGAAACCTCCTCTTTGATTCTCCCCCTGAATACAGGGGGAGAAGATGTATTTGATTGAATTGTTATGAAAAAGAAATAAAGAATAATTATCTTTTGAAAAAGGGTTGATGGTCACAAATAAAATCGTTGCGAAGAGGCAATGAAAATGTAAAATAAAATTATAAAATATTATTTAAAAAAAGTGGTCAAATTTACGCACGTGCGTAAATTTGACCACTTTTTGTTTGTTTGGTTACAATTTAGTTATAGTTTAAGTACAGTTTCCTTGACAGTCGGATGAAATAGTAGTATCTTAAAGTACAAAAACAAAAGAGGCGTAGATATATAAAAATAGGAAAGAAATAACATTCTAACTATTTATGCTAAAATTATTTTAGTATATAAAAATCTATGATTAACACGATACGAAATGTAAAGTCGACCCTAAATTTCCTCTTGGCGATGCTCGAATTGATTGTTAGCATTGTGTTGGCTGTAAAAGTTTTTCAAGCAGACGTAGCATCGGAAAATGGTCTGAGTGGATATCTGTTTGAAATTTTTGAAATGTTAAATGGAGACGCAAAATTTATTGCAGATAGCTCAGGCACAGAAGGGCCAATATCATTTTTAATTCTGATTCTAGCAGTTATGATATTTAGTTTTGTCTTAATAATGAGAGTGCCTCAAATATTAGAGCGCGAGCCGGATGGGGTTCGGTCTGATAGACGCTATAAATATTTTGCAAAAAAGAAAAAACGATTCCGCCGGAGTCGTTTTTTTAGATAGTGTATCTTCTAGCCCCCATCTCTAGGAGCACCTGCTTGTTTGCCTCGCTAAAGCTACTGCAAAGCGGGCTGGTAGGTTGGGATGAGGGAAAATTTTTAAACCCTCTCTGTCATGGACACATGACATCTCTCCTAAAGGGAGAGAGGATGCTATAAATATTGAAATATCCCCAATATAGTATTATAATGATTAATATATTAAAATTAGATTTATGTCTATGTTAAAAGAATTTAAAAAGTTTGCTATTAAAGGCAATGTAATTGATTTGGCGGTTGGAGTAGTGATAGGAACTGCGTTTGGCAAGATTGTGAGCTCGTTTGTTTCTGATGTTATAATGCCCTCTGCAGGAGTTTTAACCGGAGGTGTGGATTTTACGGATTTAAAGTTTACTCTAAGAAAAGCCACTGAAAACACAGCGGCGGTAACCATGAATTATGGAGTCTTTATTAATTCAATAATTGATTTTTTAATAATATCTTCTGTAATCTTTATTGTTGTAAAGCAATTTGAAAGATTTAAAAAGAAGGAAGAAAAAAAACCGATCAATATACCGGATGATGTTAAATTATTGAAGGAAATTAGAGATTTGCTGAAAGATAAAAAAAGTTTATAAAGTTATGAGGTTTGCAAGGTTGATAAAATAACAACCTTATGGTTAAAATAAAAAATTAATGGATAAAATGAACGAACTTATAAGCATAAAAGTAATTCAAAAAGATTTGTGAATGCCAGGGAATTATATAAGTGGCTTGGCGTTGGCAGTGACTTTTTAATATGGATTAAGAATAGAATTAAGAAGTATTAATTTATAGAAGATTTGGAAAGATCTTATTAGTATGGGTGAAAATGAATATGAGAAAAAAATTAAAATAATGAGAGAACATCTCGAGAAGAATGTTTTTAATTCCTCAGAATTGAAGAAAAAGTCCATTAAAGAAATAGGAAAAAGAAAGTTTATTCGATTGGGGAGTTGGAGCTATTAATAAGGTTTTCGGTTAAGCGGGTTTTACAGGATTCTTGAATTTTTTTATCAATTATTTTTTTGCAGAAACTGAAGTTTTTATCAGCGATAGCTTTATCTTTCCAGCAATAATCTTTTTCGAGATCTTTTGATTCTTCGCAGTTGCTGACAATGTTTTCAGGGCTATTTCTTTCTCCTGCTCCGCAATACTCTTGGCAATATTTTTTGTCATCTGCGTCTTCGAATTGCTCGCAGCCATCCTCGCAATCTTCGTTATCAATATCAATAAAAATATTATCATCCAGTGTTGATTTGCCATCCTCATCTATATCTTCAGAGTTAGCAACATTTTCATTGCCAGAAGATTCATCGGAGAATTGATTATTTTTTTTATTCAAGGATGATTTTTCTTGCTCTAAATTATCCTCAGCTGGTTGGAAATACCTATTTTTAAAAACAGGATAAGCAAAGTAGGCTACCGTGCCAACGAAAATTATAAAAATTGCTATTATTATTTTAGTTTTCATGTGTTGTGATTATTTACAAATTACTAATTTATGCGAATATACAAATGTAAATTTATTGTAGTATTCTTCATTGGTGAGTAGAAATTATTTAGAAAGAAACACCCTCTCAATCCCCCCACCTGGGTACAATGGGGAGAGGGAAGATGGATCTAGTAAACTCTTTTAATGCTAATATTTTTGTAGTAATAATTTAATATATAATCCCAATTTTTACCATGGTCACTGGCTAAACTTAAGGCGCCATGCGCACTGAGCCCCACCATATGGTTTCCTTCTGATTCTAACACGGACGTACTCTTGGTGGGATGTTTTCCATATGAGTCGCTAACCGATTGACACCAAGGATAATCATCGCTACCCCAGCGTTCTTCAAAGCTCCTAGTCCGACCATCCGTCCATGAGCTATAGGGAGTAATTGCGATTTGATTTTCATACATAACGATTTTTCCTTGTGTAGTCTGAGCACCTTCACGGATTCTAGTGTGTGCAGTTTCCCAATCATAGCCGTAATAAAGTTGATTGCCGGGAGTAGCATTAACTCTAAATCCATCGGCCGCATATTTGGTGCTAAATTTTAATTTCCAATATCCGTAAGTTCTAAATGAAGTGGTCATTACATTGTTATATTCGGATGGTCCAGTGCCGGTAATTTCTCCCATTCCCCAAACATAGTGTTCAAGAGGTAGGGTGTTAATAACCCAGATTATTTGACTAGCTGAATTATAACGCAATTTCATTTTGCCTCGATATCTGTCAAAATCAGAACTGGGTCGATAGGCATCAAATATCATGCTGGAATTATCGCCATCAGTAGCCTCAAAAAATATTTCCCTAGCTGAAATAGTTTCACTCATTGATCCATAAACTTTTAAATTTCCATCACTGTCATAGGTAACTCGGGTATCGGTATCGGCAGCTATTTGACCAATTATATTACCATCACCATTTTTGATGTTGTAATTTTTATTAGCTTTAATTTTAAAGGGAGAGTTTTGGAGATCGTTTCGATTATAACTCCAAAGTCCAACAGTTATCTCTGGTCCCAATATTCCTCCACCCAAGTCAGCTTCGCCCAAGTTGCTAGAAATGCTAGTAGTATTTAAATAACCTTCGTATCTCGCATGCCCAGCTTTGTATGCACTGGAGCCATATTTTTTGTATTCGCTTTTGCTATATTTTTTATACTTACCATACTTAGCGTATTTTTTTAGAGGTTTGTATTTATTTTTATATCCTTTATATTTTTTATAAGCTGCGTAATATTTTTGATTGTTTGTGTCTTTGTAGATTACATAAGCTTTTTTGGCGGCTATTCTTTCATCGACACTTTTGAAAGCATATTTTTCTTTATATTCTTTGTACTCTTTATATTCTTCGTATTTTTTATACTTTAGGTATTTTTCGTATTTTTCATACAAGCCTAAATCCGTTGCTCGTAGCTCTTCATCACTTGTTGTGCTAGCTTCATCGGCGCTTGTTGTATCTGGAGATAAATTTAAAAATATAGCTATAATTAGCAAGGATACGATTAATTTTAATTTAATTTTTCGGGTAAACATTTTTTGATAATGAAATATTAATTTTTTATTAACTTAAATCCATCAGGTAGGTCTTCGATTTCAAATCCTTTTTCTCTGAGCTGGTCTCTTAACTTATCAGCTTCTTGAAAATCTTTATTTTTTCGAGCAACTTCTCGCGCTTTTGCCAAATCAATAATTTCTTGAGCAATTTCTTCTTTATCTAAAGATTTTAAATCAAGTCCAAAAACAATATTTATTTTATTCCAAAAAGATAAAATATTTTTTAA
This sequence comes from Candidatus Moraniibacteriota bacterium, assembly GCA_038331135.1. Classification (GTDB taxonomy): domain Bacteria; phylum Patescibacteriota; class Minisyncoccia; order Moranbacterales; family UBA9337; genus UBA9337. Next base: position 3,855 of record JBBQOS010000007.1, on the reverse strand, counting down.
ATCAGTGACAGTAATTTTATTCTCGTCTTCCAATTTGTGAGTCTGGGTTATTAAATCGTAAAAAATGCTAAGTGCCAGCGGAGTATTAAAATCATCATCCATTGATTCTTGGAATTTTTCTTGATAATAATCAAAATCAATGGCGATGGGTTCTTGGCTATTTAATAATTTAGCTTGGGATAATTTTTCTGGAATATCATTTATGAATTTGGATATTCTTTTCAAATTTTTAGTAGCTTGATTTAGTGAATCTTCATTAAAATCAATAACACTACGATAATGAGAGCTGATTATCCAAAGTCTTACTGTTCCGGCACCATATTTTTTTATCGCTTCTTTGGGATTGGTGGCGTTACCTAACGATTTCCCCATTTTTAACCCATTCGTATTAACCATATTCCACAGCACCCAGTAATTTGCCATACGTTCGCCAATCAAAGCTTCGCTTTGGGCAATCTCGTTTTCATTGTGGGGAAAAGCGTTTTCGTTGCCACCGCCATGGATATCAAAAGTATTTTCTCCCAGTAAATCACAACTCATCACACTACATTCAATATGCCAGCCTGGATAACCGATGCTCCAAGGGCTATTCCATTTTAAAATATGATTTTCATCAGCTTTTATCCAAAGTGCGAAATCGAGCGGATTTCTTTTATCGCTATCAATTTCCACTCGAGCACCAGCTAAAAGTTCTTCAGTTTTTCGTCCCGATAATTTGCCATAATCAGAGAATTTTTCCACGGAAAAATAAACGGAGCCATTTGATGCATAGGCGAAATCTTTTTCAATCAATCTTTCAATAAAACTTATCATCTTATCGATGTATTTGGTGGGGCGGGGATAAAAAGTAGCCGGTTTAATATTAAGTGCTTCAAAATCTTCTTCGCAAGATTGGATGTAAAAATTAGCAATTTCAATTGGATCAATTTTTTCTTTTTTGGCTCGTTTTTCGAGTTTGTCTTCACCTATCTCAGCATCATTTACTAGGTGTCCTACGTCAGTATAATTCATAATAAAGCGAACCTCATAACCAGTGTATTCTAAATATTTACGAATAACATCCATTGAGACATAGCCACGTCCGTGACCCAAATGGCAATGGTCATAAACTGTCGGACCACAAACATACATCCCGACTTTTCCGGGATTAATTGGGACAAATTCTTCTTTTTGATTTGTGAGTTTGTTATAAATATGTAGCATAGGATATTTATTATTTTAACACGTTAGCATTTTAGCATATTAACATTTTAACATAAAAACAATACAGTAATACAGCAATTTAACAATGCAATGCCCATTTGCACCGGCCTGCCGGCAGGCAGGTATTTGTAGATTAGCATAAAATTCGCATCATTCGTATTATATTATACGTCTATATCCACTTCTTCATCTTAAATAAAAATATTGTAAACATTGATAATATTATCATTATGCCCATATGAATCCAAAAGCCGTAAGGATGATTTCCAAAAGGAATGCCCGCGCTCATAGCTAGAATATTAGAATAGACTGTCATTGGGAGCATAACAGCCGAAAAAATTGTCAAAACCTTCATGGTCATATTCAGCTTATTGGAAAGGAGAGAATTGTTAGTTTCCTCTAGTGATTCAATGGTTTCTTTGGCGCTTTCCAGTGAACTCCAAAGTCTGACGTTGGTTCCAACTAAATCTTGATAATAAGCCCGGAGGTCTTTGCTAATAAAATGAGTGTCCATTTGTGTCAAAGATTCCAAAATTGAGCGTTGCGGTTTTAGAGCACGCCTAAAATTTAAGACATCTCTTTTGGCAATAGAGATTTCCCGGACCATCTCTTTCTCATCTCCGTTAAAAACATGATTTTCTATAACATCAATATTTTTGTGAATATGATCTAATCTAGGAAAGCAGGTGTCTATTAAAGTTTCCATAAGATGATAGAGCAGATGGGCTGGAGTAGCATTCATATAGATTCTTTTTTTTCCTTCACTACATTCTATTTTTTCAAAAAAAGAGGTCAGTTGCAAAATTCTATGATCATGCCCAGTGATTAGATGATCTTTGGTAATAACAATATCTAATTCTCCTGGATAAGTGGTTCTTTCAACTGCGTCATAAAGTGGAATATGCAAAGTTAAAAAGATGCACGTAGGATAAATAGTGGCCTTGGGTCGAATAGTGGGTGTAACAAATTCTTCAATGGCTAAAGGGTGAATATTGAAGTTTTCTTGTAAATAACGAGTACTACTAGAATCAGGATTTTCGAAATCTATCCAAGTTATATTATTAAAAGAGATTTTTTTCATTTTTAATTTTTGTTTTATTTTTTTTAGATATGTTTTAAAAATTGTTATTTTAGCTAAAAACATATATCATTGATATTATATAACCTATTTGACCTTTTGGCAATGAAAAAAATAGCCTTATTTTTAATTAGATTTTACCAAAAAGTCTTGTCTCCAGATCAGGGTCTTTTGAGCTATTTTTTTTCGGAAAGATTTTGTCGTTTTCATCCCACTTGCTCACAATACACTTATGAGGCTATCGATAAATATGGAATTGTTAAAGGAATTTGGCTGGGTTTAAAAAGAATTATTCGTTGCCATCCTTGGAGCGATGGGGGGTATGATCCTTTGAAATAATTAAAAATAAAAAAATCATTAAGATTTTTTGTTTTGAAATTTGAGAATTAAATATTGACCGGAAATTGTTTTTTGTAGTTTGGAGCTTATTTTTCTTTTTTTGCTTCTTTTTGATTTAGATAATATAATTAATTAAGATAATCCTGGGTCTTTTTTTATGAAGAAAATATACAAATTAATAATATTTTCGTTATTCTTTTTAGCGATAATATCAGGTGGCGTTTATACTTATGCTTTTTCGTCTTATTTCGTGTTAGCTCCGCAGGCAGAAGAAAATAAGAATTTTATGGAATTTTTGCCTAGTGATACCGTGGTCATTAATTTTGCCAAGCCGATTGATGCTAAATATTACAAAGATAATATTAAGATAGTTCCTGTTACTCCGATGCGGGCAGTGGCCGATCAATCTCTGACAAAAATAATCATTACTCCCAAAACAGCGTGGAACGTAGATACGAATTATCAATTAATTCTTCCAGATGGCCGGGCGAAAAATTTTATGCAAATAAGAGCCGGTGAGTTTAACTTTAAAACAATTGGCTATCCTGAAGTTAGCGAAGTTATTCCTAAAAATGGAGAGATGGATGTACGCTTGGATATTGAAGACCCTATTGGGATAAATTTTAATAAATCAGCCAGGGATTTTTTTATCGACTTTAAACTCACTCCTGAGATAGGGGTAAAATATAAAAACAATGAAGAAAAAACTCAATTTGAAATTCTTCCGCAGGAAAGTTTGCGGGATGATACTTTATATACATTAACAATTTTTGCCAAAGCCAAAAACGCCAAAGATGAGTCCTACTCTCAAATTTATAAAACTTCTTTTACTACCTTGCCACCTAAACCGATAACTTGGGCTAAAGATTTAGAAGAGCGAATAGCGCAAGCCAAACAGTTTACTTTTGCCAGAATTAAAATCGGTAAATATATTGATGTGAATTTAAGTACGCAAATTATGACAATTTTCCAAGATGGAAAGCTAATAAATTCATTTTTGATTTCTTCGGGAAAAAGGGGAATGGATACGCCAAAAGGTGAGCATCAAATTTATAATAAATTTCCTCGTCCTTGGTCAAAAAAATATGGCTTGTTTATGCCGTATTGGATGGCGATTACCTCAGATGGCAAATTTGGCATTCACGAACTGCCCGAATGGCCCGGTGGCTACAAAGAAGGACAAAATCACCTCGGTATCCCAGTTTCGCATGGTTGTATGCGACTAGGAGTAGGAC
>JBBQOS010000006.1:0-29574 GCA_038331135.1 Candidatus Moraniibacteriota bacterium | reverse complement strand
ATAGATGGGTTCATTGGAATTTACAACAAAAGGTGGCTCATGCATAGCGACCAATACTTTTTTATCTGTTTTTAGCATTTCCCTAAACCAATCCAACTGGGTCTGAGACATTTTATTTTTTTCATTGGTATCCAAAACTATTATTCTCCAATTATCTTTATCGGTTATGTAATATTTACTAGCTGAGAGATATTTATAATTTTTATCATTATCATGATTCCCCTTAACGAATAAGGATTCACGTTTGTTTTTCCCGACTATCTTACGCATGTCTCGATATAATTTATAATCTTTTTTGGAACCGTTAATATTATCTCCCAAAATCAAATACAGGTCTGCTTGATTTTTAATAAAATTATTAAAATTACCTTTCCATTTTTTGGGATAAGTTACATTATCTACGCCATCCCTGTTGCCCTTATCTCTCTTGCTCTGCTTTCCTGCATGCATATCAGCAGTTATATTTAAGGAAAAAGCGTCACAAAACACCGGAAATAATAAAAATAAAACCAACCCCAATATTATTTTTTTCATAATATATTTTTTAAAAATTAATTAGATAAAAAATTTATTGTAAATATTTTAAACCTACAAAATAATAAAAAAATTCCCTATTTTGCTAAGCCTAACATTAAATTCATAGCCAAGATTTCTACCCAAAATTAATAACTATACTGTAACATCATTTTATATTTTTTACCACCACACTTGATTGAAATAAATAATTAAAAGAAGTATATACTTAAGTATATACTTCTTACTACTGAAAGATTTTAAGTTGTTTTTACTTTCCCATTTTTCGACGAATAAAGGCTGGAATTTCAAGTTCATCATCACTATCATCATTGGCATTTCTTGAAACCGTTGAACTGGTTCTTTTTGGTTGTAATTTTTCCTCAATTATCATCCGGCTCTCCATTTTTCTGACTGGAAAAGCACTTCTCTCTGGAATTGATTCTTCTATTTCATCCAAGCTTTTTTCCATCACCATTATTTCTTCTTTTTCTACGATATTATTCTTTCTCACTCTGGCAATCATATCTGCAGGAGAATCTCCGTATTCATCTGTATCAAATCCCGTAGCGACTACTGTAATATGCAAATCTCCTTTTCTTACTTGATCATCAGTCACTGCTCCAAAAATAACTTTAGCGTTAGGATCAACGTTTTCAGTAATAATATTAGCCGCTTCGTTAATTTCAAGCATTGTCAGGTCACTTGATCCTGAGACATTAAACAATACACCCTTGGCTCCATCAATTGAAAGTTCCAAAAGAGGACTGTTGATGGCAGCTTTGGCCGCTTCAGCTGCTCTATTTTCTCCACTAGAAATTCCAATTCCCATCAAAGCGCTCCCACTGTCAGCCATAATCGCTCGTACATCGGCAAAGTCAACATTAACAATTCCGGGCTTAGTAATCAAATCAGAAATTCCTTGCACTCCTTGACGGAGCACATCATCAACAATTTTAAATGAATTTATCAAGGTAACTTTTTTATCAATAATAGAAAGCAGTCTGTCATTATGAATTGTAATAAAAGTATCCACTCTCTTTTTTAAATTTTCTAAAGCTTCATTGGCAATAGCTTGTCTTTGCGCTCCTTCAAAAGCAAACGGCTTAGTAACAACCGCAACAGTCAAAGCTCCTAATTCCTTGGCAGTTTCGGCCACTACCGGGCCAGCTCCAGAGCCAGTTCCTCCACCCAAGCCGCAAGTAACGAAAACCATGTCGGTACCCTTTAAAACTTCTTGAATCTCATCTCGATTTTCTTCAGCAGCTTGTCTTCCAATTTCTGGATTCATTCCTGCACCCAATCCTTTGGTCAAATTTTTACCGATATGAACTTTTTCGGCTGCACGTGAATGATGCAAGGCCTGAGAATCAGTATTAACTGCCACAAACTCAACGCCCTTGATGTTGGAATCAATCATTCTACTCACTGCACTATTTCCGCTACCTCCCACTCCAACTACTTTAATTTTTGCGAAAGTTTCTATATCGGGTTTAACTTCGGCCATATATTTTTTAAACAATTATTGATAAATCCAATTTATAAAAAATTAGCTCATCAACAAAAAAATAATTTTTAATTTGGTTTGCTCTTAGTATCTAAATCTATCATAATTACTTGCTCTATGTCAAGTAATCCATTTGGACCGCTTGATCTCAATTTAACGAATCAATTTGCATTAAATTTAGTATTAAGGCAAAAAATTATCTGTCCAGCGTTTTATCTTTCCTCCAATTTTTTTAATATTAATTTTATCTGTAGAAAAAAATTGAGTGTATTTATTATTATTCTTATTTTTTAATGCGCTATTATAAGAGTTCACCAACAGTCCAACAACTGTCGAAAAGGAGGGAGAATCAATTTTGTCCAAAACACCCGTCACGTTAGTTGGGTAGCCGGTTTTTGCCGGAAGACCCAAAATTTCTTTGGCAAATGAGACAATTCCTGGCAACTCCGATCCGCCACCAATTAAGACTACGCCTGCTGGCAAAAGCCCCGCTTTACCAATTGATTTCAAATCATCATTTATCATTTCAAATATTTCAATCAATCTCGCTTCAATAATTTCTGCCACATGATGTCTCAAAACAGCACCTTCTTCTTTTATGTCAATTTCTGACAATTCAATAATATCACGTTTATTTATTTCATCGGGGAAAGCGCTCCCATATTCTAACTTTATTTTTTCTGCAACATCAATTGAAGTTCGCAAACCGATAGCAATGTCGTTTGTTATGTGCCCCGCTCCAATTGGCAAAACTTTAAGATAAGTTAAATCACCCTCCTCATAAATAGTTATGGATGTCGTACCACCACCGATGTCAATAATTGCCACGCCTAATTCTTTTTGACCCTTATCCAAAACCACCGACGCAGCCGCAACTGAATTTACGGCCACCTCGTCTATATTTACATAATGACCCACACTTTTAGTCAAATTCCCAATATGTGTAGAAGAATCTTCCACTGTTAAAACATCCGCTTCCAAGCGAATACCTTTTAAACCAAGTGGGTTGCGTATCTCACCTTGGTCATCTAATTTATAATTTCTGGCAATAGAATGAACTATTTCAGTATTTATTGGCATAGCAGCGTTTTTAGCTGCTTCCAAAACTCTTTGAATATCTTCTTCTTCGACTGTACCATTGGCTCTACCAATGGCAACTACTCCCTTAGTTTTTTGCAATTTTATTTCTGTCCCGCCTATTCCCAATATAATATCTTGAACTCGACAGTCCGTTATGCCTTCCAACTTATTTATAACTTCACCAACTGCCGCTGAGGCATCTTCTACATCAATCACTGACCCTCTTCTTATGCCCCTTGATTTTACGCTGGTCACTCCTAAAATCTGCACATCCCCTTCTGTGTTTATTTGAGCAGTTGCGGCCCTGATATTGCTAGAGCCAACATCCAAACTAATTATAGTATTGCCTTTGTTTGACATAAAAATTAGAAATAGAAACTTAGTAAATTAATTATATAAGGCACAAATATCAATAACCCGACCAGAAAAGACATCATGGCTGATATTAAAACCACCCCAGCTGTAATATCTTTTATCAAACGAGCAAAAGGATGAATACGCGGCTCAAGGATATCTACCACTCTTTCCACAATTGTATTCATTAGCTCAGTGACAAGTACCCAAGTAACTAAGAATATTACAATTATAAATTCCCAAATTTTTATACCAAGAACTAACGAAAGAAAAATGACAAAAGTAGCAACTACCAACTCTATTCTAAAATTACGCTCATTTTTTATTACATATTGCAAGCCTCGCATCGCGCAATTCAAACTAGTTTTAAATTTATTACTTTTAGCGTCTCTCATAATAGTTTATTTTTATTTTTTAAATTTAGATACATGCCTGATTGGCTACACTTTTTTGTAGTGCAAACATTTCTTTTCCGTGGCTAAAGCCCAATAAATGCAATATACCATGACTGAGAACTTTTGAAAATTCTTTTTCAAATACTATGTTTTTTTCTCGACAATATTTTTTTATATCCTCACAACAAATCAACACCTCTCCCAGAAAAACATTCTCCGCACCCACAACCATCAAATCCTGAACCGAATTAAAATCACCAAAAGAAAGAATATCTGTTGAAGAATTCTTGTCTCTATATTTTTTATTTATTTTTCTTATTTCTTCTTCCGAAATAATTCCAACACTAACCAAAACATCTTTCTTGAAAAAATATTCTGTTTTAGAAAGCTTGATTGTTTCTGCTATTATTGATTTTAACTTTTTTTCGTTAAATTTACAACTATCTAAATTATTAATTTCTAAAATAAGATTCATATATCTATTTAATCTTTTGAAATTCACTGGATACAGCTTCTCTTACCACATTCCCATCAGCCTTACCTTTCAATTTTATCATTACGCTTCCCATAACTTTACCCATATCACTTTCGCTCTTAGCATCCAATTCCAAAATAGTTTCCCTCACCGCCTTTATTATTTCCTCCCCTGAAAGTTGTGCAGGCAAATACTCAGTCAAAATATTAATTTCAGACTGCTCTTTTTCAGCCAGCTCAGGTCGTCCGCCTGAAATAAATTGACTCACACTATCTTTTCTTTGCTTTACCGCTCGTAGCATCACTTCCATTATTTCTTCATCATTTAGACCTTCTTCTCTTTTGCCTTTTTCTATCTCTACATTTTTTATCATACTATCAATCATTCTCAAAACGTCTCTCTTTTCGGTATTCCGTGCTTTCATTGATTCTTTTAAATCTGCTTTTATTTTTTCATAAATAATTGACATAACTTTAAATAGTGCAAGTAACATAAAAAATACATTACTTGCACCACGAGATATTAGATCATTTTTCTTTTAATATTTTTTAACGCTTCATCGTCAAATCTATCCAATTTTTTAAGCTTATCAATCTCTTTTCTAATTTTAACTTTATACATCGCTTCTTTGCGTTGCTTAATTTTAGTTTTTTTAGATGATTGAAAACGAGATTTTCGTGCCGCCATTAAAACACCGCTTTGCTGAATGCGTCTTGAGAATCTTCTTATTAAGCTTTCTGAACTTTCTCTGTCCTTTTTTCTTACTTGAATCATTTCTAAAACCTCCTTTCTTATGATACAACTATTGTTGTATCACTTAATATTTTAAATTTATTTTAAAAGATTGAGTGATACAACAAGAGTATGCGATTAATTCTGTTAAATATTATTAATTTTATTTTTTCTTATAATGGTTGGCTTAGTTTTTAAAATCTTTCTCATAGCATTAAGAACTTTTTCTTGAGGAACGGTTTCTTGAGTTCCAGTTATCATGTTTTTCATTATTACGGTTTCATCCAAGGCTTCTTTTTGTCCAATTATTATTGTCATCTCAACACCCATTCTATTGGCAGTTCTTAATTGTGACTTCAAGCTACCTCGTCCAAAGCTTTCCGCAATCAAAATCCCCTCTTTTTCTAAATTAGAAAATAATTTTAGGCTTTTTTTCTTAGCCAAATTTCCCAACTGAGCGATAAAAATTCTTGGTTTTGGACTTTCGTAAGATTTGGCTTTTACTCTTTTCATTTCCAGAACCAACCTATCTATTCCCAAAGCAAAACCTATGGCTGGAGTTGGTTCGCCTCCTAAGCTCTCAATTAATTTGTCATATCGTCCTCCGCCTCCCAATGATTTTTTCTTACCTTCTTCATCAGATGACCAAATCTCAAAAACGGTTCTAGTATAATAATCCAGACCTCTGACTAATTGAGGGTTAATAGCATATGGCAATTCTAATTCATCCAAGTATTCTAATAAACTTTTGAAGTGATCTCTGCAACCATTGCAAAGATGATCCACTGTTTGAGGAGAATTAACCGAAACTTGGACACACTTATCTTCTTTACAATCCAAAATTCGAAGCGGATTAGTTTTTAATCTAGTTTTACAAGTTTTGCAAAGTTTTTTCTTTTTAGAATCAAAATAACTAACCAGCATATCGATATATTCTTTTCTGCAATCAGGGCAACCAATGCTATTTATTTGAAATTGAATGTTTTTTAATCCCAAGGCTCCCAAAATACGATAAGCTAATTGAATTAACTGAGCATCTAGGACAGAATCTTCTTCTCCAAAAATATCAAAATTGGCTTGAAAATGTTCACGATATCTTCCTTCTTGCGGTCGATCATAACGATAAACCGGACCTGTAGAAAAAAGTTTAACCGGCTTAGGTAAAACATTCATTCCGTGTTGAATGTAAGCGCGAGCAATTCCAGCTGTCATCTCTGGTCTTAACGCAACTTTATCTTTTCCTTTAGTTACAAAAGTATAAATTTCTTTATCAATAAGATCGGTCCCTTCTCCAATAGAACGAACAAACAGATTGGAATATTCCATAACCGGAATATCTATTCTACCAAAGCCATATTTGGGGTATTCCTTATCCAAAACCATTCTCACTCTGTTCCAATATTCTTGTTGACTAGGAAGGATATCCCTCATACCTCGAGGTGGTTGCATTAAAATTGGCTCTTGAACTTCTTTTTTGCTAGATTTAAAAGCAACTTTTTTGGGAAGCTTTTTTAAAGATTTTATATCTTTTTTGGAAACATTTTTTTTCAAAGTAGCAACTTTATTCTTAGTTGATTTCATTGGCATATTTTAAAATTAAAATCTTTGAATTATTAATCTAATCTGCAAAAATCTTTGCATCGCTTATCGGCCAAGCTCTTAAAAGAACTTTTCCGATGACATTGCTAGTTTTTATAGGTCCCCAAGTTCTGGAATCAGAACTATGGTTGCGATTATCCCCCATCACAAAATATTCATCATCTTTTACTAAGTAGTCGTTTTCTCCTTTAGTTGCTAACCCTGCAGGCAAATACTCTTCTTCCAATTTAACTCCCTCAGTGTTTTCTTTGTTGTATATATAAACACTTCCTTTATCCACTTTTATTCTCTCGCCAGGCAATCCAATTATTCTTTTTATAAAAAATTGCTTTGGGTTAATCGGATATTTAAAAACAATAACTTCTCCTCTGGTTAATTCTTTAAATGAATCTATATTAACTACTTTTAAATCAGTTTCCTTATATCCCAATTCATTGACTATTAGATATTGTCCATCTTTAAAATTTGGCTCCATGCTAGCACCCTGGACAAAGAAAGGCTGAAAAAGAAACATTCTTATCGGTAAAATTACTATAATAGCTAAAATAAAAATTTTAATTATTTCAATAAAAAAACCGCCTACTCCCTTATATAATTCGCCATTTTCCTGGCCCATGCCAGTATCTTTATCTTCTGGATATTTCATAAATGCTAAAAAAATTAGTGGAAACTAACAGATGCATTGTACCATAGTTAAATGGGAAATGCAACACCCCGAAATTCTCTACGAAATACGAGTTCTACCTGTCCGTGCTCCGTCGCTAAAGCTACTGCGTGTCGCTTAAGCTTTATCGGTGGAACATGGCGACATTCGACAATTGCCAATTTATTTTAGTTCATAAATGCGGTTAACATTTTTATTTAATGATTGTTGCTACATTAAATGTCTTACTTGCGTGGCGGGCAGACGAAATTATGAACTGCGATAATCTATCTTATATTGATTCACGAAATTGCATTCTTCCATTCAAATAGAATACGTATCAATTAAATTAAACATCTACAAATTTTGACAAACTCAAATTTGTCTGCTCTGCACTATTGCGACATAAAATTTACTCCAAACTATTTATTTTTTAAGATAGAAGATTCTAGAAAATAATATTTATTTCCGCCGAATATATCATATGCGAACATTAAGGTTCAGACTACAAGCCTAAACTTGTTAAATATTTATTTCGTATATTTGTATAAATTCGCCTGCATTTCCGGTAGGCAGGTAATTCTTAGAGAAGCACCTTTAACTATATCATTTTATTTGCTATAATTAATCCAGTTAAAAAATATGAATCTAAAATTCGTTTTTTAATTTTTTAGCAATGCATCATTTCAAATTATTCAGAAAAATATGCCCCAAAAAAAACAAACTAAATTAGAGACGACTATCAGTGAGATAGTTATCGTCAATAATAAAAAACTTACTCCTTATATAGAATTGGTTAACTTTTCTTCTCGAAATATTGATCAAAAAAATCTAGGAACAATTCTGGGGATTTTTGAAATAAAAGATACTTCCGAAGATTCTGCTTATATAGTCAATTTTCTTTCATCGGTGGCAAAAAAAACTTATTTTGCCAGCCATCAAAAAAATCCCGATGCCAGCTTTGAATCTACTTTAGCCAAAGTAAATTTATCTTTGTCTGAAGTAGCCAAACATGGCAATATAAACTGGATAGGTAAAATAGATGCAGTACTTTGTTCGGTGTTTGAAAATCAAATAAACTTCACTGTTTCTGGAGATGCCAAAGTTCTACTTCTGAGAAACAGAAAACTCACCGAAATAAGCGCCGGGCTATCTCCCAAGGATGAGGCTGCTAATCCGCTTAAAACATTTACTGATATATCCAGCGGACGTTTGGAAGATGCAGATAAATTAATTCTTACTACTGATGATATCTCCCACATATTCACCCTGGAAGATTTAGAAAACTATGCCCTTTCTTTTAACAACAACAAATTTTTAAGATTTTTAAATACTGCATTGGTAAACGAATTGGACATCGCTGGAACAATCGTAATTGATGCCAAAAAAGTAACTAAAAAAATAAAAGAAAAATCTCTTAAAGTGCAAGAAAACAAATCCGAAATTGATGCTAATTTATTTGGAAGCAGTGCTTTTGAAAAAAATAAAAAGAGGGGGCAAGAAATTCTTACTCAAGACTTACAACCGGCTAAAAATAAGAAAGATTACATTCACAAACAAACTGGACACATCTATATCACCGATTCCAAGGGAAATTACGAAAACTTTGAAGAAAACAAATTTGAACATTTTATCGTCCAATCCAAAGAAGTACTTTCGGAGTTTTTTGAAAATATTCGAGAACAGGTGTTTAAGAAATGGAACTACAAAATAAAAAAACAGCTTTCATCTTTTTTTAGGAAAAACAAATCCTCTGCTAACACGATCATTGCGCCCGAGAAAAAAAATGTTCGCAAAGATTATGTTGCCTTTTTTTCAAATGTAACCGTAAAAATAAAAAGAATAATTAACACAGCCGGAAATAAACTGAGACCAAGTAACTCGACACGGGTCAGCCAATTCAACAGCTTCTTTAAAAAAGATACTATTAGATTCAGCGGAGATACTCCTCTTCAAGAAAATAAATCCACTATCTCAAAACCTACCCAGAGAAAAGGAACCCTTAATCTAATTTTTAAAAAGATAACAGGGACTATTTTAAGATTTACAAAAACCATCTATCCGAAAACACGCCTCGCACTGAATTTTTTAAAAAAGTTATTACCTCATTTTTTGGTTTTAAAAAAAATGTTCTTAAAAATGAATCTTAAGTTAAAATTAATCACCTTGGCCGTAATCGCTTTTATCTTAATCTTTCCACTAATATTATTAAAAAATAACAAAGATGATAAGACTCTTTCTGTCACTGCTCCTGAGGATAATAATAGTGAAAGTTTAGAAATAAACCCCTCTACGCAATCCTACAAAGAAATTGAAACGCTATATCAAGATTCGGATATTATCGGTTCATTTATATTCAACAACACCATCTTTGCTATCTCAAAAAATAAAATAGTTCAGCTTGGTAGCAAGAATGAAAATTATAATTTTCCGGAAAATTTCAGAAATGCCGTTCACTACTCTTTTATGGATGACCTAAATCTTTTATTTATAATTAATAACAAAAATCAATTAATAAGCTTTAGCCCTATTTCTCTAAAATTTAAAGATGATGTTATTAACATAAAGGATGATGTAACTATTGAAGGAATCGGAACATATCTAACCTATCTCTATATAATAGATTCCAAGAATAAACAAATTTATCGATATCCTCGAGCAGAAAACGGCTTCGGAGAAAAACTGGATTGGTTAAATAGTGATATAAACTTTGAAAATATTTCAGGGATTGCTATTGATGGTAACGTCTACATAGCCAAAAAAGATACTGTTTTGAAATTATTTAACCGAAAGGCTCAAGAATTTAATTTAAAAATAGATGCTAATTCATCTATAAATGAAATCTTTACCAACAATGATACGTCCAACATTTACATCCTGGACAACCTTAATGGGGAATTAATTAAATTTGATAAAAATGGAAACCAGATAGGATTTGTTTCTAACCAAAAGCTAACTAAGGCCACTAAGATATGGATTGATGAAAAAAATTCTGTTGCCCACTTCACTGCCGAAAACTCTCTTTCTAAAATAACCCTTCCTTAACTTCACAGAGAGACTAAATTCACAATCAGTGGCATGGTCTCTTAAAACAAAAAACATCCACGCTAGTGAGATGTTTTTTATCAACAATAAATAATCTTCGCTTCAGGATATGCTGACCAATTTCCAATTATCCCCGTTTACTTTACTAATTTTAAAATCAATATTGCTGAAGCCAGATTGCTTTAAAATTTCTTCCATCCCAAATCTTAAATTATCTTCACTAATGTCTTCAGTATGCTCTTCGAATTCATCGTGTGCCAGAGACACAGTTCCCAATTCTAAAACTACCTGAGAAATCTTTTCTAATTTATTTTCCCTAGCAATTTCTAAAACTTTATCAACTATCTCTTTGGCTAGTATGAAATCATGCATGATTATATAAATCGCAAATCGACACGAATTTTTCACGAATCGACACGAATAAATTAATTACCTTTAAAAATTCTTTTATAAATTAAACCATTTTTACCAAAACAAGCTGAAATACCCAACTCAATATTTTTTGCCTTTAAATATCCCAAGGCCTGTTTAATGCCTCTAGGATAAAACTTTGATGAATTTTTAATTTCAAGAATAATTTTATCTTCGATTAAAAAATCCAAATAATAAATTCCCAATTTTTCACCTTTATAATAAAATCTAACAGGGCGTTGTTCCTTACTTAAACTTGGATAAATTAATTCAGCCATAATTCATTTAAATTATTTTTATGATTATTGGTGAAAAAATTAGTGTCGATTTGTAATTTATATCTTAATGCACTGCACACGAAATACATGGATCATAAGCTCGAATAAAACCTCTTAATTTCTGAGTTCTTTTTTCTTCTGGTAAATCTTTGATATCTTGCAAATAAAGAGCAATATCATGTTCTAAATGTGAAAGCGATTGGGCGGTTGGGGTAATTATATTAGCATTTTTTACATAACCATTGTGATCCAAATCTATATGATAGTAGAGTGTTCCGCGCGGAGCTTCTACAGCTGCAACTCCTACACCCTCTTTGACTTTATATTCTCCCGTTAATGCACCCTCCAAGTTTGTGTTTTCTAAAAGTTTTAATGTAACTATAGATTCTTCAATTGCATGGATAACTTCCACCATTTGATAAATAACATTATGGAAAGGATTGTAATCTGGCAATTTGTAGCCCAATGATTCGAAATATACTTCCGCTCTTGGCATTAGTCGCCCTGGATTATTATTCACTCTTGCAATAGCCCCGACCATATAAACATTTCTACTTTTAATCTCCACTCTTTTTATGACCTCCTTGGGTTTTTGCAATTCATTAAAATTATTTTCAAATTTTTCTACAGGGATATGTAAACCTTTATTGGAAATAACATCACCCTCATAAATTGAGTAATCGTTACCACTATTTAAACAAACATATTCAGTCTCTCTCTCAAAATCAGGAAATTTAAACTGAGCAAAAAAGGCTCCCAATTTTTCAGCTGTTTCTAACGCTTGATAGCCCTGCTCAATTAATTTCTTAATTTCATCTTTAGTGGGAACTTTTTTAAATCCTCCTACTTCGTTGGTTAGCGGATGGATAACTCTTCCTCCGATAACTTTTACGATTTCCATTCCAAATTCTCTTATTCGTATAGCCATTTTAGTTTCTTTGGGATATTTTTCTACCACTTTTAAGTCATTATCTATATCTAGCAAATCAGCCAAAGACAAAAAGAACAGGTGCAAAGCGTGCGAATGAACTATCTGCCCCCATTCCAAAAGTTTTCTAAGATTTTTTGTTTCTGGGGAAATTTTTATGCCCATTGCTTTTTCTAGAGCTTTAATCGCAGTAAGATTATGGACCACTGGACAAATCCCGCAAATTCTTTGCACAATTACCGGCACATCTTTATAATGTCTACCGATGAGAATCCCTTCAATTAAGCGAATCCCCTCTTTAATTTCAAGCTTAGCACTCTTTACATCGCCCTTAAGGACGCTAGCCATAAAGCCAGCATGCCCTTCCATTTTGTTTATATGATTGATTTTAATATTCATTGCTTTAAAAGATTTATGATTTAAGATTTAAGAAAAATATTTAGATTTCAATAATTTATATATTTGTGTATTTACATCCTTTGTATCATTTATTGAAGTCCTCTTTCTCTCTCATTAATATCATCACGAAGCCCAAAAATTTCCGTCACATTTTCGAATTCTTCATCGGTCATCATTTTTTTTAAAGTGGCACGCATAGCTTTAACATTGCCCTTGGGTCTGAGACCTCGACAACCTTGGCACATCATCCTAGAGCTTGGGCAAACCGCGTCACAGCCTCCTTGAATCATCGGCCCAAAGCAAGGCTTATTATCTAAAAGCAGACACCTATTTCCTTTGGCTTTACATTCGACACAAACGGGCTGATCAACTCTATTGGGAATTTTTCCTTCCAATAAAGTTGGAAAATATTTAAGAAATTCTTCACCAGTAATTGGACACCCCGGAAAAACAAAATCTACTTTTACAAAATTATCTACTTCTTTTATTTCCACATTTTCAATTCCTTGAATATATTTATAAACGTGTTTAATGGTATTTTTTCCTTCTTGATAATTTTTAATTTCTGGCACCCCACCCATCGCCGCACAATTACCCAATACTACCAAAAGTTTACTGCGTGCTCTAAGTTTTTTTAAAGTTTTAACATTTTCTTCGGTTATCGGCGAACCTTCAACAATGGCAATATCGAGCTCTACTCCCGAGTCTTCTTCATCCTCTATCATTCCCCAATCAATCATTTCGACTTTTTCT
Organism: Candidatus Moraniibacteriota bacterium; assembly: GCA_038331135.1. Taxonomy (GTDB): domain Bacteria; phylum Patescibacteriota; class Minisyncoccia; order Moranbacterales; family UBA9337; genus UBA9337. Next base: position 16,462 of record JBBQOS010000006.1, on the reverse strand, counting down.
ACTATTTCAAAAAATTTCTCTCCCAAATCTAAAAGCGCAAACTGACACCCCTCACAAGAAGTAAGAGCGACAATCGCAATTTTTGGTTTATTTGCTTTTATATTATTATTTGTTTCTTCTTCTGCTAATTTGTTTTTATTTTCCATTTTTTAAAAAGTTTAATTTATTTTATCGCTTTTAAATTTTAACATATTTTTCATAATTGATAAACAGCTCAATTTGTAACTGATTTTGTAATTTAAAAGAGGGCTCTCGATAAACATCGAAAGCCCTTCCAAACAAACTGCTAGTTTAAACGAACTGGAAGCCTCGGTCCAAAAAATATTTTTCAGCTTCGAGCCAAGAAAGAAGGGAATTACATCCAAATTTGAGCCTTTCCAAAAAAGCTCTTACCCCTATATACCACCGCGGTATATACTTTACCCCTCCTCGCTCCAAGTAAAGAATCTCTTTGGGTATTTTACCAATATTGCATTCCCTGACGCCACACCCGCAAAACTCTCTCCAGAAAACATCTATAAGTTTGTCTATTATAAGCTTACAAGCAAGTATGCTTGAATCTGCGCTCATTAAGATCACAACTTTTTCGCTTGTTGAAAGATTATAATTATGATCTATTATTTGCCAAGGGAATCTGACTATAAAATCACACTCCTCCGTACAAAATCTCAAATCTGCTATCCACTTTGAAGAATTATAAGTCAAAAAATATTTTACAAACTCTTCTACTTCACAAGCCTTATCAATTATTGCCGTTTTGTTTTTGCAAAAAAATAAAGCGGCATAAATTCTTCTTAAAAAAGAAGCTTCTTTGAGCAAAATATTTTTCGAAAAGTAATCCATATCTTTTATCATCATACTCATAAATCACCTCTCTTTCTTGATTTGTTTAATAAAAAGAACCGCCTCTTACTTTCACACTTAAAGTTTACAACTTCTAGCTTTTTTGTAAAGGTTTAAAAATTTTATTCAACATTCCATTTTTAAATCTTAAATCATACATCTCAAATCTGCCTTTTATGCTAAAATGTTAATATGTTAGAATAGTTAATATGATTAATTCTATGCAAACATTTAATTTTCCATCTAAATATAAGAAGATAGTTCTAGCTCTAGGCGCTGAATCGGCTGGAAATTTTTCTATATACATAAATTATTCTCACCCATCTTCACCATTAAAAGAGGAACTGTACTATTCATCCCCCCTTTTAAAGGGGGGAGCTAGAGGGGGGTTAATTTATTTCTCCCAAGATTTTGGCGATCTCTTGGTTGAAAAAAATTTTATTAAATTTAAAAAATCTGTTTTAACTTTCCTCAAAAAAGAAAAGATTAAACCTGATGTAATCATTACCGATTTACATCCCTTGATGAAAACTACTTTGTGGGGAAAAGAATTAGCTAAAAAATTTTCCGCCAAAGGCGGATCCGCCTTTGACGGAAAAACCAAACATATCTCCGTCCAACATCACAACGCCCACATTTTCTCCGCCATTGGAGAATCCCTTTTACCTCTCCCTCTTCTCGATAGGGAGACTGAGAGAGGGTTATTAAATAAAACCTCAAAAATCTTTACTGACCAACTACCCACTACTATTTATGGAATTGCCATGGACGGCACAGGATATGGAGAAGATGAAAACATTTGGGGTGGAGAGGTTTTTGAATTAAAAATTAAAAATGAAAAATTAAAAATTATAGAAAGGATCGGCAGTCTGGAAAATCAAACAATGATTGGCGGAGAACTAGCCATTGAAGAACCTGCCAGAATGTTAATTTCAATTTTAAATAAAATTTCCGCCTCCTCGCCCGCTAGGAGGGGATGTCTGACACTCCAGACAGGAGAGAGAGCAAACAAAAAACAGAAAAAAGAATTTATTTATAGTTTTGTAAAAAAATATTATTCTAAAAATGAATTCGAACTTCTCTACAATCAACTGGAACAAAATTTTAATTGCGTCGAAACTTCCAGCGCTGGAAGAGTCCTAGATGCTGTTTCATTGCTTCTTGGTTTTTGCGGAAATGAAAGAAAATACAAGCATGAAGCGATAGCTTTATTGGAAAAAAATTCCACCACTCCCTACTCTGATTTAAAACCAAAAATTATAGAAATAAAAAACGACAATCAATCATTAGAAAATTCAACACTTGAAATTGATTCAAAATTAATTCTAGACACCACATACCTATTTAAATACCTATTATCCGCGCTAGGCGGATCCGCCTCTGGCGGAAAATACTCAGATAAAAAAAGATTGGCCGCCACTGCTCAACTATACCTCGCCCAAGGTCTTTGGGAAATAAGTCAAAAGTCAAAAGTCAAAAGTCAAAAGTTTGCTGGAGGTGGCATTACTAATAACAAAACAATCTCTGATTATTTTGCATCAAAAAATATTTATCTCAGCAGGAATATTTCCCGTGGTGACGCCAGTCTTTCTTTCGGACAAGTTTTTTGGTTTTTGAGCCAATTTTAAAGAGAGACGAATTATCTATTTTTTATTAAACAAATAAAACAGGGTTTATCGTTTTTCGACAAACCCCGCCAAAGAAAGAAATAAAACATCCACACTTCAGAAAGTAAACGTTGGCTTCTTTTTTTTCTTAGCACTAAACCATCCTGTAACAAAATAAGCTACCACAAGTGGAAGAGCTACGAACAACAATCCAAATTGAATTATTATCGGCATAGTAATTTCCTCCTTCTCGCTAAGTTAGTCTTGCCAACATATTTATTTTACTCCTTATACTATAAAAATAACATAAAAATCAAAAAATAAAAACTTTCTTAAATTCCTAAATTCTCAACTTCATATTTTCTTGACTCGTAAATTCACATATTTGCAATATTCCTATTCGTAAATTCATATATTCCTAAATTCCTAGCATATTCGAGGAATCAGCTTTCCGCGCGGCATTTCGATAGGACGCAAGCTACCGAGACTAGTTCGCAGATACAATCCCCTGCCTTTTTTCACTTCTCCAATCATTTTGGCCTCCGGGTTGAATTTATGTAAAAGAGTTATGACTTTTTTAGCGTCTTTCGCCGGAACCGTCGCCACAAAGCGTCCTTCTGAGGCTAAAGAAAATTTATCCAGTCCCAGAAGTTCTGTCACCGCCACCACCTCTTTTTTGTAGGGCAAAGTTTCTTCTGCCAAGATGATTTTCACCTTTGATTTTTCGGCGATTTCCAACAAATTAGCCGCTAATCCTCCGCGCGTCGGATCTTTGCAAGCATGTAGAAACTTTCCCACTTTTGCCAACTCCCGATTGAGCGGCTGACAATCGCTCTGGATTTTGGTTTGATAATTAAAGCGTTTGGCGAGCAGTGCCACGGTGTGTTCTCCCAAATCTCCGGAAGTGATGACTATGTCCCCCACTCGAGCGCCGCCATTGGAAATAATTTGTTTGGCCAATCCCACGCCGGAAGTAGTGATTTCAATTTTGTCGATTTTGCCTTTTTCCATCACTTTCGTGTCACCAGTCACAATCGGCACGCCGGACAATTCGGAAATATGATTGATGGAATGCATAATTTTTTCTAGATCAGCCAAGGGAAAACCCTCCTCAATGACGAGACTCAAGCCCACCCCAACAGGTCTCGCGCCCATCACGCTTAGATCATTGATAGTGCCACACATCGCAATCTTGCCAATGTCGCCGCCCGCGAAAAACAACGGATCCACGATAAAAGCATCAGTGGTGAATACTAATTTATTTCCCATTCCCCTCCTCCCCTTAGCAAGGGGAGGTGCCTGAAAGGCGGAGGGGTTTAAATCAAAAACCGCTCCATCATCATTAGTATTTTTCCATTTCCCCGTCGGCCCTAAAATTTTTCTAATTTCTTTTATAATTTCCGCCGACTTGGCGCCTCCCCCACCCATATCGAGAGTTACGCTATCTTTTTTTTCAATTGTCATAAGTTTAATATTTTTATATCTACTATTCTCTTATATCTTTTTTATATCTACTATTCTCTTATTTTTTTTATATCATTCTTATATCTCTGTAAAATTCATCTCATTGCCATATAAGGATATATGGCCAGACTCGGATATCTACAATCCAAATAAATCTTTAATAAATCGATGGTGAGCATATTTATCCAGTGAGTTTGTCGAGTAACGATAGCGCTTTATTCTCTTTTCTTTTTTATCTTCACCCACTAAACATTTCTTTAACCAAGTAACGTTTTTTCCTTCATTATTATATAACCACTGCTCCACTCTCTGAACAGTGTGACTACTAGCTCCAACTTTTTCTCTTATATCCGAATAACTTTTTTTGTTCAATATAAGTTTAGCGACTTGGATTCTCCTGGCCATCATCAGTGCCTCACTAGCTGTGAATAGCCCCAACAGAAAATCAATTATTTCCTGTTTGGTTTTTAAACACTCGATAACTTCAAACATCTCATTTATTATTTTTTTCTTTTCTCCCTTGTCGATTTCATGAGGTTTTATCTTGGACATATTTTTATTTTTATTAAAAGTTTTTAGCATCAATTAATTCTAGCTATAATTATCTTAGTTCTCTTGCCTTCACAATAATTTATTACAATTTATATTCTAATATATTAATATTACCATAAAATGCCATATAAGGATATATGACAATTATTCCATTTTTAGAGTAAATAAAGATTTTTAATATTTAAATATGTGCCATACTTATTCTATATTTTTTTTCATACTGAACAACGTGGCAATTTATTTCGCATAACGAAATGATACATTACAAGACCCTTCTATCGACACCATACAAGGCCCCACAGGATTATCTGGCGTACAAACATGCCCAAAGAGCGGACATTTCTTGGATTCCATAAGACCTCGGATGACATCTCCACATTTACATCCCGCGGGATCTTTGGAATGAGAAAAATCTACTTTATCCAAAATATTTTTATATTTAATTTGAGCGTCAAATTCTCTATACTTGTCTTTAATTTTTAGTCCCGAACCAGAAATTATCCCAAATCCTCGCCAATCTCCATCAGTAACTTCAAAAACACTTTCAATTGTTTCTCTTATTTTTTTATTACCATCAATTTTTACCACTCGAGAATACTGATTAACCACTTTTATATCTTTGTTTTTAATTTGATTAAGTAGTATTAAAATTCCCTCTAGAACATCTTCTATTTCAAAACCAGCGATAACTTGAGGAATTTTTAATTCATCATAAGGTAGTGTGCCAATAACTACACTCACATGCCCCGGATCAATGAAACCATCAATAGCAATTTCTTTACTTTCCATCAAAGCTTTCATGGCGGGCAAAAATATTTTATGGGCGCAATAGACAGTTAATTTATTTTTAATCCCCCAGGCAGTCATCGGGGTAGTAGTTTCGAATCCCAAACCAAAGAAAACTAAATCTGAATATTCCTCTTTAAGTTTCAATGCATCAGTAACAGAATACACATCAAAAACTCTCGCCCCCTTTTCACGCGCTTCATTTAAACTCCCAAAATAGCCTGGTACACGCATCAGGTCTCCGTAGGTCGCCACCGGTACTCTTGCTAGTGCTAAGTTAACAATAGCATCAATATCTCTCTGTGCTGTCACGCAAACTGGACAACCGGGACCAGTGATCAATTTAATATTTTTAGGTAAAACATCTCTGATACCATAACGACTAATAACCTGAGTATGTGTACCACACACCTCCATTAAATTTATATTTCTACCAATTTCCTTGGCAATTTTATTTATCTGTTGGATTTTTTTTTGCATCACACATTGCAGAATTATTTAGTTAACGGATCAGCGAGTTAAAGAATTTTAGAATAAATTTCTTAACTATAAAAAAATTATCAATTTTATTTCTTCAGATACCCTTGAATATCCTCCACCTGTTTTGTTTCCACCTTCTCAATCGCAAAGCCAGCATGCACAATCACATACTCTCCTTTTTTGATATCGCAAACCAGAGAAATATTAATCTCTTTTTCTATGCCGTCAAAATCCACTACGGCATTTTGACCATTTATCTTTTTAATTTTTCCTGGAAAAGCTAAGCACATATTATTTAATCTTCAAATAACAAGATACAAGCAACAAACAAACTTTAAATAACAACTTTCAAAATTCCTAAATTTCTGAAACAATTTAACGATATAGCCACATAACAATTTACTACAAATTCACAATATCCTCATCCCCCAAATGTTCACCTGTTTGCACTTCTATAATTTCGAGATTTGTCTTTCCTGGATTAATAAGCTGATGCCTCACCTTTTTGGGAATAAAAATACTCTCATCTTTTTTTAGAATAATTTCTTCTTTGCCTTTTAAAACCTTGGCTATCCCCTTTATAACTACCCAATGCTCTACTCTCCTATAATGCATCTGCAAATTTAGACTTTCTCCTGGATAGATGGTTAATTTACGCACGGTATGATGAGTTCCATTAATTAGAACCTCATATTTCCCCCAAGGTCGATAAACGATAATACTATTATCAACCTCTTTCATTTTAGAATTCTTTAAAAAATCCACCACTTCCTTTACTCTTTCGCTTTCTCCCCTTTTCTGAATTAAAATACTATCATTATTTTCAACTATAATCAGATCCTTTACTCCCAAAGTAGCAATTAATTTATTTGTTTCACTGTGGATAAAGACATTTTCTGAATCTATTTTAATGTGACCTTTGTCTTGATCTTTTTTATTTTTTAAAACATCTGCCAAACTATCGAATGATCCGATATCACTCCAGCCAAAATCTCCCTCAAAAACCACCACTTTGTCGGATTTTTCGCTTAAAGCATAATCAATAGAAATAGAAGGAAGCTTTTTAAAAGATTCTAGAAAATCGGACATTTTCTTTTTCATAGACTTAGCTATTTCTGGACAATGAATTTTAATTTCTTCTAAAAATGTCTGATAATTAAAAAGGTACATCCCTGAATTCCAAACATATTTGCCTGATTTCAAATATTTTTGAGCTGTTTTTTTGTCTGGTTTTTCCTTAAATTCATCCACTTTAAAAAATCCGTTAAGTGCTTTACCCTTCTTTATATAGCCATAACCAGTTTCTGGTTTGGTTGGGGTAATACCGATTGTTCCAATATTGTCTCCGATTTCTTTGAGAGATTTTTTAACCAACTTTAAATACACCGACTTTTTTCCAATATAATGATCCGCTGGTAAAATTATAACTGGCGCATCTTCCTTGGATTTTAGTTTGTCATTGATATATTTCATTGCATAAGCAATGGCTGGAGCGGTGTTTAAACTTTCTGGTTCTACCAAGACTTGCTCTTTTCCAAAATCATCACAAATTTCTTTAATCTGATTATAGACATTAAAGAAATTTTTTTCGTTAGAAACCAGTAATATATTTTTTGTTGGCATTACATCCATCATTCTCAAAAAAGTCTCTTGCAACAATGATTTGTCGCTGTAAAGATTTAAAAACTGCTTGGGATAATTTTTCCTACTCAGCGGCCAAAGTCTTGTGCCTGATCCTCCACATAATATAACACTATACATATGATTTTATATTAATATTTATCTAATTTAAATTTATTAATTTCGCTGAATTATTATCTCATACAATTACTTTCATATCAATTTATTATTTTAGCATGTCAAGATTTTAACATGTTAGCAAATTAACATTAAGACATTTCAACAATTTTAACAGCTAAAACGATTCATCCTAGCAAAATTTTAGCCACTCCCTCCGCACAAGTATCCCAAGAAAATCTCTTGATATTTTCCAACCCTGGCACCACCAAATCTTTTCGGATATTTTTATCACTTAAAATATTAAAAACTGCCTGAGCAATTTCTTCGTGATTATTGGGATCGACCAATGACGATTTTACCTTTTCGCCGACAATTTCCGGAATAGAAGAATTGTTGGAAGCCACTACCGGGACGCCTAGGCTTTGCGCTTCAATTATTGGCAGTCCAAAACCTTCATACAGAGTTGGAAATAAAAATACATCCGCATTTTTTAAGATTTCCCGCTTGTCTTTTTCATCAATAAATCCAGTTAAATAGATTTCATCTTTAAAATCATTATTTTGAATATACTTAACTATTTGAGAGTATCGGTAGCCCAAGCCTCCGGCTAAGACTAACTTATGAGGAATCAAATATTTTCTTTTTAATATCGCAAAAGCTTTTATTATGCCCAGCATATTTTTCCGAGCTTCTATCCTGCCTAAAAATAAAAGATACTTCACATCTTTCACTTGGTATTTTTCTAAAATATTTTCACTGTCCTTAATATTTTTTTCAATTACATTTTTAACTTGATTTTCGTAAAAAGAACAGCCTTCATAAATAACTTCAATTTTATCTTGAGGAACTTTATATAATTCCATCAAATCATTCTTAGTGCTGTATGAAACAGAAATTATTTTATCCGCCCAGCAACAAGATTTTTTTATGGTCAAGCGCATATAAATTCTTTCCCAAAGAGAATAAGCTTCTGGCAAAAACTCATATTCCAGCCCATGCACCGTTACGACTGTTTTGAAGTTTCTATCTTTTCCATAAAGCAATTTTAATATCCTACTTATCCCCTTTCCAGAGGGATGAATTATAGGCACTGTGTGAGCCGGGATAAAAAGAACATCCACTGGATGTAATAATATTTCTATTGAAAGACCTAGCTGAGTCCAAAATTTAAACCAATTAATTTTTTTAATTTTCCAGTTAGCGGGAATTTCAAAATTATCTATGTCAGAATTAATCTTGCCTGGTCTTATGTAAAGTACCACCTCAACATCTTTTAATTTTTCTCTTAAATTCTTTATGACCTGAAAACTATATTCCTCGATACCCGTTCTTTTTTTAAGAAATGCTCTTGATGCATCAATTCCTATTTTCATAAATAAATCAATAAATTTGTTATCTCGAGCTTGCTAATGTTTTTTTGTATAATTCTAAATTTTCAAGCGCTTTGCCGGTACCTCTAGCTACGCAAAAAAGCGGATCTTCGGCTACGTAACAAGGCACGTCGATTGTTTTGGAAATTAATTTATCTAAATTTCGAAGCAATGCTCCGCCACCCGAAAGAATCATACCTTTATCCATTATGTCCGCAGCTAATTCTGGAGGAGTATCTTGCAAAACTTTTTTAATAGCATTAATCACGTCGCGCAATTCGTCTTGGAGAGCTTCTGTCACTTCATTAGAAGAAATTCTAATTGTCTTGGGAAGCCGACCAGATAAATCACGACCTTTGATATCCATATATTCTTCCTTAACTTGAGCCAATGCTGAACCAATTTTGATTTTAATATTTTCAGCCGTTCGGTCTCCGATAGCCAGTCCGTGTTTTCTTTTTATATAATCAGCGATGGCATTGTCAAATTTATTTCCCCCCACCCGCGCACTACAAGCTGAGACAATTCCGCCCAAAGAAATTACCGCCACTTCGCTAGTCCCTCCTCCAATATTAATAATCATACTGCCATGCGGTTCATGAATTGGGATTTCTGCTCCGATAGCAGCTAGAATTGGTTCTTTGACCACATAAGCCGCTTTGGCTCCTGCTTTAATAGCTGCATCAATAGCAGCTCTTTTTTCGGTAGAAGTAATGCCAGCTGGCACCGAAAGCATCACTTCCGGTCTAAATATTCTAAATTTTCCGCTCACTTTACCGATAAAATATTTTAACATCGCTTCAGTTACTCTATAGTCTGCAATTACTCCATCTTTAAGGGGTTTAATCGCTACAATTGTATCAGGAGTTCGTCCGATCATTTCTTTGGCTTCTATACCTACCGCTAAAACTTTATTATCCAAAAGCGAAACTGCCACCACTGATGGCTCGTTAACTACTATTCCTTTACCGGGCACAAAAACTACTACGTTAGCTGTACCCAAATCTATACCTATTTTTTTTACAAACATACAAATTTTATCAAAATTTTAATTTTGTCATAAAAATTAGTATCCCGCACAATTTATGCACTAATCCAATCTGACACTTCATATAAAAGCCGTTAGGCGATTTTATGATTATTATGTTAATTATTTCACAATATTTTTTGAAAATTGTTGCGGGATGATAACTATTTTTGCACAATTCACAGAATTATAACCTTATATTTTTTTAAATTAAGCCGTAGGCGTTTCTATCAACTCATCCTTCGATAACAATTAATCTTTTTCAGAATTGCTTGCGAGATAAATTATTATTTAAATTCAGATACTCTAAACTTTCCGTTAATTTTTTTCTTTTCTCTATTCATTATTTTCTTATGCTTTTTCCAAAAAGCTTTTTCAAATTCTTCTAATCCGACACCAGTACTGATTAAATTTCCCATTATTAAATTAAATAAATCTACATTTTCTTCAATGAAATTATCCCTAGACTTTCCCTTGGTTACTGCTTGCGCTAGCTCGCCCAACTCTTCTGTCATTAAATTCAAACGAAAGTTCATATCTTCACTATTGGTTCCTTTCATTTTATGTTTTTGATGAAATTTTTCAATCGCTTCGTAATATTCTTTCATAAAATCATATTAGCCTATTAGCACATTAACATTTTAACAAAAATATCATTATTCACTTGTTCTTATAATAAAATTATAACTAACTAGTTGCATAGTGGGTGCTCAAAATTTTCCTAACAATCTCTAATTATTATGCAAAAATTATTTCTCCGCCAGTTAATAGTCTAAAAAAGCATACCTTTAGATTTATCTACAATTTAATAAATTTGTTTTCTTTATAATTTTTGATTGCCTCTCTGGTTGTTTGCTCAATTTTTTTAGGAAGTTTATCCAGTGAAAACCAACCCAGTTCTACACATTTATGTGGTTCCATTATTTTCAATTCTCCTTTTTTATAATTTGCCAAAAAATTTATTGCTAACCAGTGTTGAACTTCTTCCTTTATAATATGATCAGTGTGGGGCAAAAGACCCCAGATATCAATTTCAATATTCGTTTCTTCTTTTATTTCTCTTTTTACCATTTTAACAGCAGTTTCATTATATTCAACCCTACCCCCCGGCTTAGCCCACCAACCTGAATTATTGCGAACTTCACCAGAACGCTTCATAAGTAAAATCTCTTTTTTTTCATTAAAAATCAAAGCTCCTCCTCCCACCCCGATATAATCTCTACCTACTTTCAATTCTTTCATATAATTTTACTTTATAACTTTATAAATCCGCACACTTTATAAACTTTATGAACTTTATGACTTTACGGACTTTAAAAACTTACCCCTAAATTTCTAGCCCACATTCCTCATCTTTAAGTTCAATATCCGCTCCAATACTTTGCAATCGTTCCTCTAAATTTTCATAGCCTCGATTAATTGAGTACACATCTCGTAAAATTGAGTCACCCTTGGCAGCCAGCATCGCTACTAGAATTATCGCAGCTGGTCGAAGCGCGGGAGGGCTCATCATTTCAGCTGACTTAAATTCAACTGGTCCCTCGACATAAACCCGATGAGGGTCCAAAAGAGTTATTTTTGCTCCCAATCTATTTAGGTCAAGGAAATATATGGCTCGATTCTCAAAAGACCAATCATGAATTAAGGTTCTACCCTGGGCGACAGAAACAATTGGCACAAAAAATGGCAGATTGTCCATATTGATTCCAGGAAAAGGTAGTCCATGAATTTTATCTTCGGGAGATTTTAAATCAGAGGGAATAATTTCAATATCTACTAAATTAGTTTTATTATTTTTAGATTTATATTCTTTTAGAATATTGTATTTTTGCCCCATTTTTTCCAACTTCAAAAGCTCAAGCTCCAAAAATTCAATCGGACATCTTTCGATAATCAATTTACTTTTAGTCACGATAGCAGTAGAAATAAAAAACATCGCTTCAATTGGATCTTCACTAATTTCGTAAGTAATGTCTTTTTTTATTTCCTTAAGTCCTGTGATTTCTAAAGTTCCTGTACCAATTCCCTTAATTTTTACACCCAATTTTTCTAAGAAAAAACAAACATCCTGCACCATATAATTAGCCGTCGCCATTTTTATAATAGTTTTTTCCGGACTTTGAGCGGCAGCAATAAGAGCTGTTTCGGTGACGGTGTCTCCTGATTCATAAAGCACGATTTTACCGGCTGGCTTGAAATTTTCTGAATTAACTTCAAATCCCGTTTCAGTAGTATTTATTTTTACACCAAATTTTTCAATCGCAAAAAGATGGGGTTTGATTGTGCGCGCTCCAAGCTTACATCCTCCCGCTTGCGGAATAAAATATTTTTTTGAATTTTTAATCAAAGAACTGATTAACATAATAGCGCTTCTGGTTTTTTGGGCGGCTTCTATGTTTATGTTTTCTATTTTAATTTTAGCGGGCGGAGTGAGGATAATATTTTTTTCTTGGCGCTCTACTTTTACACCCATACTTTCCAAAACTTCTACCCAGCGATTGACCTCTTCAATTTGAGGAACATTTTTTAATGTGGTTTTTCCTTTATTTATCATCGCGACTGCAAACAAAGCTACGGCTGCATTTTTAGAACCATTTACTACAATCTTACCCGAAAGTTTTTTCCCTCCGTTGATTTTAAAATATTTCATATAAAATTTATTAGAAAAGATATTCAAGGGAGTCTAACTCCCTACAGGGAGTTAGACTCCCTTGAAAACCTCTATATAGTTTACCTCTTCTAGCATACTTTAAAACCAAATTTTTTTCAAGGAATAGTAGAGACGCGATTTATCGCGTCTCAGTGTCTTTCGGAAGATTTTCAAGGCTCAACCTTAAAATTTCACCAAGGTTGAGCTTTTTAAATCACCATTCCGTCCTCTTTGTATTCAAGGTTAGAAATTTTATCCCCGCATTCCTCCTCCTCTTCCTAAGGGGAGGTGTCCGTACTCGGACGGAGGGGTTAAAAAATATAAAGATTAATAAATTATAAATTGAAAATTCTATTGCCTCCCTCCTCCATCTTTTATTTCTTAAAACCATCCACATATTCCGGCAACTTCAAAATCCATTGGGCTTGTTCGGGATAAAAAAGAAATCTCTCTACATCTTTTACTGCTTGATTTAGATCGCTTTTTTGCACTTGTTCTTCTAAAAATTCAATTAGCTCTTCGCGGTTTTTAATCTCAATTCCTTTTTCTTTAAAAATTTCATAATTCGGTTCGATATTTTTTTGGCTCAAAAACCACACCAGATCATAAAAATCCCTCCCCTTTTGATAAGGACGAAAAATAATGGCTAAAATCTTTTGAGCAAAAAGAGTTTCTAGCGTATTGGAAATAATATTAAAATTTTTTCCGTAAGAAGAAACTTGCCTTGATTCAAAAACAATGCTTTTGTAAGGAACAGGATCAATTTCAAATTTAATTTTTAATTTTTGATCGTCCAAATCACTCAATCCCATTTCTCGCATAATCTTAGAAAATCTTACGCTGATAATAATTATATTTTCTGTTTCTTTAACAATAGCTTGAACTAACATCCCCTGTTCTTTTAGTTTTTTTTCAATAAATTTTGCCAACTCATCATAATTCAAATCTTTTTTAATCAGATCAAAATCCAGATCTTCGGAAAATCTTTCAATCTTATGCACAAAACGCAAACAAGTTCCACCCAAAAAAGAAAGTGACGGTCCAAATTTTGAGTTATACAAAGCAGCCAAAATCTCGGTCTGCAAATATTCAGTCAAAACACGTCGCGGAACATTGGGCATTCCGTTTCTTTTGACATAATCTTCTAAAAAAAATTTATCTAGCATTTTTTTGATAGTCCAAAAGACTGTTAATTAATTTATTAACTTTTTTATCTGCCAATAGTTCTTTGTATAAATCCAGTTTATTTTTTTTAAATTTATAATCCTCATCAATTCTCATTTCCTTCCAGAAGTTAAAATCAGCACTGAGTCGATGTTTGTTTAAATATAAATAGTCCATGATAGCTTTCTCGGGGGTGGCAATATTAAAAGAAACATCTCTTTCATTGTGCGTCTCATAGCCGGTAAAAAATTCTAGCTTAACTTTTTGGTAAGTAAATATTCCGAAAGGAGTTTTAAATTTATTTGTTTTTTTGGAAGATACGGATGTATAGGTTCCTGCAATGTCAGGAATAATCCCATAATAATTTAAAGCAAATTCCAAGCTTAAATAAGACGGATCATAAATCTTTGATGCAAAAACCATGGGGTTAATCTTATTTTTTAATCTCGAAAGCATATATAAACCATCTTTAATCCTTTCCAAATATCCCTTTTTTAACCAAAATGAAATCTGATTTAAAACATTCTTCTGATCGAAAAAAATACTTTTCACCTCTTTGGCCGTAAAAACAGGATAATTATTCATTTTTTTATCAAAATAGTAAAATTCCATAATTTAAGGCATTTATTACATATTATCGTTTCCTTCTATTACAATACATTAAAATATAAAGAAACGCAATACTTCAGTCTTGGATTGATTTCATTCAGACGAAGCAATGCGGTGATCTCAACTAAATATTTTATCACTTCCGCCCCTCCCCGCATTCCTCCTCCTCTTCCTACCGCGTGTCGCCTTAGCTTTAGCGGTGGAGCAAAGGGGAGGTGTCCGTACTCGGACGGAGGCTTGTCTGCCATTGGGCAGGGGTTAAAAAATATAAAGATTAATAAATTGAAAATTCTATTGCCTCCCTCCCCGCATTCCTCCTCCTCTTCCTAAGGGGAGGTGTCCGTACTCGGACGGAGGGGTTAAAAGATATAAAGATTAATAAATTGAAAATTCTATTGCCTCCCTCCCAAAAAGGTACCTGACCCCTTTTATTCTCTTTTCAAGTAATTTATAATATTTTTATTTTTCACTCTCTCTCATTGCTTTCAATAAAAAAATTGTATCTACTTTAAGTTTTGACCGTGCCCAATCCTTTTGAGATTCGGTGAGCATTTCACCCAAACCATCTAAAATATGTCGATTATCCATTTTATCTAAAAGATCTATGCATTTATCTACAAGTTCATTAAAGGGCATTTCGGCTCGAGCTTCCACCAATTCCTTATTTATCGGCCAATTATTTTTTGCAAAAAAGTAAACATCATAAACATCCCGACTGGTCTTACCTATCCTTTCATACATAGCCATTAGTTTATTGGCGAACATATCTTCTTTTACCATAACTGCCATAGAAATACCCAGTAACGTCTTTATTTCATATTTACAGCTGAAGTCTCTTCTATTGACTTCAATTTTAATATTTTGAGATTTGAAATCATATGAAATTATTGTCAAAAGATTAAATCTCTTAATTCTTGAATCAACTATTTCCCCATAATTGAGGGCTATTTTTTTAATTTTTTCAAATACCTCTTGCTCTTTATTTTCGTCGAGAAGGTCGAGATCAATGTCAACAGAGTTACGATTTAAATCATAAAACATTAAAGCCGCTGTACCCCCCTTAAATCCTAAATAAGGAGAAATTGTCGTATCAGAAAAAATATCTTTTAAAATATGCAATAAAATATTTTTATGCTTTGCAAAGTCTAATGTCATACTATTTATTATTTTTATAATAATTAAAATATTCTTGAATTTTTTTATTCATTCTCTTGTTTCGATATATTGGCAAAATTTCAAATACCTTATCCCAATCCAATATATCTAAATAATCAAAATGATAATCTTTACTTACATATATGCGATCCAAAAAAGCCCTCTCTTTGGTAGCAGTAGCAACATCATTTATGTGGGTTATTCCAATTGTGTTGCTTAAAACATAATCTTTTATTTTAATAAAAGATATTTTTTGTTTATCTATTTCAATCTCTCGAGTAACATAGGAAGCGACAAATATATTTCCGTAATATTGAAAATTTATTCCGGAGCGAGTTAAAACTGTTTCAAAACTAATATATGAGGGAGTATAGACTCGTGTAGCTAATTCCGAGCGATCATAATTATTGTCTTTAGCATAAATACCCCGATGGATTCTAATCAATTTTTTATTTTTTACATACTGACTCAATCTGACTCGAACTGCCACGCTAGCTGTCTGCCCCCACAACAAAACGATATCTTTTACAGAAAAGATAGTTTTTGGTGATCTTAATAAAATTTCGATATATTCCCCTTTGGTTGGTCTGCTGTTTGCCCCATTAGATAATGACATATTATTACTGCAGGTTAGCTTTAAACTTACTTACAGTTACAATTATACACTAAATTGGCAAATAATGCAAGTATATTTTAACTTTAGAAAGTTGTATTTGATAGTTGCATTATAACAAATTAAAAACAAAGATTCAACCGATTTTCCATCATTAATAAATTGTAAATCCCATTGCCTCCCTCCCCGCGTTCCTCTCCCCCTTTTCAAAGGGGGAGAATTAAAGAGGGGGTTTCCCACATTTCGTACAGACGAAGCACCGCCTCGTCTTTACAATATTATCCCTCACCTCTGCCCTATTTACCTTAATCTTGGCATTACGGTAATCGAGGATAGTCTTTGATTAATATAAAAAAATCCCATAGTATGAGATTTTCAAATAGAACAAAACGAGACTAAACG
>JBBQOS010000005.1:0-29957 GCA_038331135.1 Candidatus Moraniibacteriota bacterium | reverse complement strand
TTATCGCCAGCCACTAAAATCATTGTGATTTCCGATGTTTTTAAATTGGAACTCAAGATATATTTTCCTGCTTTAATTTTTCCTCGATAATCATTTTTATACACATACCAAACAAAATAAATTTTACTTTCAATAATGCCTTCTTTTTTTAAATTTCCGGCAGTAATCCAAATATTTTCGCCCTTTTTTATTTCAATATTGGTTGTTTTCATATCTTGCGATTTATCTACTGAAAAAAGCAAAGCCATCGCCACCAATGCACCCGCCAAAAATATTATTCCTATTATTTTTTTATACATAATTTTATACTTTAAGAATTTAGGATTTTAGGAATATGGGAATTTACGAATTTGTGGATTAATTAATTTCAAAATCCAAATTTCCAGCTTCCAATAAATGTCAAATGAAAGAAAATTTAAATTATTATATTTTTGAAATTTTTGTTTAGGATTTTATTAGGCATTGGAAATTTGGATTTTGACGTTTCGCATAATTGCTTTCATGCAATATGCTTCATGCTCCCTGTTCTATGCGCCATGTCCTATGTTCTTACCCGATATTAATTATTTCCATATTAACGGCTTTTCTCTCAATAGACAACAGGTCAAAAAAGATTAACATTCTAAACACAACTGCTACCCCAAAAATCAAGAATACGCTAACTAACATTCCTGATCCTAAAATAGCTAAGAAAATTGCCACTGTGAATATCAGATGAGCCACTGGCATATCCTTGTCCACATAGCCCACGCTTACATTCAAAATGTCATCTATTTTATTATTAATAACTTCTAAAAAAATATTGATCATTTTTTCATCTCCAGTCACATTACGCTCTACCATTTTAGAAATATCTTCTCTCCCTCCTTCTAGCACAACTGCTTGCTGATAATAATTGATATTGCCGAAATCTACCTCTGCTCCAAATCTTTTGGGCACCAATGGATCGGAATTAAATTTATTGATAATATACTCATCCACAGTAATAGCTTCATTATTTTCTTTAATCAGTCCGGGATCAACAAAATAAACTATCTTAGTCATAAGACTCTCCTGTCCGTTGTTAAATTGCAATTTGGGTAAATTTTCCGAAGCTATCTGTACGTCTTTGGAAAAATAATATTGCCCTGCTAGCATCAGCGCTAAGGCCAACAAAAGAAAGCGCCGGCTAACTCTTAAATAATTCCAAGTATCCACCTTTAGTCTTAATTTTATTTCTCTTCGGGTGAATTTTCTAGCTGCCCATAACAATAAAAAAGAGATGAAAATAACCACCAGAGAGCTTACATTTCTAGTAAAAATTAGCTGAGTCAGTAAGGCTAAAAAACTTGTCGCCAAGAATAATTTGCTGTCTCTGATTATAATAGCGCCCAATGACCAAACGATAAAAAAAATAGAGGCTGCCAGAGTTACCCAGCCCCAATTGTTTAAATCTGCACTGCCAAAAATCCTATCTGCCAAATACCAAATCATCATCGCCACCGCAATAATCACCGCCAATTCTAAATATTTAAGTATTTTTATTTTTAATTTCATTAATTATATTATATCAGAAACATATTAGGATGTTAATACGTCAGCTGGCAGATTAGCATTAAAAAAAATTGAAATAAAAATTTAGGATTTGTGATTTAAAACTTGTAAAAAAATAATATTTTTATTAAATTTCCCATTCTTGAATCTTAAATCATACAGCTTAAATCTATTAAGTGGATTTTGTCCCTCTCAAAATCACAAACTTACATCATTCTTAGCACATTAACCTACTTGAGTTTGCAAACCCCCTTTATCGCTGCTATATCTTCATTGCTTAATTTTATGTTTTCTAGGTCTTGTTTTTCCATCAAATAATACATTATTGATTCTGGATTTTCGACATGATCCAATTCCAGAGCATGCCCCAACTCATGGACTAAAACTAATTCTAAATCATTGTTCTCATGAAACTGATAAATATTTATTCCCATCCCGCTATATTCACCCTGATTAAACTCACGGCTTTCTCCAAAGCGCTCCCGATAAGTTTCTATTTGACTACTGTAATTGTTCACAACTTTTTTCTCCTTGCTAACTAATTCATTTAATTGTGCCACTAATTTATTGATATTTTTCCGTTCAAACTCCAATCTATCTTTCATTTCCTCTAATTTTTTTTCTTCTTTTTTTAACTTCTCATATTCATCCTTCGGCGCCCCACCTTCTTTTTTCCAATTATCTATTTCATTATTAAAATCTTCCACCTCATTTTCATAATTTTTTAAATTTTTCTCATAAATGGCCACTGCCTGTTGATACCTTAATTTTACTGTTTGATATTCTTTTGAAATATTTTCTTTATGTGCATCTAACTCATCCAACTTTCCATCCAAATTAGCCTTCTCAATAGTACCCTGCTGTCTCTCGTCAAAAATAAAATTTATCTTAAAATCTGCTCCCTCTCGATATTCAAAAACATTTTTATGCAAATCTTGTTCCCAAACCTCCTCAGATTGGGCCAATATCTCCAAAACTTCTTCTTGGGAAATTTCAAATCTAGAGTCAATCTCTCCCAATGAATAATACAAAGTTTGGTCACATACTGTTAAAAGATTGGCATTTTTAAGAATGTTTTTAGCGCCAGACTTAATTTCCTCTGCTTTTTGGGCATAAAAAAAAGCTCCTCCGATAACCAACAATATTAAAATTATTATTTTTTGATAAATCCTCATAAAAACACCTTAGCATATTAATACTTTGATATACTAACATTTTAGCATACTGACAATAAAACGAAATAACATGAATGGTAACTATTCACCTTTTTCCAAAAATAGTTATTTTTCCTTTTCTTTTTCATAATAATTCAATTAAATACACTCTCTCTCCCTTTGGAGAGATATCAAAATGTAATCATTTGGACAGAGATACGTTTCCTCTCCTGTCTGGGGAATACCAGACATCCCTACCTACCGGTCTCACGTTGCCAAATCTACCGCGTGTCGCCTACGCTTTGGCGGTGGCGCATGGCGGACGGCACGCAGGCAGGTCTCCCAAGTACGGGCGAGGGGGATTGGTTAAAGGTGAACAGTTGCGACTCACAAATTTTGAATTTCTACTCTTCTATGCTAAAATTACTTCTGTTATTTGTAAACAATCTAAAAAAATCCTACTAAATAAAAAAGCGACGGGTTCACCCCGCTAAATTGCGGTATTTCGCATTATTTAATGGGGGCAAAAAAAATGAAAGACATCCAAGAAGTTTTTGACGACATTCAAAAATTAAAAAAAGAGAAAAGGGATATTAGTAGAGAATACAAATATCTACTGGATAACAATGCCAACTACCAACAAATTACCGAAGAAGCTAAAAAGCTCAGAGATCAAAAGAAAAAAATAGAAGAAGTAAACAAATCTCCTCGTCTAGACGAGCTCAAACATGAGATAGACGCTCTTAATGAGATGGCTTCCGATATTGCTATTACCCAATTAATGGCAGGTAAAAGCATTCAAATCAAAGATGAATACGAAATAGAATACGAGCCGGTTTATAAAGTCACTTTCAAGAAAATAAAATAAATCTCATCTTCCTCCTCCCCTTTTTAAGGGGAGGAATTAAAGAAGGTGTTATTAAATTTTCAATAAACTCCCTCTCTCCCATATATTCAAGGGGAAGACCTGCCTGCGTGCCGTGTGCCACCGCCTCGCCTTTGCGTAGCTACGGCGGAACGAGGTAACTTTGGCAACGTGAGGCCGGTAGGCAGGAAATTAAGGGAAGGGTTCTCATTTAAAAGTAACGCACCATATGGTACGTTACTTTTTATAAATAAATTACTCCAATCTTAAAGAGGTCCGACCTCTTTTGTACCCGAGATTATCACCTCTGATTTTAATCTCCGCTTTTTAGATAAAAACAAGAGTGTCCAAATTTACGCACGTGCAGAATTTAGACACTATTTATGTGTTAACGGATTTTAAATTACTTGTATATTAATAAAAAATTTACTTACATATGTAAGTAAATTTTTTATCTCTTAAATTTCCAAATTCGTAAAATTCTATATTCATATATTACAAATTCATAAAATCCCAAACTCCAAATTCGTTAATCTGTTAATTTGTTAACTAAATAATAATTACTTTCAGCAATGCGATAATTTTATCATTTGCATATTTGCATCATCCGCATTTATTTGCGTAATTTGTATTATACCTATACCGTCGTGCTTTTCTTCGAAGCTTTTGCCATTTTTATGGCACGTTTTTCTTCTTCCAAAAGAGGAAACTCCGTGCAGTCTCCGTCGATAATTGACTTGCTAAAAACTCTCACTCCATCCCTAGTCGCTAAAGTTGAAATTATCAATCCCGAATTATTCCTATCTAGCATGGCAATTGAAAAACTTTGATTACCACCCATATCTCGAAAAGGATTATAACGCACCACTCCTACTTTTTGAATTCCCTTAGCGGCGATATTAAATATCTTTTCATAACCATCAAATAATTCTTTAATATCTTTCTCGTTTTTAGAAATTAATTTATACTGAGTTGCCATTACTTCCTCTAAGTCTTTTCCATTCTTCCCAGCAAAAAATAATTGAGTAGCTTGATTTATTTTTTTAAGTTTCAAAAATAAAATTATAACTAACGTAAACAAAACCAAAATCAACACAAAAATTCCACTCAGCATGTAGGGCATTATTGATTGAAAATTATCACTCATATTTTTATTCCTCTATTTCTTCAGTTAAACTTATAGAATAAAACCCATTAACATTATTTAATTTATCAATGAAAAACAGGTTGTCTTCTCTTAAATTATAAGTTGCTTTAACTTTATCCGAATTCAAAGAAATCAAATCATTAATATTTTTTAATGATCGATTGTCTAATTCGACTATCTTCACTCGACTGCCAGCAGTAAAGATCAAATGTTCATAATCTCTAAACCAGCTAACATTATCCACTGCCTGAGAAAAACGCACCATATCAATTTTTTGACCTTCTTCTCTGCTGGGTTGAGTTTCCCATTTTCTCACAAAATAAACGGATATTTCATTATTATTCCAAAAAGCTAATTTTTTTCCGTCATTAGAAAAATGAATGCCCAAAACTCCACCGCCTAGCTCGCTTATTTTAGTTTCCATTTCTCCCTTATTATAAAGATACAGTTTTTTATCTTGAGAAATTATCACGATCCT
Organism: Candidatus Moraniibacteriota bacterium; assembly: GCA_038331135.1. Classification (GTDB taxonomy): domain Bacteria; phylum Patescibacteriota; class Minisyncoccia; order Moranbacterales; family UBA9337; genus UBA9337. The sequence continues at coordinate 24,780 of JBBQOS010000005.1, read as the reverse complement.
ATCTTTATCATAGACTATCAACTCCAAATCGTTTCCCATTTCCGCCCTGATAACATCAGTGGTAATTTGTTCAGATTGACTTCGACCACTAATATTTTTTTGATAAATTATTCCGTTTTCACTAGAAAGATAATAGATATTAGAACCGCTCAAATCATAGCCAGCTATTTTATCTGCTACTTCCAAGATATTTTCTGGCATGTCCAAATCCACTCTAAATAACTTGTTTTCATTCACATAAAACAAAGTATTTCTATCATCACTACTCCAACGGAGCTTTCTAATATTTTGTAAATTTATTTTTTTGTTCAAACTATAGCTCTCTTCACTTCCAATATTGACTATGAAATATTCCTTCACGCCATCTTTTTCCAAAGGTACGATTAAGCGTCCATCTTTTGGTGACCATTCAATATTTTCTTTTTTGTTTTTAGAAAATTCATAAGACTTAAAAGGAAAGGTGTACAAGACCTCTTCTTTCTTCACATCCACCACCCTTACTATAGTTCCCTCATTGCTACTCTCTACTACAGCAATTTTCTTTCCGTCCGGAGAAATAAAAAAATTCTCCATAGACTCAACTGGATACTGAATCTTAGTATAATTTTCTCTAGCTAAAAAGATATTCCAAAACTCGGTTGAAACTCCACTGTGCACATGTACTTCTTTGGACCATGGTAAAAAACCATGCGATCTAACTTCTAACATATATTTACCTGGCACAATCGAACCCACGTGATAGGCATAATTCAAAAAATTAACTATTCCTGTTGAGACTTGTTTATTATCTATAAAAACTTCTATTTCTCTTGGTGTCGGTTTTAATGTTATTGAGCCGGAATAAACAAATATCCCCCGCTCAAAACTAAACCTATACCCCATTGCATAATATACAATACAAGGAGTAATGGCTATAAAAATCAAGACCAAGATCCAAAAAAATATCTTCTTTACTTTAATATTTACCATTTTATTCAAATTTGACTTAATTATATACACATTCACTATAATTTATCTGGGGGGTTTTGTCCATAAAATGAACACTTTATCATATTAGCACGTTAACATTTTAGTATTAAAGCAAAATAACATTTTACAAGTAAATCATCAGTCAAAAGTCACCGAGTCATTGAAATACATTTTTTAATGTTGATGACTGATGATATAATGACTTTTGACTAATAACTTCGCTTTATAAATTTAAGAAATTCATAGGCCCTATGTACTTGGCTTAGACATATTGATTATTCACCCATTAAGTACTACTATATAAAAAGCTTAACTACAAAGATTTTACTAAAACTATGTTAATTTTAGGAATTGAAACATCATGTGATGAAACTGCTGTTGCCCTAATAGAAAAGAATTCTAAGGGTATTTTTGTGCTATCCAATGCTATCTCATCCCAGATAAAACTCCATGCCAAATGGGGAGGCGTAGTTCCAAATTTAGCTGCCCGCGAACATCTGAAAAATATTATTCCCGTTTTAAAATCCGCCTTAACAAAAGCTAGCAAAAAAATGTCAGATGTTGATTTAATTTCAGTTACCAAGGGGCCAGGACTTATACCAGCTTTACTTATCGGCACCAATTTTGCCAAAACTCTATCTTATATATATCAAAAACCACTCTTGGGAATTCATCATATCGAAGGACACATTTATGCTAATTTTATTGAAAATAAAATTAGCATAAACACCAAATCACAAACAATAAATTCTAAACAAAATACACAATACACAATACAAGATACACAGCAGAAAGAGTTAAAAATTTTTCCCATATTAGCATTGGTTGTTTCGGGTGGACACACTCAATTAATTTTAATGACCAATCATTTTAAATATAAAGTCATTGGAGAAACTCAAGACGACGCGGCCGGAGAAGCTTTTGATAAAGTGGCTCGCATCTTGGGATTGGGTTATCCTGGAGGACCAATCATTTCTCAAAAAGCAAAAGAACATAAAAACAAAAAAACAAAAAAAAATTCCCACAAGCCGATTTTTCCTCGACCAATGTTACACAGCCATGATTTTAATTTTTCTTTTTCCGGCTTAAAAACTTCGGTACTTTATTATGTAAAAAATTACAGAAAACAAAACAACTTAGAAGAAAATTTCAAATTGCCTTTAAAATTTATTAAGGAAACCGCCTATGAATTTCAAGAAGCAGCAACTGACATTTTAGTTATTAAGACTATCCAAGCTGCTCTTAAATATAATCCAAAAACTATTTTTATTGCTGGAGGAGTTTCAGCCAATGATAATCTGCGAGAAAAAATGAGTAAAGCTGTTTGCAAAAAAGTACCACACATAAATTACCAATCCCAATCCGCTGTTTATTCTACTGATAACGCTGCTATGATTGCGATGGCCGCCAGCTATCGCTGGGAAAAAATGACTTTAACCCAAAAAAATAAAACTCTCAAAAATTGGCACACGCTCCAAGCCAGTGCTCAATTGAAAATTTAAAAGTAAATGGATTAAAAAAAAGTTGACATTTTTAAAAAAACAGAACAGTATGTATTTTAGTTATCTTAAGCTCTTTTTTTTCAAATAATAATAGTTTGATTTCAATTTTTGCTAACCATACCTTGGAGGATAGTGCCATGAAAAAAATGCCAATGGATATTTTTAGTTGCACGGATTGTCAAAAACCTTTCTATAGGGATTCTAGTGAATATGAAGCACATAGCATATCCCCAATTATTTCTCAACATTTGCCCAAAAATATATGCCCAGAATGCAGAGAAGCGATTAATCCCAAGGGAACGAAAGAATTTATTATTATTTGCCAATATTGCAAAAGGCAAATGGGGGAATTCAAAGATCATACAAAAAAATATTTCTCTGAAACCAGAGTAAATGATAGCCCCGCCTGCATCACAAAGAGTCATGGAATTTGTAAGGCATGCTACGAGGACAATGCCTTTAAGAAATAAAGTAGCTGAATGGTTGGCAATCTCAAGATTGCCAACCATTTTAAATTTATTTCTTATTTGATAAAAAATATTTGCAACATTTTTTTATTTTATGCTCTATGCACTATGTTACGTGTTTCATGTTCTATGCTACATACTGAGTGCCCTATGCTAAATGTTCTGTCTTCTCTGCTCTATGCCATCACCTCCTGTTCTAAATTTTAAGGAACTTGGATTTGGCTTATAGGGGGGGCAGTGGATTGTCAAAGTAACAATAAAAAATAAAAAAAGTGTCCAAATTTACGCACGTGCACAATTTGGACACTTTTTATTTGTTAACGGATTTTAAATTAATTGTATATTAATAAAAAATTTACGTACATACATAAGTAAATTTTTTATTTCTAAAATTAAATTCATAAAATCCCAACTTAATAGTTTCATACATTCTCAAATTCCTATCTTCCTATAATTTTTCATTTCCTCTTTACAAACAATTTGTTTCCCTTGAAAAACATCCCTTCTTCTGCTAAACTAAATACATAACATTTGCTTAAAATATCTAAATTATGACCACCAAAGAATTGCCAAAAATATACGATCCGAAAAAAGTTGAAGATAAAATTTACAAAATTTGGGAAGACTCTGGTTTTTTTAATCCGGATAATTTATCTGAGCGAAAAGAAACATACGCCAACATCTTACCGCCACCCAATGCTAATGGAGAATTACATATCGGACACGCTAGCGGTTATGTGACTATGGATTTACTAGGAAGATATAATAGGATGCTAGGGAAAAAAACTCTTCTTCTGCCAGGCAAAGACCACGCTGGAATTCAAACCCAAGTTGTTTACGAAAAAAAAATTAAAAAAGAAAGAGGCATTTCTAGATATGACTTAGGCCGAGATAAATTTTACCAAGAAATTTATGATTTCTGCATTGATCGCTCTCAGTACATGCGAAACCAAGAAAAAAAACTTGGACTCAGCGCCGATTGGAGCAGGGAAAAATTTACACTTAATCCTGATATAGTAAATATAGCTCTAGAAACTTTTGTAGAAATGTATAATGAAATAGATAGTGAAGGAAATCGAATGGCCTATAAAGGAAAAAGAATAATAAACTGGTGCCCTCGTTGTGCCAGTGCTTTGGCTGATGTCGAAGTCGAACACGCAGAGACTCAAGGAAAATTATACTGGATAAAATATGGTCCTTTTGTCTTGGCTACTTCTCGTCCAGAAACAAAATTGGGAGATACAGCTGTCGCAGTCCATCCTGATGATGATAGATATCGAGATATGGTGGGTAAAAAATATATGATACCAGGAGTCTTGGGTGAATTTGAAGTTGAAGTTATTGCCGATAAAGAAGTTGATATGAATTTCGGATCAGGCGCGATAAAAGTTACTCCCGCCCATAGTTTTGTCGATAATGAAATTGCCATTCGGCACAATCTGCCCTCTCGACAAATAATAGATGAGTCGGGTAAAATGATGAATAATTGCGGAAAATATGCCGGAATGACTACTCAGAAAGCTCGCGAGGCAATAGTTGCCGATATGAAAAAAATGGGATTAATTGATCATATCGAAGATAACTATATTCAAAATTTATCTATCTGTGAACGTTGTAAAACGCCTATTGAACCAATTCCATCCGAACAATGGTTCATTAACGTTAATCATAAAAATTTCTCACTCAAAGAAGAAGCCAGAAAAATCATCCTAAATGAAGACATAAAAATACAACCAGCTTCTTTCAAAAAAATAATGCTCAACTGGATTGAAAATGTTCATGATTGGTGTATATCTCGACAAATTTGGTGGGGTCCTAGAATTCCCGCTTGGTACAAAGATGGGGAAATAAAAGTTCAATTAGAATCACCTGGAGAAGGTTGGGTGCAAGAAGATGACACTTTTGACACCTGGTTTTCATCAGGCCAATGGGCTTACACCACGCTGAAATATCCTGATGGAAAAGATTTTAAAGATTTTTACCCTAGCAATAATATGATTATGGGTCGCGATATTTTACCTTTCTGGGCTTTTCGCATGATAATTCTTAGTTTATATAAGACAAAAACAATTCCTTTTAAAAACTTGTATTTCACTGGATTAATCCGTGATGAAAAGGGACACAAAATGTCCAAATCAAAAGGCAATGGAATTGAACCTCTTGAAATGATTGAAAAATTCGGCACAGACTCCGTTCGACTTTCTGTCCTCATTGGATCCTCTCCTGGAAATGATATGAACTTGGGAGAAATAAAAATTGAAAGCTACCGTAATTTTGTTAATAAACTGTGGAACATTAGCCGATTTGTCTTAGCTAAAATTGGAGACAACACTGCTGATGAAAAAATTAAAGAAGAGAATCTCACCTACGCTGACAAATGGATTGTTGATAAAATAAAAAAAATAATTGTTGAAGTTACCGATGATTTGGAAAAATATAATTTTTCATTAGCTGGCGAAAAACTTCAAAATTTTACCAAAAATGATTTTGCCGATTGGTATTTGGAAGTAGCTAAATTTGAAAACAACCAAGTAGAAAAAAATATTATTCTAGCGAAAATACTGAAAGACTTACTAAAACTTTGGCATCCCTTCATTCCTTTCGTAACCGAAGAAATTTGGTCCAATTTTAATCAAGCTAAATTACTTTTAATTGAAACTTGGCCAACTTTGGAAAACTGGGATGATATTGTGGGCGAAAATATCGAAACCGAACGTTACATATTTACAAAAATTCAAGCCATCGTGACCGCTATTCGAAATTTACGCGCCGAGAATAAAATTGAGCCCACTAAAAAATTAAAGACCATCATATACACTGGAAATGATTTTGAAATAATAAAAAACGAAGGAATTTTAATTAAAAATCTCCGTACTGGAGTTGGAGAATTGGTTATAAAGAAAAATGGAGAGAAACCAGCTGAAGCTCTTTATACTATCGCTAGTGGAATTGAAATCTATCTAATCAATGAAATTGATAAGGTGGCTGAACAGCAAAGAATTCAAACGGAGTTATCCAATCTAAAAAAATATACTACTGACTTGGCGCAAAGACTCTCTAATAAAGAATTTGCTAAAAAAGCCCCTGCTCAAATAGTAGTTCAAGAAAAAGAAAAACTAGCAAAAGCTCAATCAGATATTTTGGAAATGGAAAAATATCTAGAAAAACTAAAATAAAAATCTCAAATTCCCAGATTCCTAAATTCTTAAATCAATAAACAAAAACAAAAATGTACATTCAAAACGCCATTCAATCTATTTTTTGGGGAGTTATCGTCGCTGGGATGTCTTTAGTTTTTCAGTTGATTGCCATCTCCCTAATAATATCTTTCGAGCAATCATTAGAAGTTAATGACGTTTTCTTGAGCTCATTGTTTCTTTTGATTGTTTATTCATTTTCCGAAGAGGCTTTTAAATATTTCATTACTGCCAAAAAGATACTCCCCATTTCTTACGGTCGAGGATCCATATTGAATGCCTGGCTAGCAGGAATCGGATTTTCTTTAATAGAGGCTTTTATAATCTACCAAAAAAATATTTCCGAAAAAATAGATTTTTCGCTTATTAGTGTCCTATCCACCGCCCCTCTCCATATTTTAACCTTCGGAACTTTAGGATATTTTTTAACTATTTCAGAAAAGAATGGTTTAAATATAAAAATCCTCCTTTTCAATATTGTTATTCACTTTTTTTACAATTACTCCATAATTCACTTAGATTACTATAATTCTGGCATCAAATACGCACTTTTAGCCCTACTTCTGTCCATAAACATATATGGCTTGCTGACTGTGAATAAAAAGCTTGCTTCAGATTAATAAATATTCTATAATTTAAATGTACTAATGTTTATCTAAAAATAGTTTAATCAATTTTACACACAAACACTTATTAGTTAGAAAAAAAATAAAAAAATATGACAAAAGAAAAAAAATCATTTATGGAAAAACTTATCGGTTCAAAAAGAGTAACTATGGAAGATGAAAACTTATCTACGCCAATCCGACCCATGAACATATCTAGTGAAGATGAAATAGAAGATATCTCTATTCCTAGCTCAAACCTAGAAAATAACAGTGCTAATTTTTCTGACAATTGGGGAGCCACTGAAAATACTGATGAATCTGGAGATGGACAACTCACCATAGATGTCTTTCAGACAGATGAAGACATTATTATCAAATCTACTATCGCTGGAGTTAATCCCGAAGATTTGGATGTTTCTATCAACAACGATATGATCACAATTAAAGGCGAGAGGAAATTTGAAGAAAACGTAAGTGCAGAAAATTTTTACTATCAAGAATGTTATTGGGGAAGTTTTTCTAGATCAGTTGTTTTACCTGTAGATGTTATGGCTGAAAAAATAGAAGCTGCTTTAAAAAATGGAATTTTAACCATCAAATTACCCAAGGCTGATACCAATAAAACTAAACGAATTAAGGTAAGGGGATTCTAGGTGGTTTTTTTAAAAAAATATTTCAAACATAAATAAAACTGCTACATACAATTTCTAGCAGTTTTATGTTATAATTTTTATCCGAGTAAATATTTTTAATTACAGAGCATAAAAGATGAAAGATAAATTAAAGCCAACTAAATATACTCTAATCTTGTGCCTTTTTTATTTTTTTATAGTCAGAGATACTGCCTTAGCTTTATCAAATAACTTTGAAAAATTAACCATAAAAATTCCTGAGCAAGAAATAAGCGTTTCCAAAAATGATTTTCATAAATGGTTTATGTTTAAGCCTTTTTTGGTTTACGATTCGGCGTACAAATCAGAAATAGAAAATATCCAATACTGCCCCACTTCTAAAATAATATGTGATTTAACTAAGACTGAAAAAATTCAGCACACTCTTAGAAAAATAGAAAGTAGCACTTTAGATAAAAAGACTACCACTTTATTTTTAGAAGATCTGTCTAAGAAATATAACAGAATGCCTCAAGATTCCACTTTCACCGTAATTGATGGAAGAGTTTCCAATTTTTCCCTTAGCCAAAATGGCTACAAGCTAAATATAGAGCAAAGTCTCAAAGATATAGAAAAATTCTTTGCCAAAGAACAAACTTCCAATGAATTAAAAATTTCTTTTACTATAATTGAACCCAACATCAAAGACAATGATGCTGATAAATTGGGTATCACAACTCTTATTGGCGAAGGAAAATCAAACTTCACTGGCTCCACCCTCAGTCGAATTCATAATATAAGAGTAGCGACTAATAGTTTTGATGGAATCCTTATAAAACCTGGGGAAGAATTTTCTTTTGTAAAAAACTTAGGTGAAGTCGATGGTGAACATGGCTACAAGCAGGAACTGGTTATCAAAAAGGGTGTAACCGAGCCGGAGTTTGGCGGGGGAGTTTGCCAAGTCTCCACTACCGCTTTTCGTGCTGCTATTTATAGCGGACTTAAAATAACCGCTCGGCGAAATCACGCCTACCCTGTTCATTACTACGACCCTCAAGGAATGGACAGCACTGTTTATATTCCCAATCCAGATTTACGTTTTAAAAATAACACACCTGGGCACATTTTGATTAAGACTGAGCTTGATACAGCCAAAAAATCTCTGATTTTTAAATTTTATGGCACAGATGATGGGAGAAAAACAGAAGTAGACGGTCCGCATATTTTATCTAGAGAATCCAATGGAGCTATGAAAACAGTTTTTTATCAAAAAGTTATTGATGCCAGCGGAAATATTTTTATTAATGACGATTTCAAGAGCAGTTACAATTCTCCAGATGATTATCCAAAACCTGGTGAAATGTTAACTTCTAAACCCAAAAACTGGTCTGATAAAGAATGGAAAGAATACCAAAAAGATAACGGCGCTTAAATAAATATTCGCTACATCAACTGTCATTCCAGAAAATATAATTTCGGAAACGGAGTTATGATTTTCATAAATTAATTTCTATCTACCGGTCGTACGCCGCCAAAGGCTATACCGACGGAGAGCAGGCAAGTTTGTGGAATCTTGTCGTACGTCGTCTCTGCGAATTATTTTTTGTACTCAAAAAATAATGTGGCAGTCTCGTAATCTAAAACTCTAAAGAATAAAATTAGAAGATATTATCGTTTGAGATTGCCACGGGAGTACCCTCGCAAAGACCCAAGCTCGTTCGTATCATTTGTCTCTGCGAGTGGAGCGAAGCAGTCTCGTTGTTTAAAATGTTAACATGCTAGTTAGGTTAAAGAGCTAATATGTTAACGTGCTAACGAGTTAATATGTTAAAATGATTATTCCATCCCTATCGTCGCCATCATAGATTGTACTTCTTTGGGTTTATCCCTACGATAAGAAAAATATTTTTTACTATTACAATAAGTACATTCTCCAAAGTCACGAATATTTTTTTCTTTCACGTCGAAGCCCAAAGCTTCTTTTTTAATAATTTCAAACAGATCAACGAAAATCTTGCTACTTTTTCTTATTACAAATTCAGGATACTTTCCAAATTTATCAAGCACATCTTCTTTTATTTCAAAATGGCATTTTCTTATCCCAGGACCCATTTCTATTTCAATTTCTTTTATATTTGCTCCCAGTAAACTCATTTTATCTAAAGTGTTTTCAATTATTCCTCCTGTAATTCCCCGCCAACCCGCATGTGCCAATCCCACTATTTTATTTTTCTCATCATAAAAATAAACCGGCACACAATCAGCTATTGTTATGGCTAAAAATATTTTTTCTTTAGTTACCAGTGCATCAGCCTCTTCAATTATTTGAGGTGATTTTTTATCCACAATTACCACATTGCTTTCGTGGATTATCTCGGCTATAAAAACATTCTCTTCATTAATTCCGCTTTTACCAAAGAAATTATTTCTATTTTTTATAATTAAATCGCTCTCCGATAATTTCATAGGACCATCTGTTCTCTCCGACATCACCGCCAAGATATTTTTTTTATCTTTGAAAAATTTTATCATAAACTAAAATAATTACATTAAAAAAAAATAACCACGAATCTATTGTGTCATAACTCTACGATAGCATTTTTATAAAATAATGTTCTATTGAGTTAAACGTTTTTATTTTGTTTAAAGTTTTAATTTGTACCCCCACCAGGAAATAAATCCTAATTCCATAGCTTAGAAGTCCTGAAAGCTATTCACTTTCAGCTCTAGGTCAGTTGAGCGTTTTATTTTGTACCCCCACCAGGAATCCCATCCAGAGGATGGTCAACCTCTGGTTGAGAACCTATAGATCTGAAGATGGAATATTATTATGTTTGTACCCCCACCAGGAATCGAACCTAGATCTTCAGCTTAGAAGGCTGTTGCTCTATCCGTTGAGCTATGGGGGCATGTATTAAATTGTCGACAGCTACTATAGAACAACTTAGAAGTCCTAAAAGCTGACACTTTTAGCTCCATCGTTGAGCTATGGGGGCATATTCAATGCTTGCCTGTGCGCCGTGGGGGATTCGAACCCTCGACCGTTTGCTTAAGAGGCAACTGCTCTACCAACTGAGCTAACAGCGCAAAAATACATTTAACTAAACACACAAAAAAACTTCAATAACATCGTCAATAATAGCAACAAAAAATAGATTAGTCAATTAAATTTATTTATTCTTTCTAACAATAAACAGCTGCTTCGCAATTTCCAATATCGCGAGTTCTACCAAACTCACACCTATGATAATACTGTAGTGTTTTATCCCAGCAGGAGATATTTTTAATGTATTTTTGAATTATTTTCTTTAATTTTTAATTTTGCACTTCCGCCTGCCATCGCAAATAATATTATTTTCCTAACTTAAAATTTTTCGATTTTATCTTTATACCGCTATTTATACTAAACTTATAAACAAGGCATTGCGGTCAGGTTGAATTTTTAACTTTTTCATCTCCCTATCTTAATCTTTTCATCCCGGTAATAGCTTCCCTTTCTTGAGCTTTTCCTGTGAATGGCAATTTTTATAAAAAAACTTACTATAAAATTACCTACTCTAAAAAAATTCCAGATCCGTCCAACGTGGAAAAATGTGGCCCAAAAAAGAAGCGTAAAAATTTTAGGCGGTACATAAGGAACTAAAAATGTATCCCAAAATAATGGTCTGATTTTTTTCCGATATCTTTTTTTCAAATTTTTCTGACTTTCAGATAAAACTTGACCGGCGATTTTACCACTTTTTAGAGCATAATAAATACCTTCTCCAGTCAAAAGTTTTACTAGCCCCATCGCATCACCGCAAAGCAAAATATTATCTGTGCAATAATTTTTTACTACTTTAAGGGGTATTGCCCCTCCAAATATTTTTCGTATTATATATTTTTCTGGAATTAGTTCTTTTTCAATAGACCATTTTAAAAAATCATCTAAGTAGTATTTTAGATTCTTTCTAGGCTTTCGCATAATTCCAATCCCAACTTGATAACCATCGATAGTTGGAAAAATCCAAGAATATCCAATTTCCCAACCGTAGCCAGGAATGACATGAATATTTTTGTCTTTTTTATCGCAAACAATATCATACTCCAAACAATATCCGAATTGATGCCTTTTGTGATTTTTATTTCCCAAAAATTTTGAAACTTTACTATACATTCCGTCAGCTCCAATAATATAATCGGCAATGATTTCTTTTTGACCATCTGATATTTTATAGACTTCCTTGCCATCTAAATTTTCTTTTTCAATTTTCCGTAAGTCAAATTTTAAAAATTGAACATTCTCTTTTTTTAAAGCTTCTCCCAAGAGAAGATTATCAAATTCATATCTGCTAACCTGATCAAAGAGATGTTTAAATTGACATTTGGCTACATACATTTTATTCCAATACATTTTTATTGAATCGCAAGAGAAATGTCTTAACTCATCTTTTATTTTGTTATAATTTTTAAATTCCAAAGGCCAATCTTTGCTACTAATCAAACCTCCACCACAAGCTTTATGCCTAGGAAAATCACTTTTATCTATGATTAACACCTTTAGATTTTCAATATAAAAAGCAGCTGTGCTTCCAGCTGGACCTCCTCCCACGACGACTACATCATATTTTTCTTTGATTGCATCCATTAAATTAACTTGTTTTTAATTTAGCGTATTAATTTTTTAGACAGTTTCTTAATAAATTATACCACAAAAATAATATAAAAGATTCACAATTTAAGAATTAAGAAACAATTTATCGTTGGCCGGGTATCACCCACGATGCGAGTGATTAAAAGTTGTATTAAACAAAAAATCTCCCACTAGGGGAGATTTTTGCAAACAAAACTATTTTTTATCTTCTATTTTTGCATCTTCAGCTGGTTTTTCTTTGGTATCAGCTACTTTAGATACATCCTCTTCGACTTTTTCATTAAGTTCAGCTAGCTCCTCTTCACTTCTTGGAGCGCTCACGGAAGCAATGATTGTTTCTGGATTGTCCAAAACTTCTACATCTGCAGGAATGACTAAATCTCCCACAGTAATTCTATCTTCAAAACTAGCCAGTGTACTTAAATCAACAGTAAAATCCTTGGGCATATTTCCTGGCAAACATTTTACGCCGATATCATCCATAGATTTAACCAATGTTCCACCACCTTCTTTTACAGCCGGAGCTTCACCTATGAAAGTCAATGGAATTTTTGTTTCAATTTCCTCTTTCATATTGACTCTCAAAAGATCAATGTGAATCACCTTGCCAGAAAGAGGATCTGTTTGATAGTCATAAATTATAACATTTTCTTTTTCTCCATTTTGAACTTCTAACGCAACCACCGTGTTTTCACCGGCTTCTTCAAAAACTCTACCAAATTCTAATCCATTTACCCAAACATTTTTATTATCTTTTGATTGACCGTATAAAACAGCTGGAATTATTCCCGCCTTTCTTTTATCATTAATATTTTCTTTTTCCAAATCTCTTAAATCTGCCTTTAAAGTTACACTTTTCATAATTCTTTTACCGAAATACATTTACAGAAAAACTATTTACGAAACTATCTCTGCAAATCCAATTTCATTCTACTTATTATTTAAATACTTATAGACTGTCAAAACTTCTTCTTTGCTAATGGGAGATTTTTTGAACATCTGACGAGCTTCCTCAACACTTAAATCAGTTGCCATACCTAAGCTAACAACTCCTTTTTTTCCCTCTGTGATAAAGGCTAGTAAAGCGCTCTGACACTTACTGCAAGTTAAATGAAAGATAGTTCTACTTACTCCCTCTTCCAAAACGAAAGTTTGAGAATTGTCATATTTAGTCTTACACAGTGGACATTTGGTCAGATTTTTTAAGTTATATTCTTGTTCTCTCATAATAACTATTATACATATTTATATAGAAAAATCAACCCTTTTAAAATGTTTCAATATTCAACAATCATAAATTCTCGAATTATTGAATTCATACTTTATAAATAATGATTTTTTATTGAATTATGATTTGTATATTTGTATAGATTTGTAATTAGTAAAATCAAAAGTCATCGCCTACTTGAATTCGTGTTTCTAGATTTCTTCGACTAACTAAAAATATATTATTAATAATTCCGATTGTCATAAAAGATACCACCAACGAACTTCCGCCGTAGCTAAGGAATATCAAAGGTATTCCCGTGACTGGCATCACTCCAATATTCATACCAATATTAACTACTACTTGGACAAAAAACATCGCCATACTGCCTGCTACTATTAAATATCCAAAATTATCCATCGCTATTTGAGCTGTTTTTTTTAATCGATAAAAGATAACTATTAGCAAAATAATTATCACTCCCGCTCCCAAAACGCCAAACTCTTCTACGATGACGGCAAAAATAAAATCGGTATGATTTTCTGGCAAGAAATTAAGTTGTGATTGCGATCCATGTCCCAATCCTTTTCCAGTTAGCCCGCCCGAACCCACTGCCACCATTGATTGAATAACATTGTAACCGCTACCCCTTGGATCATTTTCAGGATTAACAAAGTTTATTATTCTATTTTTTTGATAATCAGCCAAAAGAAACCAAGTTATTATTAAACTTAAAATTCCCAAGCCGACCATTATTGCCAGATATTTCCATTCTATTCCTGAAAGGAGTAACATCGTTACCACTATCGCCATCAAAACCAAAGCACTTCCAAAATCAGGTTGCAATAAAACTAAGATGATAGCCACTCCTGCTAACGAAAAAGAGGCCACCAATCTAGTTATTTCGCTCAACATCGCCTTACTTTTGGTAATAAAACTTGCTAAAGACAAAATCAATAAAACCTTGGCAACTTCCACTGGCTGAAAATTGAGAAACCCGATAGATATCCAACCAGTAGTTCCTCTTACCAACGAACCTTTAATCAGTACCAATATTAAAACAATAATCATCAAAAAATATACTATCTTACTGTGAGATTTAAAATTATGATAGTCCATTAAAGAAAATGTAAACATAATTATAATCCCCACCGCAAAAGCCACCATTTGCTTGCTAAAGAAAGTCGCCTCGCCTACATTAAATTTTTCAGAAACCGAGATGCTATAAAGAGCTAATAAGCCCACTCCCAAAAGCAACAACACCGCCGTTATCAAAATCCAATCCAATCTCAATATTCTTCCCAACATAAAGTTTTATAAAATAAATCTAACTACCTCATATAATATTTTAATCTAAAAAGCATGATTTGCCAACTAATAATAAATGGCAACGAGCGCTAATCAACTATTTATCTATTTTATCTTCGCAAGCCTTTATTTCTTTTAAAATACGCTTCCAAAAATCAGAATTTATAAATCTTTTTATTTCTTCTGATGCTTTTTTATTTAACCTATGTTTAGAAAGGTTTCTGTGTTCCGATCCAAAAACCATTATAAATTCTTCATACGGCATACCTTCATGGGCACATTTACCCTTGGGTTTTCCATGTCTCATAAAAAAACAAGTCTAAGCGCTTTAGCACGTTAACATATTGACATTCTGACAAAATAACATTAAACAGATTTGATGCTTTCATATTTTTATGCTACATGTTCCATGTTCTAGAGTTTGCTATGTTTTCTGTTGTCAAACTAGCGATTTTGGGCTAATATTATAATGACTTAAAAAATTGAAGGACTATTCTAAGCCTATAAATTATAAACTATGAAATTAATTGTAAACTTACCTGCATATAACGAAGAAGAAAAAATTGGACAGACAATCAAAAGAATTCCCAGAAAACTTAAAGGGATTAGTGAAGTTTTGGTTCAAGTAACCAATGACGGATCTGAAGATAAAACCATTGAGGTTTCTCGCCAAGCTGGAGCAGATATTATCGTTTCACATTCTACTAACCGAGGAATTGGGGTGGCTTTTAAAACAGCCGTCACCAACGCCCTGGAAAATGGAGCTGATATTATGGTTAATATTGACGCTGATGGACAATTCGACCCCAATGATATCCAAAAAATGATTGACCCCATTTTAAATGGAGAGTCTGATATGGTTATCGCCGACAGATTTGGGGAGCACAAAGCCAAAAATATTCCCTGGATAAAAGATTTTCTTAACAGATTTGCTGCCAATATCGTAGGTAAATTTATGCAATTTAAAATTAAAGATTTAACTTGCGGTTTTCGAGCTATGAATAGCGAAACTATGCTTAGGCTTAATTTGCCCGGAGGATTCACCTACACCCAAGAAACCATTATTGACGCTTTGGGTAAAAATCTAAAATTAAAATGGATTCCAGTTAAGGTGACCTATTTTGCTGATAGAAAATCTCGCGTAGTTAAAAGCGTCTTCCATTTTGTAAATAATAGTTTTAAGATAATTATCAAAGCCATTCGCGATGTGCGACCTATGAAATTTTTTGGCATCCCTGGCTCAATCTTGGTTCTCATTTCTCTAATTATTTTTTCTGTCTTTCTATTTTTTTACTTCCAAAATTTTAAAGTATCTCCCTATCGAAACTACCTATTACTCTCAGCTGTTTTGTTTCTTATTGGATTGCAGACTATAATTTTTGCTCTAATTGCCGATATGATAAAGACCAATCGCAAGCTAACCGAAGATCAGATGTATTTATTAAAATCATACTTCTATAATAAAAAGAAGAATGAACACAAAAAATATGAATAAAAACCCCAGAGTGCTATTTATCTCTCGCGCCTATCCTCCTGTTTTGGGCGGAATAGAAAATCAAAATTACGGTATTGCTACTGAGCTTTCTCAATTAACTGCGGTAAAAATAATTGCCAACAAGCGTGGCAAAAAATTTCTACCGCTTTTCTTAATTCAATCGACATTTGTTTCTCTTTTTTCTCTTTGGAAATATAACGTGGTTCTTTTTGGCGATGGCGTACTGGCTCCTTTGGGAATATTTTTAAAATTATTTCATCCCAAGAAAAAATTTGTATGTATTGTTCATGGATTGGACTTAACTTTTGCTTATAAAAAATCTTTCTTGGGAAAAGTTTACAAAATGCTTATTATCCCTGCTATTGGCAAAATGGACAAATTAATCATGGTAGGAAATTCTACAATCTCAGAAGCAGTTAAGTTAGGCATTGATGAAAGTAAGTGCGTTTTTATCCCAAATGGATTTGACGTTAATAAGGTTTCTAATGATTTTACTAGAAAAGATTTAGCCAATTTTTTAAATATAGATTTAGTCGATACAAAAGTAATTTTACGAGTTGGAAGATTTGTTAAACACAAAGGATTGGATTGGTTTATACGAGAAGTAATGCCCCTTTTGCCGGCTAATTATATCTTACTTGGAGCAGGTGGCAGAGTGGCTAAAAAAACAGTTGGCGATAATGATACTTTTCCTGATTGTGAAAAAAATATTCAAGATAAATATCTGGTCGGAAGAGTTTTTCTTTTTCCCAATATTGCTCAAGAAAAAATGAATCTTCTTTTTAATACTGTGGACATGTTTGTCTCTCCCAATATTCCCGTTCCCGGCTCTATGGAAGGTTTTGGCATTAATGCTATTGAAGGAGCTGCTTGCGCTAAGGTAGTGGTCGCTTCTGATTTAGAAGGGCTTAAAGATGCCATTATAAATGGAAAAAATGGGTTTATGGTAGAGCCCGGCAATGCCGAAAAGTATGCCTTTAAAATAAAAGCCATTCTTGAAGATGAAATTTTTTGCACTGCTTTTGGTAAACGCGCTCAAAATTTTACTTTTGAAAACTTCTCTTGGGAAGCTGTGAGCAAAAGATATTTGGAAGAATTGAGGAACATACAGTCATGTGTCATTAAAACAAATTAGCCTAAAAACATCAAAACAATAAAAAAAACAGTTACTTACACATATAAGTAAATGTTTTTTACTTCTCAAATCTTATTCTTAAACTTTCAGATTCTCACATCTTTAATTCAAGTTTAAAAAAAAATAATCAAAATTTTCTCTAGATGTTGTCAACAAAAATCTTATTAAAAACTTTTTTAGCGTAGAGAATTGAAATAACGACAGCCGTCCAATTAATAGCAAAGATGCCCCACCAAACACCATCCAGCTTCCAGCCTAAGGCTTGGCTAAAAATATAAAAGAAAATAATTGGGGCGATAATTTGCCTATAAGCTCCAATCCATAAAGCAAAGTTGGGCTTTTTCAGTCCTTGTAAAACAGACATAATTATAAATAAAGTAGCATAGGCACCGTAAACCCAGATAGAAATCCGCAAATAATGCACGCCTATCTCTATCACCTCACTGTCATTTGTAAAAAATTCCATCATCTGTCTGGCGAGAATAGAGACTCCCACCATCCCAATAAGTGCCGACCACGCCCCATAACGCATAACAACTTTAAATATTTCCAAACAACGATCAAACTGCCGAGCCCCATTATTTTGGCCTACCAAAGTCAAAGCGGCTACATTTAAACCGATAGTCGGCATCAGGGCAATTTGATCAATTCTAGTGGCAATGCCATATGCAGCCACCCCAGCCTTGCCGAAAGGAGCGATAAAATAAGTGATGATAAAAATACCAATGGCTATCGTCATTGTGTTTAGACTAGCTGGGAAACCTTGTTTGAAAATTTCTTTAAAATATTTTTTCTGAGGATAAAGCAAGGGGAAGTTTTCTCGATTGAAAATATTTCTTTGCACCAAAATTTTTCCCATATAAATTGTTCCAATCACCTGGATTACTACCGTAGCCCAAGCCACTCCGGCTAATCCCAGCGTCGGAAAACCCAGCCAACCAAACATAAATACCGGATCAAGTAAATAATTGAGAAAAAAGCCTACTATTAAAAAATTGCGAAAAGTTTTGGTATCACCTTGAGCATTTAAAATGCCATTGATAACGAAAGTTAATCCAAAAAAAACTGAGCCTAACAAAATAACATTCATATATTCCACTGCAATCCTCAAATATTCACCCTGCGCTCCCAAAATCCCAAAAAGATAAGGAGCCACAACACGCCCCGATACAGTTAAAATTAAACTAACCACCACCGAAAAACTGATTGACTGTATGGCATAAATCTTAGCCTCTTTCTCATTTTTTGCTCCCAAAGCATTGGCAATTAGAGCCGTAGCTCCAGTAGAAATTCCTGAGCCCAAAGCAATAATAATAAAAAATACGGGAAAAGATAAGGACAAAGCGGCCAAGGCATCAGTTGAAACCAGGCCACCAAAATAGGTATCTACGACATTGTACATCGTGTTAAAAAAGAATCCGATACTGGCAGGAAGGGCAATCATTTTTATTTGTTGGGGGATGTTTCCTTTGGTCAAGTCATTATTTTTCATAAATTTTTTTAATTTCAACTTTTTAAATAGTTCCTTCAGCTACAGTAAAATGCTACTTAACTCTATATTAGTATTATTATCCACAAAAATCAAAGAATTTCGATTACCATATTTTGTCATTGTCACCCATCCATCTCACTAAGCTATCCGAGGCATACGGGAGTCTCTAGCAATGCTTCACGATTTTAGCGAGATTACCGCACAAATATTGATTGCGATATTTACTACCGAAGACAAGAAGATTTTTAACCATTCTTTTTTAAATTTTAAGGAACTTAAGCTTATCGTATGAGGACAGTGGTTGAATATGGCGGAAAAAGTAAAAAGGATAAAAAAGTGTCCAAATTTACGCACGTGCAGAATTTAGACACTCTTTATTTTTAATTTACCTACATATGCAAGTAAGTTTTTTATTTATTAAATCATTTAATATCACAAATTGATTAAAGATTAATTATCGATTATTGTTTATTAGACATCGTGCATCTCCCCTTCAAATAATCTCATTATGTGCTATTATATATATGTCTGTAGCGATATTAAATCCATAGAATATGTCTATAATTAGCGAACTTTTATTATTTTTCTCAAGTCTTGTATTACTTCTGCTTATCCCAGGATATTTTTTGATATTGGCTATTTTTAGAAAAAAAACATCTAAACTCTTCACTCCGATTGAAATTTTAACTACTTCTTTCGCTACCAGCTTTGTAACTTTTAATTTCTTACTTATTTTCTTTGGCAAAATTGGATTTGAAATCAATAGACCTTTAATTTTATCTATAATTCCTCTTTTTGCACTGAGCTGTTATTTGATATTTAAATTCAAAAAAAACTTACCCAGAGAAACTCCAACAGAAAGTACAGCCTTGCCTAAATTTAATCATCTCCAAGGAATACTAATTATTCTTATTTTATTTTTAACTATTTTTATTAAAACCGCCTATCTCAAAGATGCTATTTTTCCAACTGCTACTGATCTGGGTCATCATATGTATTGGTCTAAGCTAATTGCCGAAACTGGACAATTGCCGGATTATCACAAAAATGAAATTGTTGAAACTACCAATAGCCATTACCAAGTCCAATCCGAGCCAATTGCAGATTTTATTATTGGCGAGCATCTTATTTTTAGCGGAGTAAACATCTTAACCAAAATTCCTTTCAATTCCTATTTCCCAGCTTTGATTTTGTTTAGCATCAATATTATTAGCCTTTTGGCAATGTTTATTTTATCGCTAAGAATTTTTGACAATAGTTTTTTAAAAAATAATTTTGATAAAAAAATTATTAACCCCACTAACCTCGCTATAATAACTCTATTTCTAGCCGGTCCGCTTTATGCAGTTGCCTCTCCCCAATCCAAATTTGTCAGCGGAGGAGTAATTGGAAATCTCGTGGGTAATCTGCTAATACCGCTCTGCCTTTATTTTTTTTATCGAGCTTTAAAAGAAAAAAACGCTTGGATGCTATTTCTGGGTTTATTTTTAAGCGCCGGTTTATTTTATACCCATCATTTAAGTGGATTTATTTTTCTTTTTATTTTATTTTTTATTTTAATAATCTTCAATCTACTTTTTATCGCAAAGGTATCATTTTACGGTGTCAATAAACTTAACCAACTTACTCTTAATTACAAAAAACTCTTGGCTGATCTACGATTAATATTTTTTCGTCCTCAAATAATAGCCTTCTTTGTGGGAGCTTTATTATTTTTGGTCTTAATTTATGCCCCCACATATCTCTCCCCTTCCGCAACAGCCACAGCCGTAGGCGCACCTTCCAAGTCAACTCGAGCCGGTCTAACCTTAGAACAATTTAAATACGCTGTGGGAGAAATGCGCTTAACTTTTGGTTTAATTGGAATTATTATCCTAGCGTTAGTTCCCCTACTAAAAAAAAATATTCAGTCAAGAGATAACTATTTAGACATCATACCAGCTGCTATTTTAGTCGGTTGGGTAAGCTGCTTGTTTATAATGACCAACCAACCCGATTGGCTACATATAAATCTTCCTTCTGACCGAGTAGCTAATTACGCTAATTTTCCTTTCGTAATTTCAGGTGCGCTTGGATTGCTTTATTTCATATACTTAATTAAACATTTAAAAAACACTTTCTTTATCTCTAAGACAATAATTTATCTTATTTTTATTTTAGTTTTTTCTATGCCTATTTTTTCTGGTTACTATGATAATTCCCAATCATTATCCGATGGACAAAAAAGCCAAAAATCCCTACAGACATTTCATCTCTCAAAATTTCTAGCTACTCATTTAGAATTCAACGCCAATTCTAATGTTGCCAATGTTCTTAAAGACCACAACTATATTTCTACTGATTCTTGGATGAAATTATTTTTTATGCAAGATTACAATTATCCTTTTTCCCGAGGGTTTTTTAAAAGATATGAAGACCCTACTAAGCCTCGAGAAATGTGTACTCTTTGGATGATTAGCGAACCATCTTCGCAAAGAGCCAAGCAATGCTTCTTAGACACTCAAACGAAGTATGTAATCGTTGATACGTCTGTTGATGGTCCTCAGTTTAAAACAAATCCTGATTTTTTTAAAATCTACGAAAGTGACAGTCTCTCTATCTTTTCTAAAAAATAAATAATTTATTAATTTATGTTTAATCAAAAATTTATCTTAATCTCATTAACTGCTATTGTTTTAGTTAGTTTTTCCTTTTTGGCTATTTCTGAAAATAAACAACATCTCATTAAAGATGGTTGGTTTTTATATTTTAATAATATTGAGGGTGATTCTCTAGATTTTACAATAGAAAATTATTCAAATACTTCAGATTTCACTTGGGAGACGTCTGTCGATGGAAAATCTTTAAACAAACAATATATAAAAGTCTTGAAAGGAAAACAAAAAGATGTTAGAATCAATGAACTTCCCGAAATTAAGGGGAGACAAATTAAAATTACAGTTTATAAATCAAAAGAAATAAAAGAAATTTACAAAAATTTTGATAAATAAGCTTCTCACCCCCATGAAAATATTAACTTACCCCCATACAATTTTAGATCAAAAAGCTCAAAAAATTAAAAATCCGCTTGACTCTAAAATTCAAAAGCTAATTCCTGAAATGATTAAAACTATGCGAGAAAACAAGGGTCTAGGGCTTGCAGCTCCACAAATAGGCGAATCTATCAGACTGTGCGTTATAGAGCACCAGGGCAAAACCTATATATTAATTAACCCAAAAATAACCTCTTATTCTAAAACAAAAATTAAAAACGAAGAAGGCTGTTTAAGTTTTCCCGGGAAATTTATTCCTGTTAATCGATTTGAAAAAGTTCAAGTTAGATACTTGAATGAAAGAGGAGAAAAACGTAAAATGAAGGCGACTGATTTATTAGCTCGAGCTCTTCAGCATGAAATTGATCATTTAGATGGAGTTGTTTTTATAAACAGATAAGCAAATAAAAGCCGTTAATCGGCCAAAAAATATGCAAAAAATAAACAAGCCTACTATCGTTTTTATGGGTACGCCCGAAATCGCTCAAATTGTGATGGAATCACTTTATTTAAAAGATTATCCTATTTTAGCCGTGGTTACCCAACCGGACTACAAGCCCAAAAGCAAATGCGAAAAAGATTTCATCAGTCCGGTAAAAAAGCTAGCTCTTGAAAAAAATATTCCCATTTTCCAACCTCAAAAACTGGATAGCGATTTTAAAAAGTGGCTTGAAGATCTTTCCCCAGATTTAATTATTGTAACAGCTTTTGGAAAAATTATTCCAAAAGACATTCTCGAAATACCCAAATTCAAATCTCTCAACGTACATGCTTCATTGTTACCAAAATTAAGGGGGGCTTCCCCTATTCAAAATGCGCTAGTAAATGGAATGACCGAAACTGGAATAACTATTATGCTTATGGATAAAGGCATTGATACTGGTGATATTTTATCTCAAAAGAAAGTATTAATAGACGTTGAAGATGACTACGTAACTTTAACTAGCAAACTATCACTAGTTGCCTCTCATTTGCTTATAGATACTATTCCGAAGTGGATAATTGGAGCTATAACGCCCACAAAACAAGTCGACGCTCAAGTAACTATGTGCCAATTGATAGAAAAATCCGATGGCAAAATAACTTGGGATGAAAATGCGCAGGATATTTATAATAAATTCAAAGCTTTTCGTGTTTGGCCGGGAATATTTACTTTTTGGAAAAACAAGGACAATCTACAAAAAATATCACTTACCGAAATATCGATTGAAAAAGATATTCTATCAGAAAAACACCATTTGGGGGAAATTTTTAAATATGCTGATTCAAAAGTGGGAGTTCAGACCAATGATGGCATAATTGTCCTAATTAAAATTCAGCTAGCTGGAAAAAATGAAACTGCTATTGAGGATTTCCTCAATGGTTATCCTAATTTTATAGGAAGTGTGTTAAAATAAATCATGAATTCAAAAGACAAAAAAGAAAATAAAATAGTCTTTGCGGGTATGGGAATAATTCTGCTAATTATAGCCATAACCGTAAGTCGAAATTACTTTACTGAAAAAAATAAACCCGTAGTTGAAAAAGTAACCAAAGAAGAGTCATATACAGATTATTCATATGTGACTGCGTTTGATTTAAATGAAAAAATAATCGCAAGAGAGGTTATGACCTTGCTGGATATCAGAGATTCCGTTAATTTTGAAAAAAATCATATTGAAGACTCCATCAACATCTCCCCTGATAATTTCGAACAAGTCTTAGGAAAGCTTGATACTAATAAAACTATCATTATAATCGGATATGACTACGAAAAAAAAACCAACACGGCGTCTATCATAAAAAAATTAAAAACTGACTTAAAATTCAAAAATGTCATAGCGCTATCAGGCGGAATTGTGGGCTGGGTAGAAGAAGGCAACCAATTAATCAGCGGTGGCAACAAAGAATCTTTGACTGATTGGTCAAAAATAGAATACATTATTCCAGAACAGCTTAAAATAGCTATTGATAACAATTATCCTGTCTTCATACTGGATGTCCGTTCTAGTTCTCAATATGCATCCGGACACATTGCTGGCGCTGTAAGCATACCGTTAGACGAACTAGAAAAAAGAAAATCAGAAATTCCAATTTCCAAAGAAATTTTAGTTTATGGAGTGAATGCTGATGAAGATTTCAAAGCTGGGGTCAAATTAAACGATCTGGGTTTTCTTGCTACTTACACTATGAAGGGCGGATTTGTTTCTTGGAAAGAAAAGAAATTCGAACTAGCTAGGTAATTTTAATAATCAAGGAACAGGGCAATGCCCTGTTCCTACAATGTGTATTTTTTCTTAAACCAAAATAGATAACTTCAATATCTTAAATTTTTTATTTAACCACTACCGCTAAGATATCTTCATTTTTAACAATCAAATAGGTTTCATCGCCCACTAATACTTCTGTTCCAGAATACTTATTAAAAATAACTTTTTCTCCTTTTTTAACAATTATTTTAGTACTTTCTCCGACTGCCACCACTTTTCCCATTTGTGGTTTTTCATTTTCATCTATGGATGATTCTGGTAAATAAATACCGGTATCTGTTTTAGATTTTTCTGATTTTTTTTCTGGAGCTATAACGACATTATCTCTCAATGGTTTTATATTCATTTTATTTGTACAGATAAAGCTATTGAGCACTCTCAATAAATATCTTTTTTAAAATTTATTATCATTTGCTATTTTATATCTAGACAGCACATTAGTCAATGCTCCCTGTTTTATCTACAGCTTGATTCTGGGATTGATTTTTTTCCATAATCTCTTTTAATTTTAAAAGCTCCCTGCCAGCACTCATATTTTTTATTTTTTTAGGAGCCATAAATGTTGTCTGAGATAAGCTCAATGGCTTTTCGGATGTTTTATAAACTCTTTGTTCGGTTTTTATTTTACCCTTTAAGTCGAGTTTATAATCTTTATTCGACTGATTATTATTTTCACAAAAATCTCCCCTACTCTCAGCTATTCTTTTTTTATTTTCAGCTTCTTCACTTTGGACTCTAGCGATAGCTCGTTGATAATCCTTAAGACAATCTTTACAAAAAGTCGGCCTTTCTCCATCCGGCTTAAATGGGATTTGGATTACTACACCGCAAGTATCACATTCTGAATCAAATAAATCTTTTTTAATTTCTTTAGC
>JBBQOS010000004.1:0-34508 GCA_038331135.1 Candidatus Moraniibacteriota bacterium | reverse complement strand
ATAGTTTTGGATACCAATGAAAAAAATAAAATGTCTCAGACCCAGTTGGATTGGTTTAGGGAAATGCTAAAAACAGATAAAAAAGTATTGGTCGCTATGCATGAGCCACCTTTTGTTGTAAATTCCAATGAACCCATCTATGAGTTTGCGCAATTTTTGGAAATAGTAAAAGAAAATGAAAATATAAAATATGTTTTGAGCGGACATTCTCATCTATCTGAAAATAAAATCGTATCAGGTTACATTCCTGAATTTATTACTGTACAACCACTAACGCTTAAAGGAAGCGTCGGTAAATTTATGAAACTTAATTTAGAGTAGTAGTTTTTTCGATTATTGCCAGTAGTACTATTTTTGATTAACCGCTGTATATTTAATTGTTTGGAATTTTCATTAGGATAAAAATTGGAGCAAAAGAAAAATAAAAAAACCAGATTTCGCTTTAACGAAATCCGGGCAGAATTTTAGATGGCACTGCAAATAAGTTAGAAGAACAGCATTTTGCCGTCTTTTTGCTTTACGCCGATTTGACCACCAACAAAAAAAGAAAGAATCTCCGCCACGATTTTTGGCAGGAGTTTCATCTTCTTCATGCAGTTTGCCACAGATGGTGCAAGGATAAAGGGGAGGAGAGCACGCACTACAGCTATGGCTTCCAATCCTTAAAAAATTTTCTGCAGATACCACAACTGTCCCAGTGCAGCCTATTCCCTTGCAATCGAATTGAACTGTTTTTTCAGACATACTTCTCTCCTTTCTTTAATGTTTGCTTGATTTAGTGTATGATATAATGTAGGTACAGCCTTTAATCATACCATTTTTATAAAGAAAAGTCAATAGTATGAATATTTTAAACCTGATTATGTTTTTATTTATTTTGGTCTCTATTCTATTTGGAGGACATCTTTTTCTGTACGTGTCTTTGGTTAAATTTTTAGCCATCAGTAGCATTAGTGTCAAAATGTGGCTGGGAGGAGGACTTTTGTTTTTAAGTCTTAGTTTTATTGGATCTTCTTTTTTGGCGCATTATAGTGAAGGAATTTTAGCTAGAATAATTTATACCATCTTTAGTTTTTGGCTAGGGATGGGTTGGAATTTAACTATGGCGCTCGTGGTTTCCTGGCTAATTGTGGGGGTGACAAAAATTACGGGGCAGGATTTTGATTATAAATACTTAGTGGTTTTTTCAATTGTTTTCATGGTCGTGTTATCAGCTTGGGGTGCTTGGAACGCCTATAATCCCAAAATAAAAAATGTAACAGTTAAAATAAAAAATTTACCTCCAGCCTGGAAAAATAAAAAGGTGATTCAGCTTTCCGATGTTCATCTGGGACATATCTATGGCAAGAGATTTTTAAATAAAATCATAAAACAAGTAAATGTTCAAAAACCAGATATAATTTTTATTACGGGAGATCTCTTTGATGGGATGGAAGGAGAGTTGGGTGGTCTCGTGAGCCCCTTGGGACATATTCAAGCCCCAGGCGGCATTTATTTCATAACAGGTAATCATGAGACTTATCTGGGGGTAGATAAATCAATTGAAGCTATCAAAGATACGCCAATAAAATTTTTAGATAATGAGATGGTTGATATTGATGGGATGCAGATTTTGGGCGTTAGTTATCCTGAGAGAGGGGATAAAAAAAGTTTTAGCCAGAAAGTGGCCGAAGTAAAAAATTTTAACAATCAATCGCCCAGTATCTTGCTTTATCACAATCCTGATATTGCCAAAGAAGCTAAGGCTTTGGGTATAAATCTGCAATTAGCTGGGCACACTCATCGTGGGCAAATATTTCCTTTCCAGTTGATTACTTATCTAATTAATGGCCGATATCACAATGGCTTAACTCAAGAAGGAGACTTTAATATTTATACTTCTAGTGGGACGGGCACCTGGGGACCGATGATGCGCACTTCGGGCAGGAGTGAGATTGTGGTTATAAACTTTAAATAATTGTTTTAAATGCGATTCGTGGAGTATTGACTTATTGACTTATTTTTTATAAAATTAATATTGTTGTTGAATCTGCGTATAATTTATAATCAAAATTCTAACAAAATGGAAAATGGAAAAAAGAGAATTGTAATCGGGCTAGTAGGAGCAACCGGCTCAGGTAAGGATACAGTGGCTGATTATCTGGAAGAAAAACATGGTGTGCAAAAAATGCGTTTTGCCGACCCTCTAAAAGAAACATTGTCTATTTATTTTGATAAATTTTCTAAGGAAGATCAGGGGTGGCTGGCAGTTCAATTTCGCAAGAGATTTGGCGATGATATTTTAAGTCGGGCGCTAAGGAAAAGAATTGATAATGGAGAAGGTGTGATTATGGTAAATGGTGTGCGTTTTTGGGAAGATTTTCATTTTGTGAAATCATATAGTGATAGTTATATAATTTATATTGATGTGCCTCAGAAACTTCGTTGGGAAAGAACTGTTAACCGTGGAGAAAAAAGTGATGATGCTATGACTTTTGAAAAGTTTATAGAAACAGAAGGCGAGATGGAGACAGAAAAATATGTTCCAGAAATGAAAGAAAAAGCTGATTTTGTAATTCAAAATGATAAAGATTTGGCTAATCTGCTAAGTGAAGTAGATCGAGTAGTGGAGGAAATGAAAAGTAAGTAAATTATATAAAGAGGGCTTTACGGTCCTCTTTTTTCAAATTTTTATGTAGCTGTAATAACATAGCTTACAAACTTCTAAAAAACATCATTTTTTCTCGCCTTTCGTTCGTCGCGGCAAACAACGGTAGCCTGCCTGCTGATAGGCAGGTTCAAAAAAATAATATTTTATAGAAAATGGATTCTATTTTTTTACACTTAAATTTTAGTAATGCTATGAAAAAAATTATTTTAGGCTTAGCGGGGGAAATAGCCAGTGGCAAAGGCACGGTGGTAAAATATTTAACGGAGAATCATAACGCTTCCACTTATCGTTTTTCTACTATTATGCGAGATGTCTTGGATAGACTGCATATCGAACATTCCAGAGATTCATTGCAACAAACTTCCTTGATGCTTAGAAATACTTATGGTGAAAATATTTTAGCCAAAGTTATGGATATTGATACAAAAAACGATTTAAATCCCATTATTATAATCGATGGTATTCGAAGGGTGGAGGATATTGAATTTTTAAGAGCAAATCCTGATTTTAAATTGGTTTTTGTTGATGTTAGTTTAGAAAAAAGATATGAAAGGATAATCGACAGAGAGGAAAACGTGGATGATAAAAATAAGACCTTTGAAGAATTTAAATTAGATGCCGAGAGGGAAGCAGAATTGACTATCGCCGGACTGCGAGAACAGGCGGATGTGCTACTGGACAATAATGGCACGCCGGAAGAACTGGAGAGACGAATTGAAAATTTGCTAAAATAAATTATTGGATACAAAAAAGATAGAAATCCCGACTACTGGTCGGGGTTTTTGTTTGTTCTTTACTTTGAAAGAGGATAAAGGTAAAATAAAAACAACAAAGTGTCAAATAACAATTTTAATTTTTAAAATAAAAAATATGGACAATACTACATTTTGGTATCAAAGCTTAATTAAACCCTCTTGGTCTCCACCAGGTTGGTTATTTGGTCCAGTTTGGACAGTACTCTACGTGTTAATTGCTTTTTCCTTTGGAACAGTTTTTTATAAAACAATTACGGGAAAATTATCTTGGATGGTGGCTTTGCCCTTTGCCTTGAATATAATTTTTAATTTAGCCTTTACTCCCTTGCAATTTGGTTTAAAAAATAACTGGTTGGCCGCTGTGGACATTCTTTTAGTTTTGATCACCCTCATCTGGGCGATGATTCTTATCTGGCCACATATGCGGTGGGTGGTTTATATTAATTTGCCTTATCTTCTTTGGGTAATGTTTGCCACAATTTTGCAACTTACAATTACTTATTTAAATAGATAGAAGCGACAATTGGCGGATATATTGAAATACAAGGACGATGATGATACAATGAAAACAATAACTCATAGAACTATTTTATAAATATGGATAAAAATGAATTAGAAAAAAAAGTGGATGCTATTTTGGAAAGAGGAATATTGACGGAATTTTTACCCGCTAAAGACGAATTTCGCAATAAATTATTGAGTGGTGAAAAATTAAAATTTTATATAGGAGCCGATCCGACAGCTAAGGCTTTGCATCTTGGTCATGCGCAAAATTTGATGGTGTTGGAAGATTTTCGCAAACTTGGTCATGAAGTTATATTTTTAATTGGAGATTTTACTGGGATGATTGGAGATCCTAGCGATAAAAGTTCAGCCAGAATAAAACAAACCAGAGAAGGTGTTGAAGAAAATTTTAAAAATTGGAAAGAGCAGCTAAAAAATATTCTAAATTTTGATGATGCGGAAAATCCAGTTCAAATAAAATACAATTCTGAGTGGCTGGGGAAATTAAATTTCGCCGAAGTTTTGGAATTGGCTAGTAATTTTACTGTCCAGCAGATGCTTGAGCGAGACATGTTTGATAAGAGGCTGAAAGAGGGGAGACCGATTTACATTCATGAGTTTATGTATCCTCTGATGCAGGGTTATGATAGTGTAGCGATGGATGTGGATGTCGAGCTTTGCGGAACGGATCAGATCTTTAATGCTCTAGCTGGAAGAACTTTGATGCAAAAATTAAAAAATAAAGATAAAATTGTTATTGCTACAAAATTAATTGCTGATGAAAAAACTGGAATGTTGATGTCTAAGTCAAATGGGACAGGTGTGTTTTTAAATTTAGATGCTAATAATCTTTACGGGGCAATAATGTCTCAATCAGATGGAATGATAAAACCTTTGGCTATTGGGTGCACTAGAATTCCGTTAGCTGAAATTGAGGAAATGATAAAATTAGAAAATCCGCGGGATGCGAAGATGAAATTGGCTTTTGAAATTGTAAAAATTTATCATGGAGAAGAAAAAGCCAAAGAAGTTCAGGAATATTTTATAAATACTTTTTCCAAGAGAGAATTGCCAGAAGATATAAAGGAAGCACAAGCAGTTGAGAGTGAAAATTTGATTGATTTTATGGTAAAAGTGGGATTTGCCAAGAGTAAAGGTGATGCGCGCATAAAAATTGAACAAAATGGAGTCTCCATTGATGGAGAAAAAATTTCTGATGCAACAGAGTTATTGACAAATGACAAATTTAATGGAAAAATATTGAAGGTTGGAAAAATAAATTTTGTTAAAATAGTTTTTTAAACTTATTTTCAGAGGAGGAGAATATGGCAAAAAGAACTATACCTAAAAATAGGTTTGGCGCTTCTACGGAGCACGCTTTATCAAGATTATTGCATCAATGCGGATTTAGAGGCGTGGAGGGAGATGCCAAAAAATTTTTAGCGATATGTCGGAGGGTCGCTGGCAAAAATGGCAACTTGATTATTTCGGCTAAAAATTTAGGCATTTCTCCACGAGAAATGTATGGCATTGCAGATAATGAATTTTCGGTCGCTTTTTATCGAGGTAAAGCGCCAACTGTTCTTCAGCTAGCGGAGTTAAAATAGGGAATCTTTAATCTTTTAAGATTCCCTTGAAAATTGTCAAAAAATAATTAATTTAAAAAAAGGACCAGCACTTGAATTTTTAAGCGGTCGCTTATTTTTTAAAGTTTTAGAAAATGAATATAAATATAATAAAAACAAAAATTGAAGGAGTAGTAATTATTGAACCTCAAATATTCGGTGATGAGCGCGGATTTTTTGTGGAAACTTATAATTTTGAAAGATATAAGGAGGTTGGGCTGGGCTTGAAATTTGTGCAAGACAATCTTTCTGCATCAATTAAGGGAGTCCTGCGAGGGTTGCATTTTCAAAAAAAGCCCTTTGCTCAAGGAAAATTGATTCAAGTGATAAAGGGAAGAGTATTGGATGTGGCGGTTGATATACGCAAAAATTCTCCCACTCGCGGTCAGTATGTATCCGTAGAACTTTCAGGAGAAAACAAGAAACAACTTTGGATCGCCCCGGGACTGGCTCACGGATTTATTTCCTTAGAAGACGACACGATTTTTAGTTATAAATGCACCAATTTTTATAATCCCACCGCCGAGAGAGGAATAATGTGGAATGACAAAGATCTAAATATTGATTGGAAGCTAAAAGAAAATGGAATTAAAAAGCCAATAGTTTCAGAAAAAGATCAAAAAAATCTTTATTTTAGCGAATTATAACATGGTGGAATTTTTTTATTGCTAAAAATAACTTTTTAAGGTAGAATAAAAAAGTAAAATTCTTCAGTAGGGTAGTTATCGCTACTTGAATTCGTTTTCAAAAAGAGAGAGAATGTGAGAAGAAAGTTTTAATGAGGTTTTGATGCGTAGTGAGTCCGCTTACGCCATAAGCTTCGGCGAGATAAATAGACCTCACCGGGTGTGCCCGTAATAGCAGTAAATTAAGAGTTTTTAGGTGTTAGCTATAAGTTGGTAGTTTTCGCTACAAACCAAAACCTACAAGCTAAAAACTAAATTAAGGTGGTACCACGAAATTTTTCGTCCTTATGCATTTTTATGCGTGAGGTTTTTTTATTTGTCCTAAGAAAATACAAATTTTTACAAAAATACAAAATCCTACCGTACTCTAGTGTACGGTAGTAAAATGTAAATAAGTAATAATTAAAAAATATAATATTTATTTATGACAGAAAGTACTAAAAATTTAAAAAAAGATGAAGTTGGAAAAATGTTTTATAAACTATGCTTAGCTATTTCCAAAATTAAAAAGCCGGATGAGGTGTCTGATTTCCTAAGTGATTTATTAACTGCCAATGAAGTAGCTATGATTTCCAAGAGATTAAAAGTGGCAGAAATGATATTGGAAGGTTCTCCTTATGATGAAATAGTAGAAAAATTAAAAGTTGGAAACGGAACAATTGCGAGAGTTCATGAATGGTTAAATATTTCCGGAGAAGGTTATCGTAAGGCCGTAGAGATTACCAGAGGCAAAGATGTCATAAAAGAAGATGATTATTATAAGGAAAGTTTTACCAATATAAAGAAAAGATATCCTATGTATTATTGGCCGGAAATAGTTTTAGAAAATATAATAAAAAATTCTAATAAGAGGCAAAAGGATGAAATTACAAAAGTAATTAATCAAATGGATAAAATGAAAGAAAAAACTGATTTGTATAAAAAATTAAAAAGAATAACTAGATATTTTTAAAGTAGTTAAATCCTACCGTACTCTAGTGTACGGTAGTAAAATGCAAGTTGGGTAATAATTAAAAAATTTAAAATTTTGTAAATAATTTTATAAAAAAATATGGCTAATTTTAAGAAAGTAGAATCTAATCAAAAGTTTCCTGAGATGGAGAAAAATATTATTGATTTTTGGGAAGAAAATAAAATATTTGAAAAGTCTATGGAAAATCGTAAGAATTCCAAAGAATATACTTTTTATGATGGGCCTCCTTTTGCTACTGGAACTCCGCATTATGGACATATTGTAGCGAGTCTTTTAAAAGATGTCGTGCCTAGATATTGGACGATGCGTGGGTTTTATGTGGAGCGTAAATGGGGCTGGGATTGCCACGGTCTGCCCATTGAAAATATCGTAGAAAAAGAAATGGGATCCAAGAAGAAAAAAGATATCGAGGCACTGGGAGTGGAAAAATTTAATGCTCTTTGCCGAAGTAAAGTTTTGACCTATGTGGATGTATGGGAAAAAATTGTAAAAAGAATGGGGCGTTGGGCCGACATGAAAAATGCTTATCGCACGATGGATTTGGATTATATGGAAAGTGTCTGGTGGGTTTTTAAAGAGCTTTGGGACAAGGGTCTTATCTACCAAGATTATCGCTCAATGCATATTTGTCCTCGTTGTGAAACGACACTATCTCAATCAGAAGTTTCAGAAGGTTATAAGGATATAAAAGATTTGAGTGTGATTGCGAAATTCGAACTGGACTCTACAAATTACGAACAATACGAAATTACAAAAGGCGAGGATGACTATGAAGATGTAAGAGCTTATATTTTGGCTTGGACCACGACCCCATGGACATTACCAGGGAATGTTGTTTTGGCCGTTGGAGAAAACATAGATTATATTATTGTTAGAAAAAATATTGGAGAAGGAATGAAAAAATTATTAGAAAATGAAGTTCCTCCTGTTATAAAAGAAAAATTTGAATATTACATTTTAGCAAAAGAAATGTACGATTTATATTTCGGAGAGCTTGGAGATAAGGCAGAAATTGTAAAATCTATTAAGGGCAAAGATTTGGTTGGTAAAAAATACAAACCTCTTTTCGATTTTTATGCTAAAGATGAAAATTTAGAAAATACAGAGAATGGCTGGAAAATATATGGAGCTGATTTTGTGACAACAACTGAAGGGACTGGGGTGGTGCATATTGCGCCAGCTTTTGGAGAGGATGATATGCGACTGGGTAAGGAAAATAAATTACCCTTTATCCAGCATGTAGCGATGGACGGCAGTTTTAAGGAAGAAATGGGGGAATTAGCTGGACTGAACGTAAAACCAATTGAAAATCATCAAGCGACAGATATTGAAATCATAAAATATTTAGCCAAAGCCGGAACATTATTTCATAAAGAAAAATATGAACATAGTTATCCGCACTGTTGGAGATGTGATACTCCCTTGATTAATTATGCGACTAGCTCTTGGTTTGTAGCTGTTACTAAAATTAAAGACAAAATGTTGAAACTGGCTAAAAATATTAATTGGTCACCGGCTAATATGAAAGAAGGAAGATTTGGTAAATGGCTCGAAGGTGCGCGAGATTGGTCAATTAGCCGTCAGAGATTTTGGGCTAGCGTGATGCCGATATGGGTTTGCGAAGAATGCGGAGAGAAAAAAGTTTTTGGTTCCGTGGCAGAATTAGAAAAAATAAGTGGAGAAAAAATTACTGACTTACACAAACACATCGTGGATAAAATTATATTTCCGTGTGAGAGTTGCAAAGGAAAAATGAAAAGAGTGCCTGATGTATTGGATACTTGGTTCGATAGCGGTTCGATGCCTTATGCTCAAAAGCATTACCCTTTTGAAAATGAAGATAGGTTTGAGAAAAACTTTCCGGCAGACTATATTGCTGAAGGAGTAGATCAAACTCGAGCTTGGTTTTACTATCAACATGTAATTGCTAGTGGAATTAAAGATAGCGAAGCATTTAAAAATGTGATTGTGAATGGAATTGTATTGGCCGAAGATGGTAAAAAGATGGCAAAAAAACTTAAAAATTATCCTGATCCGATGGAAATGTTTGAAAAATACGGAGCGGACAGCGTGCGATATTATCTAATGAGCTCTCCGGTGGTGGCGGCGCAAAACATGAATTTTATCGAGAACGAAGTCGGAGAGATTACTCGCGGGATGATGCGGATGCTTTGGAATTCTTATTCTTTCTTTGTACTTTATGCTGAGATTGATGGATTTAGGCCTGAGCGTAAAGACGCATTGCAATGTGTCTCTACCCTAGATCGTTGGATTGTTTCTGAATTAAACATGCTGATCAAAGAATTTAATATGCATATGGAAAATTATGAATTGCACAAAGCCTCAAGACTTTTGCCAAAATTTGTAGATAATTTATCTAACTGGTATATTCGTCGGAGTCGAAAAAGATTTTGGAAGAGTGAAAATGATGGTGACAAGAATGAAGCTTATCAAACTTTGTATTATGTATTAGTTGAGCTTTCAAAAGTGATGGCGCCATTCACGCCGTTTATTAGTGAAGAGATATATAGAAATCTGGCAGGAACTATGAATTCCACTCCTCCTCAATCCTCCCTTCAGAGAGGGGAGGAGGCCTCCTCCGTGCATCTTTGCGATTTTCCGATTGCTGATGAAAGTTTGATTGACGAAAAAGTAAATACCGATATGCAAGCAGTAAGAGAGATTGTAAATATTGGCTTGCAATTGCGCGCCAAGAGTGCAATTAAAGTTAGACAACCGTTAGGAGAATTAAGAATTAAAAATCATGAATTAAGTGAGGAGCTTTTGAATATTATAAAAGAAGAAGTAAATGTGAAAAAGGTTCTAAATGTTAATCCGCCAACTGGAGGGGTTCAAGATGTTATAAATGATGAAAATGTTTATAATATCAACAAGCAAAGCGATACAGCAAGCGAAGCGATGGAACAATTGGAGCATATTGTATGGGATGGGGAGCATAAAGTGGGCTTAAGTACTGAGATTACTTCAGAATTAAAACTCGAAGGACAAACTCGAGAAATTATTCGATATATCCAAGAAATGCGAAAGCAAGCGGGCTATGAAGTTGACAATCGAATAAGAGTATGGCACAGTGGAATGTCGGAAGTTTTTGATAATAAAGAGCTAAAGGACATGATTGCCAAAGAAACTTTGGCAGACGAAGTTCTTTTAAAAGAAAAAGGGTCTCCAAAAATTGACCTTGAAAAAGAATTTGAGGTTGATGGAGAAAGCGTTGTAATCGCAATCAAAAAATAATATTTAGGGAGGAAAGAAAAAATGATTTATTTAAAAAATCTGTTTCTTTTAACGATAAAAAATATGGATATTTTCTGCTGATAAACAGGCTCTTTTTGTTTGTTTTTTATTGTTTCGAGATTATAATTAGTTAAGATGCTTTTAAATCAAAATTAACCAAGATAAAAAATGGAATATAAATATACAGGCATAATTTTAAATAAAAAGGACATCGGCGAAACCGATCGGATTTATAATTTTTATACTTTAGAACAAGGAAAAATTTCAGCTATTGCTAGGGGTGTGAGAAAATCTCAATCTAAACTGGCGGGACATTTGGAAAATTTTTATCTAATAGATTTGACGGTGATGAAAAACAGAGGGATGGGCAATATTGCTAGTTCTATTGTAGAAAATAATTTCAAAAACCTTAGAAATAATCTAGATTCACTGGAAAGAGTTTTTAAAGTTACTAAAATACTAAACCGTTTAATAAACGATCAAGAAAAAGATACTGATGTTTTTTTCTTGTTTCTGGATTACTTGAATTCTTTAAATGAAATTAGCGATTACGCAAATAACATTCAAAAGGATTTATTAACCCAGGGTTTTACTTTCAAATTTCTCGACTCATTGGGATATAAGCTTGAGATAAATAGATGTGTAAAATGCGAAAAAAGATTATCCAAAAGCGGAAATTTTTTTGACTACAGTTACGGAGGTACGATTTGCCAGCAGTGCACAATTGGTGCTAATAATGTAATACCCATCAGCAATAATTCCATAAAAATTATCCGAATTTTTTTTCAAAATAAAATAAAGAATTTATCTAAATTAAAAATAAGCCAAAAAGAATCGATAGAGCTTAGGCACATATCGCGGACATTTATAAAATGGATTTGTTAAATATCCTTTTATTTGATAAAATTTAAGTATAATTCTAGTAAAAATAAAAACAACGCAAATATAAGTTTGCGTTATAATATATGTCAATAAAAGATACAGAGGAAAAAATATACAGTTCAAACTCTGATATAGAAAAAAGGGGTCATTCGGTAAGTGAATTTGATTTAGGCCAAGCAGGTGAAGATAAAATTAGTTTTATTGAAAAAAAAACGAATTGGGAAAAATTTTATTCTGATTGGCTTAGTGATGGAAGGAAAACAGCTTTTTATGTGGGCGTAATTGCTTTGGGTCTAATAGCTTTTTTTACTTTGGCCTATGTTGGTATAATTAAATTCAAAGAAACTGCTTTTTCTGAAAATAGAGTGAGTATCATAGTGGAGGGTTCGGATATTTTAAAAAGTGCAGAAAGCACAACTTATAAAATTAAATACAAAAATTCAAATAGAGTAGCACTCGAAAATGTTGAAATAAATTTAAATCATTCAGAAAATTTTTATCCAGAAAATAACAAAAATATAAAAATAGAAAATGATAGAAATATTAAAATAGCTATTGGAAAAGTAAAAGCTTTCTCTGAGGGTGAGTTGGTGATTTCGGGCAAATTTTATGCAGCTCAAGATTATATGGCTTATTTACAGCCAACTCTTAAATATAAAGCTCAAAATTTTAACAGTTTTTTTGAAGCTACTTCACAATTAGGCGTGAGAATCACAAGCTCGCCCATCGAATTGACAATAGGAACCCCAAAGGAGGCGCTAGACGAATCAACTATTGAATATGAAGTTGCCTATGAGAATAAAGGAGGTATAAAATTGGATAATTTAAATCTTAAAATGGAATATTCTGATGGATTACTATTCCAAGAAAGCGTACCTAGCCCCATAAGCGGAAACAATGTTTGGTACTTGGGTGATTTAAATGTGGGAGCTTCTGGCAGTATAAAAATCAAGAGCAGGGTAGCTGGACAGCAGTATGATAATAAATTAGTAAGAGCTATTATTTATAAAAATGAAAATAATGCGAGTGAAGTTGTTTATAGTAAATTAGAAGAAGCCATCAAAGTAGTTGTCCCACCGTTAGCTATCAATTTGAAGTTAAATAAGAAAAACTCAGACAATGTTGATCTGGGCAAGATTTTGGAATATGAAATTGCCTATGCTAATCGGGGTAATGTTGGTTTAAAAGATGTGGTTATTAAGTTAAATATAAGTAGTCCCATTATCGATTATTCAAGGATAGCGCTTACAAGCGGAGCCTATAGTAGTACTACAAAAAACTTCACTTGGAAAGTTTCTGACTTGAAGAATCTAAGCAAATTCGAACCAGGTAACAGTGGTCAAATTAGTGTTTCTATACCGCTCAAGGAAGATATCGAAATTAAAAGTCCAGAAGATAAAAATTATGTTATAGAGGCAGTAGCAATTATCGACAGTTCTGATGTTTCCTATCATTCCTTAGGAAACAGTAAAAACGTAAGTAGCACAGTTCTAGCAAAATTAAATTCTAAAATTATTTTCGAAAATTTGATTAGTTACCAAGATGCTGATATCAAGAACTATGGACCGGATCCTGCAATCGTGGGTCAAGAAACAACTTATGCGGTAAATTGGAAAATAAAAAATGTTTCTAATTCTGTCTCGGGACTTAAGATTTATGCAATCATCCCGACATGGTTAAAATGGAAAGGGGTTGTATTTCCCCAAGGAGAAGATGTATTTTTTAATGAAAGAACCAATGAGATGATTTGGAATATTGGCGATATGGAAAACGGAGTCGGATTTTTGACTAATTCTAGAGAAATTAAGTTCCAATTGGGCATGATACCCGAACTTAATCAGCAACAAGGAGATTTAAGAATTAAACAAGAAATAAAAATTACCGGAAAAGATAATTTTACTATGGAGGATATTGAAATAATTAAAAAGTATCAGTAAAAAAATGAACTGATGGATTTGAACATTTTTTAAATTTTGAGTTATTCAATATTTTAAGTTTTAAAATAGAATTATAAAATGAGTGATTTTAGACATAAAAAAATAGTTACAAAAAGTGGATTACTAAAGACTCCATTTTTTATGCCAGACGCCACTCGAGCGTTGGTTAAATTTCTTAGCAACGATGATATAAAAAAATCAGGGATTGTGCCAATGGTAGTAAATACTTATCATCTTTTTTTGCAACCAGGCATGGAGACTATCAAAAAGGCGGGTGGAGTGCATAAATTTATGAATTATCACAAGCCGCTTCTTTCTGACAGCGGTGGATATCAGGTTTTTTCTTTGATTCACAAAAATCCGAAGATGGGTAAAATAACCGACAGGGAAGTTATTTTTCGTTCACCAACCAGTGGAGAAAAGCATACTATTACGCCAGAAAAATCCATCCAAATTCAATTTGATTTGGGTGTCGATATGATGGTGTGTTTTGATGATCCGCCACCTAATAATTACTCCAAAGAAAATATAGCTCTAGCCGTAGAGCGTACTATTCGTTGGGCTAAAAGATGTCTGATTGAATATAACAAGCAAATCAAAAAAAGAAAATTGACGGATAAATCACGTCCACTTATTTTTTCCGTAGTGCAGGGCGGAGAATATGTTGATTTGCGTAAAAGATGTGCAGATGGACTGATTGAAGTTGCCAAAGAAGTTGGCAGGGATTGGGATGGTTATGGTTTTGGAGCCAGACACATTGATAATGAAGGAAAATTTATGGAAAATATTTTGCGTTCCACTGCTAGTTTTATTCCAGAAAATTCTTTACGTTTTGCGCTGGGGGTAGGGACACCAAAAGACATTGTTAGATGTTATGAAATGGGCTGGGATATGTTTGATTGTGTGATTCCGACTCGCGAGGGAAGGCATGGGAGACTTTTTCTGCGAAAAAGTAATGTCCCATTAAAAATTTCAAATGACAAATCAATTTCAAATGATAAAAATATTAATGACAAAAAAAATGGAAAATCATTTTATGAAACTGTTAGTATTCGAAATAGTAAATTTAAAAATGATTTCACTCCCGTAGATAAAAATTGTGATTGTGAGTTGTGCAAAAATCATACCCGCGCTTATCTCAATCATCTTTTTAGAATAGGGGATCCATTGGGGATGAGATTGGCTTCAATTCATAACCTTCGTTTCTATGTAAAAATGATGAAGGAATTGCAAGAGATGTAAAAATGTTGAATTTTTTTAGGTGGTTTTGAGTGCGCTGAATTTACATTTTGTGTTGATTATGTTAATATTTAGTTGGTCTAAAGAGAATATATTTAACTAAGAAGGGCGTGTTATTGGCAAAATTAAAGATTTTACTTTGACAAAAGTCGAAAAAAGGAGTATAATTGACAATCATATTAAGATTATTTTTTTAGTTATTTATCAAGGCAAATTATCCAATCGCTCTGGCTTTACGCCAGAGAGGAAAGTCCGGACACTTTTTCGAAAAAGGTAGCGGGTAACGCCCGTCTGGAGTAATCCACGAGGTGCGAGCAGAGACGTCTTTGTCAGAGATGACGAGATATCCCGCAAGGGATAAGCTCCAGTGGTAACATTGGAGGTGAAACGGCTAAATCCTTACCTGAGTGCAAGGTCGTGTCGCCAATGCGTAGCATTGGAAATTTCAAATACCAAGATACAATTTTAAAACAGTAACCAAAAAGCAATTTCCAAAAATTCAAACAGATTTGTTTAGAATATTGGTTATTAAGGATTGAGATCTGTTTGTTTCGCCAATCGGCGGATTGAAATTTTTTATTTGATTATTCCACTGCTATGCAATGGCGGAGTGCCGCATGACCCCGACGGTAACGTCGGGGCTAGATAAATGATTGGACTAGACAGAATCCGGCTTATAAATTTGCCTTGATAAATGATTAAAAATTATACAAATTACTAATTTAATATGAATATACGAATTTAGAAATTTAAGAAAATTTGTGAATTTCCCTATTTGTATATTGGTAATTGGTAAATATATTCATAATTTGTAAAGAATAACATGAAAAAATCAGAATTATTTTTTAGCGCAGTCCGAATCCCTTTGGACGCTTTGGCAATTATGGGTGCTGCTCTGACAGCTTATTGGCTCAGAGACGCAGAAATGGTAAAGGAAGCATTGCAGCTGAGATCATTGTTAAATTTGGTTCCGCTTGATGAATTTTTAAAAATAGTATTAATTTCAATTCCTTTTTTTATATTAATTTTTGCCACTCAAGGACTTTATGATATCAGAGCTACGAGAAAGTTTTGGCAAGAAGGACTAAAGGTATTTTTTGCTACTACCATAGTACTGATGTTGGTAGTAGTGGCATTTTTCTTAAAGCGAGAATGGTTTTCGTCTCGTTTTATAATTCTCTTGGCTTGGTTTTTGGTGACTTTTTATGTTGTATTTATTAGATTTTTATTACAAAGAGCACAAAAGTGGCTTTTGAAAAATAAAAAAATTGGGATACATCGGACACTTCTAATCGGTAGAAACGGGAAAATAGATTTGCTTAAAAAACTAATAAAGAAAAATCCGAAATTAGGCTATGAAGTTGTGGATGTTATCGAAACAGCTAGATTGGCTGTTGTAAAAGACGTTCGAGAACAAAGAGGAATTGATGAAATTATTTTATCTGACTCAACAATTCCGGAAGACGATATTGAAAAATTAATCGATTTTTGCGCTATTAATAATATTACTTATCGTTTTATTCCTACCACATTGCAAACAGCTCACTTTGAAATGGGTGTTTTTGCTGGTGAGCCGATTATAGAAATAAAACATACTCCGCTTGAGGGTTGGGGAAAAATTATCAAAAGATTTTTTGATATAGTGGGTTCTTCATTTTTTATTGTATTAACTTCTCCAATTTTATTGGTTGTGGCAATTTTAATAAAAATAGAAGATGGAGATGGGCCGATTATTTATAAGAACAGAAGAGTTGGATCTGACGGCAAAGAAATAAGAGTTTTAAAATTGAGGTATTTTCAATGGAAGTATTGTATTGATAAAAAGAATCCCAATTTTGAAGAAGCTTTAATTTTTGAACAAAAATTAATTAAAGAATGCAGTGTGCGTCAAGGTCCACTTTATAAAATTAAAAATGATCCGCGTAAAACTAAAATTGGAACTTTTATTGAAAAATATTCTATCGATGAATTCCCACAATTTTTTAATGTTTTTTTGGGAGATATGAGTTTGGTGGGTCCGCGACCGCATCAAAAAAGAGAAGTAGAAAAATATCGAGAGTATCATCGGCGCTTGCTCACAATTAAACCCGGCATAACGGGAATGGCTCAAGTTTCTGGACGCTCAGATTTGGATTTTGAAGATGAATATAAATTAGACTTATATTATATAGAAAATTGGACACTGCTGTTGGATATTCAGATAATTTTTAAAACAGTGATGGTTTTGTTAAAAAGAAGAAGAAATAATTCGTAAAAATAAAATTTATAAAAAAAGCACGGCTTAGATAATGAACTGTACCCTCTAAAATTGTTTAATTTGTGCTTTCGTAAACATTCTTTTTATTTGATTATTGATTATGAATTAACTATACTCTTTTTTGAATACAAAAAAAGGACACTTTCGTGTCCACTTTTTGGGGTACAGTTCATAATCGTGTTTTTTTATTTAAAAAATTTTGCAAATAATATTGGTTTTTACAGGTTAATTCGTTGACGGGTTGTTGGGCTAATATGTCGAAAGGTTAGTATTATATTAGCATTCCTTTCTTGATAATCAATTAAAAATATAGTAGAATACCAGTGGTGTAAAAACGCTCAATTTTGAGTAGTAATGGAAATATATTATGCGAATAGGAATAGACGCTAGGA
Organism: Candidatus Moraniibacteriota bacterium; assembly: GCA_038331135.1. Classification (GTDB taxonomy): domain Bacteria; phylum Patescibacteriota; class Minisyncoccia; order Moranbacterales; family UBA9337; genus UBA9337. Next base: position 17,353 of record JBBQOS010000004.1, on the reverse strand, counting down.
CAATTTTAAATCCCAAAAAAGGAGAGGCGATTGGCTCTGGACATTATACTTATCAATTGATTCGACATCTTTTGGAATTAGATCAAGAAAATGAATATGTGCTTTTCTTTGATGCGAGAGTTAGAGAAAAAGATATTAAAAAATTTACCAAGCCCAAAACAAAAATTGTTTTTTATCCTTTCTCCGATTATGGTAAATATTTGCCAGGAGCTTACAATGAGTTTTTGACTGCCGCCACTTTGGCTAAAGAAAAATTAGACGTTTTGCATTCTACTTCCCCAGTTAGTCGCATTCCTAGTACTTATAAGGGAAAAACTATTGGCACTTTTCACGATATGGGAATTTATAAGATACCAGAATGCTTCCCTAAAGCAACCCTGATGAGGAGGAAATTTTCTTATCGATTAATGGCCAATAAAATGAATAAAATTATTGCCGTCTCTAATTCAATAAAAGATGATTTAGATAATATTTTTAAAGTAGGCGATAAAGTCGAGGTTATTTATAGTGGTCTAGATAAAAGATTCTTTAATGGGATGGGCGTTGGTGCAGGAAGAATCTTGGGAAAGATTGGTATAGATAGAAAATATATTTTATTTATAGGAACTATCGAGCCAAGTAAAAACATAACTCGTACACTACAAGCATTTGCTATTTTTAAATCTAGATTTATAGCAAAAAACGGGAAAAGTCAAAAAAGCAAAAAATTTGAATACCAGTTCGTTATGGCGGGTAAGAATGGATGGTTAGCCAAAGAATATGTGCAAATTGTTAAAGATTTAAATATAGAAAAAGAAGTTATTTTTTCTGGTTATGTTATAGGAGATGAATTATTGCCCCTTTTGAAAAATGCAGAATTTTTTGTACTAGCATCTTTGTATGAAGGATTTGGAATGACTGTATTAGAGGCATTTGCTGCTGGTGTACCAGCTATTATTTCTAGAGTTTCTTCTCTAGTCGAGATAGCTCAAGATGCTGCATATTTTGTAAACCCAAACGATACCGAAGAAATCGCTCAAGCTATGCTGGATTTTTCGGAAGATCAAAAAATGCGTAATGATTTTAGCCAAAAAGGATTACTGAGGGTGCAGGATTTTAAGTGGGAAGATGTTGCCAAAAAAACTTTGGCAGTTTATAAAAAAATGTATAATTAATTTAATAAATAAATGTAAGTTTGGTTTTTGGATGATTTAAATAATCTTCAATTATCAGATTAGTAGTTTTTATGAAAAACAGAAATATTGTATTAGCCAGTGTAGTTTTAATTTTATTGGGAGCTTTGATCGCCTATCAGTATACCCAAAAGACAAAAAAAGATACTGCTGGAGCAAATGATAAGAAAATAGTTCAAGAGAAAAAAGTTAAAAATAATAACTTAAATATCCAAGAGGAAGAGAAGGCTCCTATCGATGATAATGCGGTCATCGCAGAAGGTGCTACTATATATTTCTATGGTGAGGAATGTCCTCACTGTAAAGATGTGATAGCTTTCTTGGATAAAAACGATATTTACAGCAAAGTTGATTTTGTAAAGAAAGAGGTCTGGCACAATAAGAGCAATGGTGAGGAACTAAGAAAAGCCGCCTTGAAATGCGGGATGAATCCTGCTAATATTGGAGTGCCATTCCTTTTTAGCGAAGAAAAATGTTACATGGGTGGACCCGATGTGATAGAATTTTTTTCAAAGAAAGCCGGACTCAAATAATAAGTTATTTTTTTAGCTATAGATATATATATGACAATAAATGATTTAGAAAAAAACAAATTCGAAAATAACGGTATGGAAGGGAGATTTGAAAATCATACTGAAAACATAGTAGAAAAAGAAAAAATCGTTGAAGAATTAGAAAAAATCGACACAGTTCGAAAGATATTAAAAGACAAATATCCGCCCTATGGCGTCCTGGGAAATTTCATTGATCATTTAGCGAGTACGGAAAAAGTTTTTATCTCAGCAGCTGGGATTAAGAAGTTCGGGGGAGATAAAATAATGGATATTTTTATCGATTCTGAAACGATAATAATGTCAAAAGAAACGGGTATTGCTAAATCTGTTTTTGCGCACATCAAGGAGGAATTTTCAAGAACTCAAAAGACTATTGGAGAGATAAAAAATATCACTAAATTACTGATAGAAAAATATCCCGAGAGTGCGGGGTTTATTACTGATATAGAAGATTATTTAATTTTGTTATTGGAAGTATCTAAGGAGCTGAGCCAATTTGGAATCGACGCTGAAAGAGAAAAAGTTGTGCACGCTATGATGTTAAAGATTGCCGAAAACGACAATGCAGAGATGGAAGAATTGGAAAAAATATATCAAGAATTTAAAGATGAATTGGAAAAAATTGGTAATTAATTTTTTTAGTTATTCCTATGAGCAAGGTGGTTTTGGATATAGAGACAATTGGAATAGGCTTCGAAAGCTTGGATGATAAATCTAAGGAGTATTTACTGAAATATGCCAAAAATGACGAAGAGCGACAAGGAATAAAAGATACTTTAGCACTCAATCCTTTAACCGGAGAAATTATATCTATTGGAATGTTTAATCCAATGACACAAAAAGGAGTTGTGTATTATAGAGGCGGAGAAGATGATGTTGATTTTTTAAAAGATAATATTAATTTTAAGGTAAGCTCGGAAAGGGAGATGCTGGAAAGTTTTTGGGAGGATATCAAGAAGTATAAACAAGTTATAACTTTCAATGGGAGAGTTTTTGATGCTCCTTTTGTGCATTTAAGAAGCGCTATTTTGGAAGTCAAACCTAGTCGCAATTTGGTGCCTTATCGTTATGATTATAGATTGCATTGTGATTTGCTGGATCAATTATCTTATTACGGAGCCAGTCGGCGGTTTAATTTGGATTTTTATACCAAGCGGTTCGGTATTCGCAGTCCCAAGGAAGAGGGAATTGATGGTTCAATGATTTCAGAAATGTTTCAAGCTGGTCGGCAAAAAGAAATTGCCCAGTATTGCGCTCGCGATATTAAAGCCACAGCAGAACTTTTTCGTTATTGGGATGAGTATTTAAAATTTTAGATTTAAATAAATCAGCCGGCAGGAATCTCGTTATTTTATACAGAAGTTATTTTTTGGTTTAGAGCTTTAATCGCAGGAGATTGCTTTGGAGTACTTCGCAAAGACGAGATGTTCGATTTTTTGCTGTCTTTGCGAGTGGACTTTGTACTCAAGGGACATGTGGAAATCTCGTTAGCACATCTGTCATTGCGAGCGATAGCGCGACAATCTCTTACGATGCTTCACAATTCTGACGAGATAAAAACTGGTATTAACTTTTATAATTATTAGAATAGATGCAAGAAAAAAAGTTTTATTTAATTTTGCACCGAGTGCGTAGCGCTTATAATGTTGGTTCGATGTTTCGCAGTGCAGATGGCATCGGAGTGGATAAGATATTTATTACCGGCTTTACTCAAACTCCCTCTAAAAAAGAATATGCGCTTCAGAGTAAAGCAGAAAAAATGTTATCCAAGACGGCCCTGGGAGCGGATAATTATGTGGCTTGGGAAAAAGTTCAGAGCTTGGGAAAACTTATTGAAAAACTTAAAAAAGATAATTTCCAAATTGTGGCGCTAGAGCAAAATGAGAGAAGTCTTGACTATCGAGCTTTTAAACCCCAAGATAAAATAGTTTTAATCGTGGGTAATGAACCGCGCGGAATTGATAAGCGAATTTTGAAGAAATGTGATATCATTATGGAGTTGCCGATGCGAGGCCAAAAGCAATCGCTCAATGTGGCGGTGGCCCTCGGCGTGGCAGGGTATAAATTAACAGAAAAAAAATAACATATGACAAAAAATAAATTAGCTGTTTTTGATATTGACGGGACAATTTTTCGTAAAAATCTTCATTTTGAATTGATGAATGAGTTGGTTTGGCTTAAAGTTTTTCCTTTAAGTGTGCGCAAAGAATTAAATAAAGCCTACACCAATTGGTTAGAGCATGTAGGAACTTATGAGGATTATAGGATTGCGCTAGTGGGGCTTTATGAAAAATATATTAAAGATTGTCGCGAAGAGGATATTATTAAGGCTAGTAAAATAGTGGTGCCATTTCATAAGGATAGAACTTATGTTTTCGCCGAAAAACTAATTAAAGAATTAAGGGGAAAAAATTATCATATTATTGCAGTTAGTGGTTCGCCAATTGAGATTGTTAATGAATTTAATAAATTGCATCTTCATTTTGACGAAGTTTTTGGAAGTGTTTATGAGCAAGACGATAACGGTGTCTATACAGGCAAAGAAGGTTTTGTGCCAGTGCGAAACAAGGGGCAGTTTATCAAGCAATATATTTATGAAAATAAATTAACGTTTAAAGATTCTTATGGTGTGGGAGATACAGAATCAGATGCTAGTTTCTTGGAATTAGTTGATAATCCAATTGCTTTTAACCCCAATCATAATTTAAAAGAAATTGCTCAGAAAAATAAATGGAGGATTGTGGTAGAGAAGAAAGACGTTATTTATGAGATAAAATAATTTTAATTTTAGTAAAATTTTAGCAAAAAAAATTTTCAGAAAGCTCCTTTAATGCCCTTTTTTAAATTTTAAAAATATGCTATAGTTAATTGACAAAATAAAAGCAATTTTATGTTTAAAAAGATATTTTTTATTATTTTTATAGTGGGTTTCTTTCTGCTATTTGTTTTTGTCGGAGCAATACTTATTCGTAGTCAGCAGAAAAATATCTCGATTATAGAAGAATTAAAATTGGATTCAAAAAATATTATTTTTCTAATAAAAGATGTTATTTATTTTGAAGCCACCCAGCACAATCCTTCGGGGGATATGGTGCCAGATGGCATTGATGACATAATAAAAAATGAAATTAAAGAAAGAATTTAAAATTCATTACAATAAAGCAGTCAATATTTTAAAGAATAAAAAAACTTTAAAAATATTAGGGGTGGGTATTCTAATCTCGCTAATTGTTGGGAGTGTATGGTTTTTGAATTATTGTAGTTCACCTCTAAAAATTGGATTTATCGCCGATATTCATGCCGGAGATCAATCAGTCCGAGATGATGGGGGAGAGGCTATGAATGTATTGATTCCAAATAAGTTTGAAAAAAATGTAGGAGAAGCCTTGAGAAATATGGAGGATAGTGATTTAGTGGTTGCGTTAGGAGATAATTTAAATCGTCCTAGTAGAAAAAATACCAAAAAATTACTAGAAGTAACAAAAAATTATCCAATGGTTTGGGTAAAGGGCAATCATGATAAATTATTGCACTTTAACGAGCTTTTGTCTAAAGAAAGATATTATTATATAGATAAAAAAAGTTGGAGAATAATAGTTCTGGATAATTCGGAAACTTACGCTGATATCACCGGAATAGATGAACATGGTCGGGGATTCATAGAAGATGAGCAAGTGGCTTGGCTTAAAAAAGCCTTGCAAACTAAGAAAAATGTAATTATTGCAATGCATCTTCCAATGCTAAAACGTGGAGATTCAAACACAATTAGAGAAGATTATAAATATTTAGAAGAATTGTTTGTCCAAAGTGGAAATGTTAAACACATCTTCTCGGGACATTTCCATATTTATGATGAGCAAATAGAAAAAAATGGAATAATCCATCATTTAATTCCCTCTGTTTCTCTGGAGAGTGGGTCAGGATTTTATTACAAAATAGAGCTATAAAAAATAATTTTAAATTATATGGAAATAAAAAAACATGGTTATAAAATAGGAGTTTTCATAATAAACGTACTTGTCGTTGCATTGGCTGTCTGCGGGATGAAAGATCGAGATAAAAATAAATTTTCTTTAGAAAATAAAATCGAGGAGAATACTGCGCCTGTGAATATAGATATTCAGGAAGCTCAAAATAAGATATCCATAGAGAGAGAAAATAAATTAAGAGACTTAAACACGGCGTCAAAGACTATCGAGCAACAAAATGTGGTTACTACCAATACGACAAAAACTCCAGCAGTTAAAAAAACTCCGGATAAGAAAACAAAAACATCATAATTTGAATTGTCCAATTGCTAAAATATTAATATGCTAGCAAGCTAATATACTTAAATATATGGAAAAAGAAAAATTTAAATGGGTAGGTTTAATTTTAATAATAATGTTTTTTGTCGGGGGGAATTTTGTCGTTAGAGCGGATGATAAAGATGAGAATGAGGATAAAGAGTATCAACAAAAAGATGACAATAATAGTGTCGAGTCAAATAATGATGCCAGTGTTAATTTGGCTCAGACTACAACTACCACTAAAAGCGTAGAGACTGTTATCTTGAAGGACAGTGACGGTGATGGAATTTTGGACAAAGATGACGCTCATCCGACTGTAGCAGAAATTTATATCGTTAAAGATGATGATAGGAATGGAATTGTGGATAGTTTTGAAAAATAAAATGGAAGATAATATTTTTGAAAAAGAATTTAAGGCTTTGGGGACGGATGTCTATATTGGAATTGTTGCTTTCAAAAATGAAGACAAAAAGGTTTATTTGAGCTTTAAAAAAGCAGAAAATATTTGCAGAGAAAAAGAATTAATCTGGAGTAGATTTAATTTGGAGAGCGAACTTTCTAAAATAAATAATAATTTAGGAATATCTCATACAGCTAGCGAAGATATGGTTTATTTGGCAAAAAAGTCATTGGACTATTATTTAAAAAGCAAGAAAATTTTTGATCCTAGGATTTTAGAAGGATTAGAAAAAATTGGATATAAGAGAACTTTTTTAGATAATGATTTTAATGTCAAAGATGAATTTTCAAATAAAATTTTCAGTAAAGATTTAGCGGAGGATATAATTATTGAGGGCAATCAGATAAAATTTTATAGAAAAATGGATTTTTCAGGAATTGCAAAGGGATATATAGCTGATAACATAGTCGATAACTTACGCTTAGCTGGTTGGAATAATTTTTTGGTAGATTTGGGCGGAGATATATACGCCAGCGGATTAAATAAAAAAGGGGAACAATGGGGAATCGCGATAGAGGAATCTGATGATGAGGATAAAATAATCGCAGAAATTTCCAATGAGGGAATCGCTACCAGCGGAAATACTCGCAAACACTGGGAGATTAATGGCAAAAAATTTCATCATTTAATAAATCCTCAAGATGTAGATAATTTCAGCTTTGATTTAAAATCAGTTACAGCTATTGCTGACACTACTGAAGAAGCGGATGTTTTGGCTAAGATTTTATTTTTAATGGGATTGGAAAGGGGTTTGAATTTTGCTAATGAAAATAAGATAAGAAGTATTTTTTTAAAAGATACTAAGGAATTAATTAAGTCCGAGGCGTTAATTTAAATTTATGAAAAATAAAATAGTATTTAGCGGTTTGTGTGTTTGGGGATTATTTTTTATTATTAATTTTGGATTTGCCCAAGATAATCTTAAAATAAATTTAGACTACAAAAATGAAATAATACTGGATAGTGATTTAGACGGATTGACTGACTTGGGTGAAAAAGAAATTTTTAAAACGGATAAGATTAATCCGGATTCTGATAATGATGGCTTTTATGACGGAGCAGAAATCTTGGGAGGAACTGATCCTCTAAGTAATCTTTCCCCGGTAGCCACCAAGACGGTTAATGAAAATACGACTGTTGTGGAAAATAAAGTATCCTGGGCTTGGTATGTCGCACGAGTGACAGGCTTGCTTTCTTTTTTTCTTTTGTACGTTGTGATGTTTTTAGGTCTCAGCATTCGAACTCCTTTGTTAAATAAGTTGATTAGTCCTATTTTTTCCTTGAATATACACACTTGGCTTTCGGTGCAAGCGATTATTTTGGTTTTGGTGCATGGCGGAGCTTTACTTTTTGATGAGTATCTTCAATTTAGCTGGATAGATGTGCTCGTGCCTTTTGCCAATAAGACTTATGGTTTAACTTTGGCTTTTGGAATTTTAACCATGTATTTGATGTTAGTTTTAGTGGTATCTTCTTATTTACGAAAATTTATTAATTATAAAGTTTGGCGTATTACGCATTTTTTAAATATTCCTCTATACGCAATGGCAGTTTATCACGGTTTATATTTGGGTACGGATTTAGCTGACGGTTGGGCCAGAAGTTTCTATATTTATGCGAATGCATTTTTAGTGATTATCGTTGTTGTTAATATTTTAACCAGACTAGTTAAATTTTTTCAAAGAAAAAAGCAACAAATATGAGAATCTATGCCAGAGTTATCCCGCGATCATCCAGAAATGAAATAAAAAAAATAGGCGAAGGTGATTATAAAATAAAAGTTACGGCTCCACCCGTGGATGGAGAAGCTAACGCTATGCTGATAAAAATATTGGCTAAGCATTTTGGAGTTAGTAAAAGCTCAGTTGACATCATTGGTGGAAAATCAGCTAAGATTAAAATTATAGATATTATGATTTAATTTTTTTACTTGGCAGAGGAATATAAAGATTATAAGTCCTTTTTTAACAAAGTCCATTTTTTAAATACAGTCATTTTTCGCGTATGTTTATATTTGACTGATGTCTGCCATTTATAAACTGGTTTGGTCGGGCTGGTAGCCACCCGACGAAGAAACAAAGATGGGGGGAAGAAATGATCCCCATCTAGGTAGTTAAAGCCCTGCAGATATCACATATCAGCAGGGCTTTAAAATTTTTTTAAAATAATTTTTACACTAGATTAACTAGATTATTTATAATATGAGGTTAGATTTTTCCACTCCGCTATCGCTACGGTCGAAATGACATACTAGTAGGGCTTCAGTTAATTCGATATTAGCCATTTTCCTACGGCCGTATCTTGAGGACTAATAGTTCCTATATTATTTTTGTTTTATACTTTATGTTTTTTGTTTTATGTTAATATGCTAAAGTGTTTTATGTTTAGTTTCTTGTTTTTAATTTATTTAAATAGTATAATTTAAAATGTAAATTAAAATAATATAAGTTCATATTAACAATGTAGCATGTTAGTATATCGACATAGATGCCATATCAGATTTCAATGGTGTTAAAATGTTAAAATGTTAGAATGTTAAAATGACATAACTATGGCCAAAATACAAAAAATATACGCTCGCGAAATTCTTGATTCACGCGGAAATCCCACAGTAGAGGTGGAAGTTACTTTGGAAGGTGGAATAAAAGCGACAGCTGGTGTGCCCAGTGGAGCTTCGACTGGATCTAGGGAAGCTCTCGAACTTCGAGACGAAGATAAAAGTCGCTATGGAGGCAAGGGCGTGCTTAAAGCTGTGGCCAATGTAAATGAAAAAATTGCGCCAACTTTAATAGGAATGGAAAGTACTGATCAAAGAGCAATTGATGCTAAAATGTTAGAATTAGATGGGACAGAAAATAAAACTAATTTCGGGGCTAACTCTATTTTGGGAATATCTTTAGCTGTTTGTAGGGCATCGGCCATTAGCCAAGAAAAGGAATTATATCAATACATTGCTGATACTTTTAATTTTAAACTGGATGAATTTAAAACCATTCCAATGTTTAACATTATAAATGGTGGAGAGCATTCTGATTCAGGATTGAGTATTCAAGAATTTAAATTAGTACCTCAAGGAGTTGTCGGTTATGCTGAACAGCTAAGAGCGGGAAGTGAGGTATTTTTTGCTCTTAAAAAAATTCTAACTTCTCTTGGTCAAAGCACTGCCGTAGGTGATGAGGGCGGATTTGCACCTCAACTAGAAAGTAATTCACAAGCCTTGGAGGTAATAACTCAGGCGATAATTGATGCGGGTTATAAACCGGGAGTAGAAGTTTTTATAGCATTGGATGCAGCGGCTAATTCTTTTTATAAAGTTGCTGAAAATCAATATTTTTTAAAACCTGAAAAAGAAAAACTTAATAAAGAAAATTTAATTAATCTTTATAAAGATTGGATTGACAAATATAATATTATGTCTGTCGAAGATGGACTAGCTGAAGGTGATTGGGAAGGCTGGAGATTGATGAATGAAAAAATAGGCAGTGAGGTAATGACTATCGGAGATGATTTGCTAGTTACTAATGTTAAAATGGTCAAAAAAGCCATTGAAGAAAAGGCTTGTAACAGTGTGCTTATAAAAGTAAATCAAATTGGAACGCTAAGTGAAACGATTGATTGTATAAATTTGGCCAAAGAAAATAATATGAAAACGGTGATATCTCACAGAAGCGGAGAAACTACAGATGATTTCATCGCAGATTTGGCGGCTGGAACAAATGCAGATTTTATTAAAACTGGTTCACTTTCTCGCGGGGAAAGAATTTGCAAATATAATCGATTACTTAGAATTAATGAGCAGATGCTAGGTGAGTAGTTAACATTTTTATTATTACGAAATCGAACTTACTGTCTTTGCGAAATCGAGTTCTCGTCATTGCAAAATCGAATTTGTTGTCATTGCGAGGAGGTACTCCGACGCGGCAATCTCCTACGACTAAAACTCTAAACCAAAAAATAACTTCTGTAAAAATATCAAGAGTATGTACCAAAAAATTCCTTGCATTTACATCTTAGCTTCCAAAAAAGACAAAGTTTTATATGTCGGAGTTACCAGCAATCTTCAGAAAAGAATTTACGAACATAAAAATAATATAGTTAAAGGATTTACTAAAAAATATAACGTCCATAATTTAGTATATTACGAAGTTTGCCCCTCTATGGAATCTGCAATATTAAGAGAAAAACAAATCAAGGCTGGATCCAGAAATAAAAAAATAAAATTAATCGAAAAAGAAAATCCATCTTGGAATGATTTATATGATAAGTTGATTGAAAATGGGTAAAGTAATAAAGTTTTTGTCATTGCGAGCTGGAGTTCTCGTCATTGCGAGGAGGTACTCCGACGCGGCAATCTCCTACGATGCTTCACAATTCTAACGAGATTGCCACGCAATTTATGATTACATAAATTACTCGCAAAGACGATGTGTATCTGTCATTCACAAAGACAGAAAAAAACACAGTGACGATATTAATATGGATTAATAAATACTAAAATAAATATGCCAAACAAAAAACCAACAGCCCTGATAATCCTGGATGGGTGGGGAGAGGCTCCAGAAAATAGAGCCAATGCTATTTCTCTAGCCAAAACTCCTTTTATGGATAACCTCAAAGAAAAATTTCCTTTTACTTTGCTTGACGCTACTGGCGAAGCCGTTGGATTAAATGAAAATCAAATGAGCGGATCAGAGGCTGGACATATAAATATTGGAGGAGGCAGGGTTGTAATTCAAGACTCGCATATTATAGATGAGGAAATAGAAAGTGGAAAATTTTTTTCTAATCCTGTTTTGATTAGTGCCGTTCGAAATGCCAAAGTTAATAAAAGTAAATTTCATTTGATGGGACTGATGAGTACTTCCGACAGCCAGCACAGTAACCCCAATCATTTTAAAATGCTCTTAAGATTAGCTAAAAAAAATGGCGTTAATGAAGTTTATTGTCATCTTTTTACAGACGGTAGAGATTCTTATCCAAAATGTGCTTTAAATTTATTAAAAAAACATAAAGAAATTATTAAAACTGAAGGAATTGGAAAAATCGCTTCAATCAGTGGGAGATTTTGGGCGATGGATAGGGCTAAAAATTGGGAGAGACTCATAAAAGCTTACAATGTTTTGGTTTTTTCTAAAGGAGAAATTGCAAATTCTCCCGAAGAAGCTATCGAAAAAGCTTATTTGCGAGGAGAATTAGACGAAACAGTTTTACCTACTGTCATAAAAGAAAATAACTTGCCAGTGGCGGCTTTTGGCGAAAAAGATAGCGTAGTTTTTTTTAATTTTAGATCAGACAGGGGAAGGCAATTTACCAAACTATTTGTCGAAGTGGGAGATAGCATAAAAAAAAATGATAAAATTCCCAAAATAGAAAAAATAAAAGATTTACACTTTGTGTCAATGGGAGATTTTGGTCCGGATTTGGATGTGCACACAGCTTTTATTAGCACGTCGGTGAAAAATTCTCTTCCTATAGCACTGGGAACTAAAAAACAATTTTATATTGCCGAAGGCGAAAAATATGCCCACATTACTTATTTTTTTAATGGTGGCTATGCCGATAGCGTAGCCGGAGAGGATAGATTGTTGATCCCATCTTTGGCAGTTAATTCTTATGCCAAGGCTCCGCAAATGTCAGCCGATAAAATCACCAATTTTGTCTTGGGGAAAATAAGAAATTCAGAGTACGATTTTTATGCGATTAATTTTGCCAATGCTGATATGGTAGGGCACACTGGAGATATCAAAGCCACTGTTAAGGCTGTGGAATTTTTGGACAAAAAATTAGCTGTGCTTTGGAACGAAATTTCCAAAAGAAAAGGGCACTTAATAATAACCGCCGATCATGGCAATGCGGACAATATGATTGATGTCATAGATGGCCAAGAATTTCCCAATACTTTTCATACCAAAAACAAAGTTATTTTTTCTATTTTGGGGGGTGGTTTTAAAAATAAAGAATTAAAAATTGGAGGAAAGCTCGGGAATATCGCCCCAACAATTTTAGAAATAATGGATATTGAGAAACCAAAAGAAATGACATGCGATTCTTTGTTTGTGTAGAATATAATATTTACTCGCAAAATGAAGAAGCATTTTCTTTTGAGATTGCCACGTGTCCTTTGAGTACAAAGTCCACTCGCAAAGACGATGTGTGTATGTCATTGCGAAATCGAGTTCTTGTCATTGCGAGGAGGTACTCCGACGCGGCAATCTCCTACGATGCTTCACAATCCTAACGAGATTGCCACGCAATTTATGATTACATAAATTACTCGCAAAGACGATGTGTGTATGTCATTGCGACAACAAAAACACTCTTGCAGAGTGTTTTTATATTGAAAAGTATTGTTATTTTTTCTCGGCAACTTTCTTAGTAGGGGCTTTTTTTTCTGAGGTTTCTTTCTTAGTATCTTTCTTAGCTTTTTTGGCAGTTTTTAATTTAGCGGAAGCTTCAGCTAATTTCTTGAATCTTTCTACGCGACCAGCTGTATCGACGACTTTCTTGTCTCCAGTAAAGAAAGGATGACATTGTGAGCAGATTTCTACCTCCATATCCTCTTTGGTGGCTCCTGTTTCTAAAACAGCACCGCAAGCACATTTAATAGTCGTAGCGGGATAATATTTTGGATGGATGTCTTTTTTCATATTTTTCTGTAAATCTTTAATTAGTGTTTAAATTGAACCTGTTATCTTTGATAGTACAAAGAAAATATTAACACAGAAAAAAATAATTGACAAGAGCCCTGATTTTGCTATACTATTCTATGTACTCACTTGTCACAAACTTTGAAGTTTGAGATTAGAGATACATTTAAAACATGTTTTTTTTGGGCTCGTTCCTGTCCTATTTTTTAGGATTATGAGTCGTTAAAACAAAAAAAGCAGAGGATTAATCATTTAATAAAAAAGGAAAATGAACAATGCAACAGAAACATCAGTCGGAGAAGATGTAAAAAAAGAATCCGAAAAAAGTAATGTATTGGAAGAACGCTACAAAATGGATTTTGCAGTCGCTCCAATAAGTCTGGAAAAAATGCTAAAAAATGGTGTTCACTTCGGACACAATAAATCTTCCAGAGATCCAAGAATGAATAAATTTATTTTTGGCGCCAAAAGAAGTATCAATATAATTGATTTACAAAAAACAGAAGAAAAATTAAAGGAAGCAATTGAATTTGTAAAAAAAATAAGCGAAGAAAAAAAGCAAATTTTATTTGTAGGAACTAAAAAACAAGCCAAAGCAATTATTAAGATTTCTGCGATTACTTGCGAAATGCCTCATGTAACTGAAAGATGGTTGGGAGGGACTTTTACAAATTTCGGTGTGATTAGAAAAAGAGCACAATATTTAAAAGATTCTCAGGAACAAATGGCTATTGGAGGATTTGATAAATACACTAAATTAGAAAAACTTAAAAAATTTGAAGAATTGGAAAAATTGGAAAAGAAAATGGGAGGATTAAAAGAAATGAAAACTTTGCCAGCTGCGATTTTTATTTCTGACATTAAAACAGATGAAATAGCTCTGAATGAGGCGATTAATGCCAAAATTCCAGTTATTGCAATTGTGGATACTAACGTAAATCCTAACAACATTAATTATCCAATTCCAGCCAATGATGATGCTGTTTCTTCGATAAAAACTATAATGGAATATTTAGTAAGTCCAATAGTAAAGTAAATTTTATTTATAAATAAAAAATATGTCTTTAGAACAAATAAAAAAAATAAGAGAAGCAACTGGCGCAGGAATGGTGGATGTAAAGAAAGCCTTAGATGAATCAAGCGGAGATGAAGCTAAAGCAATAGAAATTTTAAGAAAAAACGGACAAGCTAAGGCGCTTAAAAAAAATGATCGCGAAGCTAAAGAGGGTGTGATTGGATCGTATATCCATTCTAATAACAAAATTTGCGCTATGGTTAAGCTTTATTGTGAGACAGATTTTGTAGCTAGAAACGAAGAATTTAAAGAATTAGCCAAAGATATCGCTATGCACATTAGCGCTATGAATCCAAAATTTTTAAATCCAGAAAATGTTCCTGCCGAAATAGTGGCAAAGGAAAAAGAAATTTGGACCGAACAGCTTAAAAGCGAGGGGAAATCTCAAGAAATTATGGAAAAAATTATGGAAGGTAAAGAAAAGAAATTTCGAGAAGATGTTTCTTTACTGACTCAGTCTTTTGTAAAAAATCCAGATTTGACTATCCAAGAACTTGTAACCGAAAATATCGGCAAAATAGGTGAAAAAATTCAAATAGGTGAATTTTCTCGCTTTGAGTTATAAATTCTAGGGGAATTTAAACTCTATGAGTTGTTAATCCTGGTGTCTTTGCGGAATTGGACATCTCTGTCATTGCGAGTTGGAGTTCTCGTCTTTGCGAGGAGGTACTCCGACGCGGCAATCTCCTGCGATGCTTCACAATTCTAACGAGATTGCCACGTGTCCTTTGAGTACAAAGTCCACTCGCAAAGACGATGTTCGCAGGAGATTGCCATAGGGTTTTAGGAAATTCTTTTTTGAGTCGGGGTGTGTTATAATAGGGCTAACGGAAGGTTTGTTTCATTAAGACTATTCGATTATGTTTAAATATTTGGTTAATTTATGCGGTTGGGGAGATTTAAAAGTCTGTCTGAGTAACGTTGAATTCAAAAAAGGAGATAGAGTTATCGTGGAAGATGAATCGGGCAATATTTTGGGAACAATAAAAAACCCCTCAAATCAAGAATTGGACAAAGGAAATAATACTGAAATTTTTACAATTGTAAGAGAGGCGACCGAAAGAGATTTAAAAAACTTTGACAAAAATTCAAAGAAAGAAAAGGAAATATTGGACATTTGTCGCAAAGAATCAAAAAGGATGGAACTGGAAATGAAATTTGTCGATGTTTTTACCACTTTGGGTAAAGGAACTGTTATTATTACTTTTATAGCAGATGGTCGAGTGGATTTTCGGCAGTTGGTAAAAAATCTTTCTAGAATTTTCCATCGATCAGTGCGTATGCGTCAAATCGGCTCTCGAGATGAAGCTCGTAATTTGGGCGGTTGCGGTGTCTGCGGTAAAGAACTTTGTTGTGTAAAGTTTTTAGGGGATATTCCTAGCATTTCGACTGATATGGCCAAAGTTCAAAATGTAGCGCAAAGAGGTTCAGACAGAATATCGGGTATTTGCGGACGTTTAATGTGTTGCCTTTCGTATGAATCTGAACAATATAGGGATATGTTGAGAGGCTTACCAGAAGTTGGAAGTGTTGTCAGCAGTACGCGAGGTTCGGGCGAGGTATTAGAGTTGAGTCCTTTGGAGCAAAAAATAAAAATAAGACTTACTAGCGGAGAATATGCTATAATTAAAAAAGAAGATTTAAAGTAATACCAAAGTCAATTAATCATTCCTTAGTAAATTATAAAATTTTCTTATGAGAAAGCGTTAATTTAATTTGGTATAAAAAAATGTTTTACGTATATTTTGTGTTACCTCCAATAATTATAGTCATTAGTCTAGCGCTGATTATTTTTTTAATTTCACGAAGATCACTCGAAATTGCCAAAGAAATTGAAAATGGAGATGAATCAGAGGCTCAAAGCAGAATATCAATGGAGGTTAAAAGCCGATGGCTTCATTTTTTAGAAAAGATCGCACATATTTTTAAAGTCTTATTTTTAAAAATGCATAATCGATTAGAAAAGAAATTAACTTTTATAAAAAGTAAAAAAAATAAAATTGAATCTGATTTAGATAAGAAAGATTTTGAGGAAAGTGGGTTAGATAGCTTGGTTGAAAATAATAAAGAAGATATTTTGGAAAAAGTTATGGAAGAAGAGGTTGATAAGGAAGGAACTAATTCCATGGATTTGACTAAAAATAATCCAAACAAAATAAAAAGAATTTTTTCAAGAGGAAAGAATCAAGGGAATACTGATGAAAATACAGATGTCGTGAAACTTCGGGAAGAAAGAATGATGATAAGCAAAAAATTTACTTATCCAGAGGCAGAAGATAAGAAAGAAGAGCTAGAAAGCATCTTGGTAGAGAGAATTGCTTCTGATCCTAGAGATATTGAAGCTTATGAAAGATTGGGAGATTATTATATAAGTCAAGAAAATAATGTTGATGCTGAAGCTTGTTATAAGCAAGTACTTAAGCTTAATCCACAAAGTTTAAGTGTTAGAAATAAATTAAGTAGATTTAAGAGAAAAAGATTTTAAACTGTTTACAATTGTTTATTTTTAGAATAGAATGAATAAGTGTTTGTTTTTGGGTTGGAATAGAAAGCTAGTTGTAAGTAAAATATTATAAGCCACCTTAGCTCAGTTTCAGCCAGAGGCCGATAAAGTCCAAGCTTAAACCGATTACAGTTGATTTGTTTAAAATAAGATTATAATATAATATAATATAATATAAGCCACCTTAGCTCAGTTGGTAGAGCAACTGTTTTGTAAACAGTAGGTCGTCGGTCCGAGCCCGACAGGTGGCTCATAAACGAGAGAAGATTAAATGTGGGTCGGTGGCAGAGCGGTCAATTGCATCAGACTGTAAATCTGACGACATTAGTCTACGGCGGTTCAAATCCGTCCCGGCCCACAAGAAACATATTAGCATGTCAACATTTTAACATGTTAGCAGGATATTTATTCTTGCCGTTGTAGCTCAGATGGTAGAGCATTTCCATGGTAAGGAAAAGGTCCGCAGTTCGATTCTGCGCAACGGCTCAGGGAAGTTTAATTTTAAAAAGTAATTTAAATTTAGTTTGTAGCCCAAAAAGCTAATTAACTAAAAAGCTAATCAGCTAAAACAATATGGCCAATGAAAATTTAGTAAAGATGAGATGTGGTGAGTGTAAAAATATCAATTATTATACTGGGAGAAACAAGAAAAA
>JBBQOS010000003.1:0-40297 GCA_038331135.1 Candidatus Moraniibacteriota bacterium | reverse complement strand
ATTGGATCTACGATGGATATATTAGCTTGGCACAAAAAAGAAAGCGTCTGCCGTTTGGTTGGGTAGAGAACAAGGATTGGGACGCTGCAGTCAAAATGCTTGAGCAGATTCATGCTCAGCAAAAAAAAGGAGGTGATAAATAAGTTCGCGGGCAAGGAGATGATTCAATCTTCTTGCCCTTTTTATTTTTCTCAAACAAAAAACCACCTAAAACTAATTAAGTGGTTTTTATTTTCTTTAATTTGAAAATTTACTTAGATAATCGTTGAAGCTCCTACCTTATCGCCGTTTTTCATATTCATAATTCTCACTCCTTGTGTCGCTCTGCCCAAAACTGAGATACTTTTAAGTGGGATGCGAATAATTTGACCTTTGGTAGAAGTTACAAACAAATCACTTTCAATTTCATCTGCATTTACTATTCTTCCGCCCACCAATTTTCCAGTTTTGGATGTAATGCTGGCTGTTTTAATTCCGCTTCCACCTCTTTTTTGAATTTTGTAAAGTTTTAAATCACTTCGTTTACCATATCCATTTTCACTAACCACCATCAATTGATTGCCGGGTTGACCTTTAAACACTGCATCTACCCCTATCACTCTATGATCTTTTTTAAGCCTTACTCCGCGCACTCCACCAGCTCCTCGTCCCATTGCTCTTACATCGGTTTCCTTAAAGCGAATTGCTTGTCCACCAGAAGTAGCCATCACTATCTCGTCTGTCCCAGTAGTAAGCTTAACCCATCTTAATTTATCTTCTTTTCCAAGATTAATCGCAATTAAACCGCTTCTCCTTACATTTTCAAACTCTTCAATTTTAATTTTCTTAACATTTCCCTCTTCAGTAGCCATAAAGAAAAATTTAAATCCATCATCCTTATTAAAAGCTACCATTTCAGTCACTCTCTCTCCAGAAGATAATTGTAAAAAATTCACCAAAGCTTGTCCCCTTGAAGTTCGAGTGGATTCTGGGATTTCAAAAGCCTTAGTTTGAAAAACTTTTCCGCTGTCAGTAAAAAATAAAAGATTGTCGTGCGCCATTACAGCATAAACCTGTGCGATTATATCATCTTCTTTGATATTGGCGCCAATTACCCCTTTGCCTCCTCTTTTTTGAGTTTTATAAGCATCGGGACTCATTCTTTTTACATAACCACTTTGAGAAAGAGTAATAATTGATTCTTCATTAGCTACCAAATCCTCTTGTCTAAACTCACCAATTTTTCCCTTAATCACTCGAGTTTTTCTTTCATCACCATATTGCTCTTTGACTTCTAATAGTTCAGTCTTAACAATTCCCATTAATTTTGTTCGACTTTTTAAAATTGCTTCTAATTTAGAAATAATAATTTGTTTTTCCTTTAATTCGTCTTCAATTTTCTTTCTCTCAAGACCAGCTAAAGTTTGCAATTTCATTTCTAGGATTGCCTCTGTTTGTCTTTCGGAAAATTTGAATTTCTTTATTAAATTGATATGAGCATCTACACGAGACTTAGATTGTTTGATAATAGCAATTACTTCATCAATATGATCAAGTGCTTTCTTTAGACCTTCTAAAATATGCGCTCTATCTTTAGCTTTTTGTAAGTCATATTGAGTTCGGCGCGTAACCACTTGTTCACGGTGAATCACATAATATTCCAGCATTGATTTTAAATTCATCACCTGCGGATCAATGCCATCCACCAGAGCTAACATATTCACATTGAAATTCTTTTGCAAATCTGTCAAAGAATATAGCTTGTTTAAAACTTTCTCTGGATAAGAATCTTTTTTTAGCTCCACCACAATTCTCACTCCGTCTTTATTAGACTCATCTCTTAATCCTTTTATACCTTGAATTTTTTGCTCTTTAACCAAGAGAGCAATCTTTTCCAATAAACTTGATTTATTAGTTAAATAAGTTATTTCTGAAACAATTATTTGATGCCCGCCATTTTTAGCCTCTACGATAGCTGCTTTAGCTCGAGTAGTAATTCCGCCTCTTCCGTTAATATAGGCTTCACGAATACTTTTTTGATCATAAATTACTCCTCCAGTTGGAAAGTCAGGACCTTTTACAAATTCTAACAAGTCATCCACACTCGCTTTTGGATTATCAATCAGGTGGATAGTAGCATCCACTAATTCATTTAAATTATGAGGAGGAATATTAGTTGCCATTCCCACCGCAATGCCCATTGAACCATTTAAAAGCAAGTTGGGTAATTTGGCCGGTAAAACTGTGGGTTCTTTATGAACTCCATCAAAATTAGGCACAAAATCAACGGTATTTTTTTCAATATCCACCAACATTTCTTCCGCAATTTTTTTAAGCTTAGCTTCCGTATAACGATAAGCTGCCGCATTGTCTCCATCCATGGAACCAAAATTTCCCTGACCCCAAATAAGTGGATAGCGCAAAGAAAAATCCTGAGCCATTCTTACCATCGTATCATAAACAGCCGTATCTCCGTGCGGATGATACTTACCCAACACTTCTCCTACTACTGTAGCTGATTTTCTAAATTTAGAACTTGATCTTAATCCAGTCTTCCACATAGAATACAAAATTCTACGGTGCACCGGCTTTAGGCCATCTCGCACATCTGGCAGAGCTCTAGCCACAATAACACTCATGGCATAATCCAAATAAGATTGTTGTACTTCTTTTACAATGGGCTGCTTTTGAATGCCCTTATCTTTATTGTTTTCTTTTTCCATTTTTATGTGAAATATTAAAAAATATTTTATTTAAATAATAAAATTATCTGATTGATACTTTTTTTATAAATTACTATCTTTATTCGTTTCCAAATTCGCTTCTATTTCCAAATTGTTATTATTTGCATTTATTTTATTCTCATCCAATCCCGTTATTGGCCCAACCTCACTATTTGTCCTACTCTCTGACTTAAATATACTTTTAAAAGAAAAAAACCAGATAAAAATAACAAAAACCATGCTCACCAAAACCATTCCCCAAACATATCGAATCCTTTCATACTCTGGCTTTCGGCGAATTTCTTCAATTTTATCTGTTATATTCATATTTGTTATTAAATACTCATTACTAAAATTTCCATATTTTTTTCTTCTAAATCTTTTTTCTTCAGATTTATTTTATTCACTTTCTCTTTGGCGCAATTGCCCATTTCGTTACAAAAATCTTTTTCATCATCGATGTCCAAACTCATCCCTTTTATTTTATAATGCATTGGAATTACAATAGCTGGACTTAGTTTTTTTGCTATTTTTACAGCATCTTTATAATCAATAGTATATTTTCCTCCGATAGGAATCATTAACACATCTACATCACCAATTTTTTCAAGTTGCTTGATTGTTAAATCAACACCTAAATCCCCCAGATGACAAATTCTAATATCTTCAGTATCTAAAATAAAAATTGTGTTTCTTCCTCTCTCTATACCCTCATTGCTATCATGAAAAGAATCTATTCCAGTCACATTTATTCCCTTAACAGAATATTCACCAGGAGCGTCAATAACAACAGGATTGTCTTTTAGCGCATCTGTATTATTATGGTCACTATGTTTATGTGACACAAAAACAATATCCGCTTTTCCTTGCGGAGGTTTTAATCCGATTTTTTTATCAAAAGGATCCAGAAAAGCAACTACTCCATCGGTGTTCTTACCTTCTGACTTAGTAACTATTTTAAAGCAGGAATGACCATAGTATTGAATATTCATATTTTTCGCAATGAAATAAAACAAACAACCCTAAATCTTGTTTGTATTTTTCTTTTTATACTTCTAATCTACATTTTATTTTAGCATAATTATATTTAATTGTCGAGATTTCCTTTATTTTTTTTAAATATAGTGCTATCTTGGAAATATGTTGGAGATATTTATTATTTAATTACTACAAGATTATTTAATTAAGATATACTAAAAGCCCTCAATTAAGCTCGCGTAAAGTAACAGATACTACCTGCCCGCCCTGGCCTGAGCCCCCATAGTTTAATGGATAGAACAAGTCACTCCTAACGACTAGATGTAAGTTCGATTCTTGCTGGGGGCACAGGCTATGGCAGGCAAATGATATTAATCAACAAAAAAAGTACATTGTAAGTTCTCAAGTTCTCAGCCAGAGGCTGATCAGTCTCTGACTGAGATTCTTGCTGGGGGCACAGGCGATGGCAGGCATAAGACAATAATTATGTCCAAATTTATGCTAAAGATACCCACAACTGTTAAGTTAGTTCTAAAAAAAATCAAAGCCGAGGGTTTTGAAGCTTTTGTGGTGGGCGGTTGCGTTAGAGATTTACTGCTGGATAAGAAGCCCAACGATTGGGATATTACCACCAATGCCAAACCCGAGGAAATATTAAATATATTTCCTGATGGAAAATATGAAAATCGCTTTGGAACAGTTATTGTTCCCGAAAAATATTTAGAAAAAAAAGATAGTTTGGAAAATATCGAAATAACCACTTATCGCATAGAATCAACCTATTCTGATAAAAGAAGACCCGATGAAATTAAATTTGCCAAAACACTAGAGGAAGACCTGATGCGCAGAGATTTTACAGTTAATGCGATGGCTTTAGAAATTTCAAATTCCAAAGATTTTAAAATTATAGATTTATTTGACGGACAAAAAGATTTAAAAAATAAAATTATTCGCGCAGTTGGCGACCCCGATGAACGCTTTGGCGAAGACGCTCTGCGAATGATGCGCGCCATCAGATTTATTGCTCAACTAAAAGACCCTTCCTTGGAAAAAGACTGGGAAATTGAAAAGAAAACCATTGAAGCCCTCAAAAAAAACGAAAATCTCCTGAAATTTATTTCTGCCGAAAGACTAAAAGATGAATTTATAAAAATTATCTTATCTCCCAACCCTGCTCTGGGCGTAGAATCATTAATGGAAACAGGTTTAATGCACTACATTATTCCAGAGCTTTATGAAACTCTTGAGGTAACCCAAAATCGTCATCACTACCATGGACTCTATAATACTGTTTACAAACATCTCTTAGCTAGTCTTCAAAACTGTCCCTCAAAAAAATTAGAAGTTCGCCTAGCCACCTTTTTACACGATCTTGGAAAGCCTGAATCAAAAAGAGGAGAAGGTGAATTTTCAACTTTTTATGGACATGAATATATTAGTGCCAAAAAAGTTAAGACTATTTTAACTCGTCTAAAATTCTCCAAACAAATTATAGATAAAACTATTCTACTAGTGAAAAATCATATGTTTTATTATAATGTTGATGAGGTGGGTGAAAAGGGAGTCCGGAGAGTTATTCAAAAGGTCGGTCTGGAAAATATCAATGATTTAATTGATGTTAGAATTGGGGATAGATTGGGTAGTGGTACCGCCAAGGCTGTTCCCTATAAACTAAGACACTTCAAATATGTTGTAGAAAAAGTTTCTACTGATGCTGTTTCGGTGGGACAACTCGCTATCAATGGAAATGATTTAATAAAATCTCTAAAGTCTAAACCAGGACCCAAAATAGGAGCGATTTTGGAAATCCTGCTTTCGGAGGTGATAGAAGACGCCGAGCTTAATAATAAAAAATACTTAACCGCACGCTCGAATGAATTAGAAAAGGAAAATATCGAAAAACTAAGATCTTTGGCTAAGAAAAAAATTGAAGTAAAAAAAACCACTGATGACAAAAACATAAAAAGTAAATATTGGGTACAATAATAAAACACCTATGCAACTAAAAATAAACAATTTACAAGAAAACCCAGCAAATCTCCTGAGGCGGGCTGGTTACTCTTTTCAAAGACACGCTGGCAATGAGATGAGTTTTATTCGACCCCTAGCATTAGCTGGCTACCCCCGCTTTCATATGTATGCCCGTGTCGAGGACACTTTTACATTAATAGTTAATATTCACCTTGATCAAAAAAAAGAAACCTATGGCGATGACACTCGCCATCACGGAGAATATGAAAATTCTGATGCACTTAAAACTGAAGTAGAGAGAATTTTACCTATTTTAAATTCAAACTAAAAAACATTTTAACATATTAACCTACTAACATTTTAACAATCATAGATCTTACACATTTAAACATTTATTTAAAATAAAATGCTAATGTGTTAATATATTAACATACTAAAGTGACTACTTCTTGATTTTTTATAGAAAATAGCTTATTATTATTTTGTTTTGAAAAATAGATTTTAGCCGCGGTGGTGAAATTGGTATACACGCCAGTCTTAGGAACTGGTAGATTTATTCTGTGCGAGTTCGAGTCTCGCCCGCGGCACAAAAAAAACCAACCTTCTTAGGTTGGTTTTTACTATCTTCAAAAAATATTATATCAAAAATTTCTTTTTATTAGCTGATAAATCAATAAAATCATCTGCTACTTCAATTAATTTGGCGCTAGTTGATTTTTTAAAAGCAATTACCTCTACTCGACAACCAGTAGTGTTTTGAACATATTCTATCATGGGAATATAATCTCCATCTCCAGATACTAAAACTATTACATCGAGACTTCGGCTCATTTTAATCGCATCCACAGCAATCCCCACATCCCAATCCGCTTTCTTGGCGCCACCAGCAAATATCTGTAGATCTTTGGTTTTAACTTCAAAACCTTGACCTTCCAGAGCTTCAAAAAATTTTTCTTCTAAACCTTCTTCGGTTTTTACCCCATAAGCAATAGCTCTAATAAGCTTTCGTCCATTAGCCGCCTCGATTAAAATATTTTTAAAACTAACTTTTTTCTTATATAAAACCTTACCTGTATAATACATATTTTGCACATCAACCAAAACACCCACTCTTTGTTCTTTAAATTTTGCCATATTTATTCTATTAATCAAAAAAATGCTATTTAAAGCATTCTTTTAAAGTTTTTATTATCCCTTTAAACCTAGTTTTTTTATAGTAGTTTTATAAGCTTTTTCATCTGTTCTTTTTAAATATTCCATTAATTTCTTTCTTTTGGAAACCATTTTCAATAAACCTCTTCTGGAATGAAAATCTTTAGCATTCTTTTTTAAGTGAGCGGTTAACTTTTTAATCTTTTCCGTAAAAAGAGCAATTTGATATTCAGATGAGCCTGTATCTTTATCATGTCTCTTAACTTCATTGGTCGCTTTAACTTTTTGCTTTGTTGTAAGTGCCATACATTTTTACTGCTACACATTCGTTCCGCTAAACACAAAAACCAATGTGCACATTATTTCTTAAATTATTTACAAATACACATTAACACTAAACTTGTTTTTTGGCAAATATTTTATCATCAATTTATTTTAGAGGTTAAAAAAATCGCCACAGTGCTCTTAATTTTATTTTTATTCACCACTATGGCTCATATTTAATATACGCTCCACCACACTCAATTTTAATCACTTGTAGCGCCTCTTAATTCTTAAGTTTAATTTCCTTAACCTCTATTTCTCCAATTTTATTATTTATTTCATTAATTATCATTTTTTTATTTAACCAGATTTCATTAGCCCAATTGGAATTACTAGTTTTTAAAAAAATTACCCCATCCTTATAATAACTAGGCTGAACACTTAAAGACCCCACTTCTCCATATTTAACCTTAATAATATTTTTCAAGATATAAAAAATACTCTCATTATCAATACTTTTCTTTCGTTGTACTTTCTTAAATTCAAGAAATTTTCCTATCGCTTTCATTTATTTTCTAATCGGCATTATAATGTAAATAAAATTATCCACACTTTTTCCATCTTTATTATTAACCATTTTTAAAATTATAGGAGAAAAACTATCATTTATCATAATTTTAATATTAACCTCATCCATCACATTTAAACCATCAATTAAATATCTTGGATTTAGAACAAAATCTTGATTTTCACCGTTTTTTTCAATAACTAATTCTGTTTGATTCTCACCCGACTCTCGTAAACTAGATTTTACTATTAAATTTTTATCGTTTTCTACTATAATATTAATCTCTCCATCTGTTTTTTTTGTAAAAACACTAGCTATTTTTATAGATTGTAATAATTCTCCCTTATTTATCAACACTTCTGTTTTAAATTCACTGGGAATTATTTGTTTATAAGGTGGGTATTTTCCATTTATCAACCTTGAAACCATTTTAATATCACCAACATCAAAAAATACTTGATTATTTTCAATAGTAATTAATGTTTTATCATTATCACTACTATTATGTAGTATTTTATTTAATTCCCTTAATGTTTCTGCGGGAATAATGGCGGTGGTGTTTTTTATTTCTTTATAATCATCCATTTCTTTAACTTCAATTTCATATTCACTTAAGCGAAAACTATCAGTAGAAGCAAAATAAATTTTATTATCAAAAAAAGATAAATTTACTCCAGTAAATTCAACCCTAATATCATTTAAACTAACAGAGCTTAGGGATTTATTAATAATATCTTTAAATATATCATTTTTAATACTAAATTGATATTCCCCTTTCCTTTCTGGAATAATAGGAAAATCCTCTGAATCTAAACAATTTATCTTAGCTTTATATTTTCCACAATTTATATTTAATATCTGTCCATTTAATTCAATTTCAATATTTTCCTCTTGAGGAAGATTAGATATAAATTCACTTATTAACTTCGATGGCACAGCTATTTTTCCTTCACGTTCTATTTTGGCTCCAATTTTAATAATTATTCCTATTTCTAAATTAGTAGCCGAAAAAAATAATCTCCCATCCTTTGTTTCAATTAGTATGTTTTTTAAAATAGGTAAAGTAATTTGTTTAGCAGTTATTTTATCGACAATAGAAATAGCTTTTTTAAAATTTTCTTGAGTACAAATCAATTTCATGGGTGTATTAGTAGTTAATAATGTTTTTATATAAATATATAAATTATTATTACTATTATTAAGGATTAAAAACCTGTTAATAACTTAAATTGTTCTTATGAATTAAGGTTAGAATATTATAATATATTGTTTATAATCTTACAATAAGCCAAAGTATAACCCAGGGATAATTAAGGGATAAGTAGTTTAAATAAGAGTTGACAGATTTTATTAACAGGTAGTTAAATTAAACTCAGGAGAAATTAACATACTTATCCACAGGTTATTGGCACTTATCCACAGTTTATTAATAAAATATTAACGTAATGTCTTTAATATATATTCTATATCACTATTTATTTTAGAATCATTAGACATATCTTTGTTAATTTTATTAAAAGCGTGAAGGGCTGTAGTGTGATCTCTTTGAAAATATTCTCCAATTTCAGGATAAGACATTTTTAATTCACGCTTAAATAGAAACATAGAAATTTGTCTAGGTAATGCCACTTTCTTTTTTCTACTTTTACTCATTAAATCTTCTTTGGTTATTTCAAAAAAACTTATAACAGATCCAATAATATCTTTTTTAGTAATAGCTAGTTCTTGCTTGGAAATTAAAATAGAAGATAATATTTTCTTAGTTTCTTCAATGGTGGGATTTTTTTTATTTAATTCAAAAGTAGCTACAAGCTTATTTAAAGCCCCTTCTAACTCTCGAATATTATTTTTTATATTTTCCGCTATAAATCTCAAAATATCGTCGCTTAAAAAGAATTTCTTCTCATTAAGTTTTGTTTGTAAAATAGCTAAACGAGTTTCTAGGTCAGGATTTCCAATATCTGTAATCATTCCACCTTCAAATCTGGAGCGTAAACGATCTTCTAAGATTTGAATATTGCTTGGTGGCCTATCACTGCTAATAACAATTTGTTTATTTAATTGATAAAGGGAGTTAAATATGTGGAAAAAAATATCTTGAGTCTTTTCTTTTCCAGAAATAAATTGAATATCGTCAATTATTAATAAATCAGCTTGTTGATATTTGTTTTTAAATTTATCTATTGTTTGATTTTTTATGGAATTAACTAGTTCTGTGGTAAATCCTTCTGATGAAATATAAATAATATTTTTATTGGAGTCGTTTCTAAGTATTTCATTGCCAATTGATTGAAGTAAGTGGGTTTTACCTAGACCCACATCCCCATAAATAAAAAGAGGATTGTATTGAGTGCCGGGATTTTGGGAAACGGCATAGCATGCAGCCCTAGCTAGTTCGTTGTTTTCGCCTATCACAAAATTATCAAAAGTATATCTTGAATTAAGATTAGTGTTTTGAAAGAAATTAATTTGTGGAGTAATTGTTTTGGTGTTTTTTAAGTTAATTGTTTGATCCCCTAATTTCCCCCCCCCAGCGCCATCTATATTGTGAGATATTTTTTCTTGAGGAGAATAAATAGAACAAGAGACTTCGATAATGTTTTCTTGAAAATTTTTGAGTGCTTTTATAATATTGGTATTAAATTTATTTTCTAGCCATTCTTTAGAAAAACCATTGGGTACGCCAATAAGAACCTTACCATTTTCATTGGATATTATAAATGTATCTTTAAACCATGTTATAAACTGTGGCCTAGAAAGAGACAACTCTATTTCACCCAACACAGCCTTCCATAAATCTTCATTATTCATAATGCTTTAAACTAAAGGAAATAAAATTATTTTTTAAAATTATAACACAAAAAATAACAAAAATAAGAATGTAAAATAATTTAGTAAGTTGTGGATAAGTTAACTTTTATATCTTAACATAATATAAAGTTTTGTAAAACTTTATATAGTATTTAAAATAATAAAAGATTAAATAAAATAGCTATTTAGTTTATAAAAAAAAGCAATTAGGGGTGGATGGGTATATTTTTTATGTAACTCGGTTAATTTTAAATATTTAAAATTAGCCTTATTTGAAGCCACAAAATGCTTATATGTGGAAAATAATAACAAATAGTATCGAATTTTTATAAATAACGTGGCTATAATTAGCAATTAAAGCGGTTAATTATATTTTAGCTAAATAAGTAGTTATAGTAGTTATTAATATTATACAATAAATATATAATCTAGTCAAATAGAATTATTTAATAAACTGTTGATAACTTATATAATATAGCGTGTATTATTTTTTAAGTTTCACGTGGAACAATTATCCAATAAATATTGCTTGTATATTAAAAATGTTCCACGTGGAACAATAGTTTTAAAATAATTTATTGTTAGATACAAAAATAATAGTGCTAAAAGTGTATAAATTTTATTAAAAACCTTTATTTAAGGGAAATGTGCTAAATTATATAAAAACATATTAAAAAATTATTCTATTGTGTTCCACGTGGAACAATAAATATGAGTTTAAATAAAAACTTTTATTAAAAAAAATTTATTTTTAATATGTTCCACGTGAAACAAACACAAATCACATGTTTACTTTTTATATTGTTCCACGTGAAACAAATAATTTACATTTGAATAAAAAACAATAATTTTTTTTAGGTTTAAGTTAAGTGTGTGTATTTATTGTTCCACGTGGAACAATATTTTAAATGATTATAAAATTAGGTGCATCAATGGGTCTATTAAAAAGTTTTAAAACTTTAAATAAAAGCCCTATTTATAAGTATTTCAAGTATGTATTTAATTTAAGGCATATAAAGTAAATTGTTCCACGTGAAACAATTAATAAAACTACTTAGATTTATGGACAATTGTTCCACGTGAAACACGCTGGAGTAAAATAGTGGAGAATTATTTTGTATAAATTTAGGAAATAATTAAAACAAACTAATTGTTCCACGTGGAACAAGTAGTTAAATAAAAATAAAATTTAAAATGTTCCACGTGGAACATCGGTTTGTATTTAAAATTAAATAAATTAATTTTCTGTGGTTAATTTTAATTAATTTAAAATGTTCCACGTGGAACAATATTTGTAATTACAATAATTTTTTATTAAGTTCCACGTGGAACAATTAATATTAAATTGAATTTTTTATTAATTTTAAGGTTTAAAAAAGTTTGTAAACTTTATAAAAATCCTTACATTATAAGGATTTTTAGACTATTCTAACTTTATATATTAACCATACACATATAATTGTTTCACGTGGAACAACGCTTATAATTTTTAGTAATCAAGAGTTGTTAATAAATAAATTAATTTAATGTTTCCTATTAATTTTTTTGGGTATAATCTAATGTTGTTAATAGGTAAATAAATGTTCCACGTGGAACATTGCATATTTTAATTATCTGGTCTTATTAATTTTTGTGAGGCAATTTCCCTTGGGGAATGTTTTTTTAATATAACTAGCTTTAATTGTTTCACGTGAAACAATAATACTTAAAGTTATTAATATCATACTAAAATACTATGATATTTAATTTTTAATTCAAACTTAGTTTATTTTATTAAATAAATTCTCAAACTTTTCTTTTAGAATAAGTGTTTTTATCGTGCTTATTCCAGGTAAGGTGGTTACAATAACATCTATAGAATGGTTTAATTTTATATTTAAACTAAAGAAAATATTTTTTAAAATTCTTTTTATTTTGTTTCTTTCCACAGCTTTATTTGAAACTGCTTTAGAAACGACAATGGTAAAACGGCTATAATTTAAACTATTGGGTAAAATGTGCACATTTAAATAGTCCGATTGGAATAGGGTACCTTTTTTATAAATTAAATCAAATTCCTTTTTTTGAACTAGTTTGTATTTTTTTGAAAACATATTTTTAAGACTATGCTTTAATTAAAGCACTTTGATAATAAAAAAGCAAAACCCTCGACAAATAGTAATATATATGATAATTTTAAAACATTGAATAAATAATTATTTTAAGAATGTATAAAAATATATGAGTACAAAAAGAACATATCAACCAAAAAAAAGAAAACGTGCTAAAACACATGGTTTTTTAGAAAGAATGAGTACTACGAATGGCCAAGAAGTTATTAAGCGAAGACGTCAAAAAGGAAGAAAAAAATTGGCTGTATAATTTATTAACTAGAAAACAAAAACATTTTAATTATGACTACTCTTTTTCACGAATTAATTTATCAACCTATTTATAATAT
This sequence comes from Candidatus Moraniibacteriota bacterium, assembly GCA_038331135.1. Taxonomy (GTDB): domain Bacteria; phylum Patescibacteriota; class Minisyncoccia; order Moranbacterales; family UBA9337; genus UBA9337. The sequence goes on along the minus strand of JBBQOS010000003.1, from coordinate 27,411 downwards.
TTTAATTTTTATTTATAATATTATTCCTGGGGGAGATTTTGGTATCGCTATTATTGCTGTTACTATATTGTTAAAAGCAGCGCTTATTCCATTGTCAAAAAAACAAATTCAATCTCAAAAAAGAATGCAAGAAATTCAGCCAGAATTAAAAAAAATTCAGGTTAAATATAAGGATGACAAAGAAAAACAAACCAAAGAAGTTATGAAATTTTATAAGGAAAATAAAGTGAATCCTTTTTCGGGATGCTTTCCTATAATAGTACAATTAATTTTTTTAATCGCTATTTATCGAGTAATTATAAATATTTCTGGTGCTGGGTTGGTTGTTAATGGATCAGATTTATATTCTTTTATAAAAAGTCCCGGGGAAATAAATCATATATTTATAGGCTTAGTTGATTTATTGAAGCCCAGTATCCCAATCGCAATTTTAGCGGCCGCTGCTCAATTTTGGCAAACTAAGTTAATGATGAATAAAACTAAAAGAAATAATGAGACAAGCGGGTTTAAAAAAGATAAAAATTCTTCAGAGCCTGATTTTTCAGAAATTATGAATAAGCAGATGTTAATTTTGGGACCAGCTTTGACACTTTTTATTGGAATTAAATTTGCAGCAGCACTTTCTGTGTATTGGTTATTTTCAACAATTTTTTCTGTTTTACAACAATTGTATATTTTTAAAAAAGAGAATACTTTAAAAAAATAAATTTATGGATAAAAAAAATAATCAAATAATAAAGTCTACGACAGAAGATTTATTAAAAAAACTCGGATTTGAAGGAGAGGTGGATGTTGTAAACTCTGAGGATGAGGGTAATAAATTTATTTGTAATATAAAAACTCAAAAAGATGTGAATTTTATAATTGGCCAAAATGGCGATAGCTTGCAGGCCATGCAACATATCGTTAGGTTGCTAGTGAGAAGACAGACAGATGAAAATATAAAGTTTATTTTGGATGTTAATTTTTATAAAAAAGATCAAGAAATTTCTGTGATTGAGGCAGCTAAGTCTATAGCCAAACAAGTAGTTTTAGAAAAAAAAACAATTGTTATGCGACCAATGTCGGCTTATAATAGAAGATTGGTGCATATGGTTTTAGCTGATGACGAAGATGTCATAACAGAAAGTATTGGCACAGAAGAAGAAAGACGAGTGGTTATAAAACCCGCATCTTTATAGTGTAAAAGAAATTAATATTTAAACGATGGTTCTTGCTCGAAAAATAGCTTATAACGTGGCAACCAGCACTATCGCTAAGATTTGTTCAACAACTTTAGCTTTGGTCAACATCGGCTTTATTACTAGATATCTGGGAATAGGCGGTTTTGGTGATTATGCAACGGTGTTGGCGGTCCTTTCTTTCTTTGGAGCTATTTTGGATTTGGGCTTGTATTCAATTGCAACCAGAGAAATATCTCGTCAAAACGCAGATGAAAAAAAAATAATGAGCAATGTTTTTTCTTTAAGACTTCTGAGCTCACTAGCTTTATTTATAATTGCACCTTTGCTTTTTATTTTTCTACCGTATTCAGATGATCTTAAAAAAGGGATTTTGATCATCGCTTTATCGTATACATTTTCTTCTTCCTATATGGTTTTTAATGGAGTATTCCAGAAAAATTTAAGAATGGATAAAGTTACCATAGCAGAATTGGTTGGAAAAATAATACAAGTTCTTTTTATTATGCTAGCAATTAAGAATGATTGGGGTTTTACGTCAATTATTTTATCAGTTTTAATAAGCTCAATGTTTGTTTTTGTGATAGTGGTATTTTTGAGCCGTAAATATATTAAATTTTCTTTGGATTTCGATTTTAATTATTGGAAAAAATTTTTGAAAATGTCTTTTCCGGTTGGAATATCTGCTTTCGTTACTTTTCTATACTTTAAAATGGACACTATTATGTTGTCTTTCTTAAAAGGAAGTGAGGCGGTGGGTATTTACAATATGGCTTATAAAATAATTGAGAATATTACTTTTTTTCCAGGTATGATAGTGGGTCTTATTTTACCACTTCTTTCTGCTTATGTTTTTTCGGATAAGCTTAAATTTACTAAAGTAATCAATGAAACATCTAAAGTTTTTATCCTTATAGTTATTCCGCTAGTTATTGGAACACTTTTTCTGGCCGAAGATGTGATTAGTATAATTGGTGGTCGAGAATTCGTAATATCAGCCAATGTTTTAAGGGTATTGATAGTTGCGCTAGCTTTTATATTCTTTGGAAATCTTTTTAATAGTATTTTGTTGGCGGCTAATTTGCAAAAAAAATTGATGTATATTCTATCATTTTGCGCAATTTTTAATATTAGTTTAAATATGATATTTATTCCAAAATATTCTTATAATGGAGCAGCGGTGGTTTCTTTGTTGACGGAATTTTTAGTAGTTGTTCTAACAGCTTATTTTGTTAATAAATATGTGGGTTATAAAGTTTCAATAAAGGGGTGGGGTAGAATATTTTTTTCTGGATTTTTTATGATAATATTTTTGGCTATTTTTAGAGATTTAAATTTTATTTATGCTGGAGCAGGTAGTCTTTTCATTTACGGATTATTTCTTTGGTTAACTAAAGCTATTATGGTTAGTGAAATTAAAATTTTACTATTTTCTAATCAAAAATAAACTATTTATCTAACAAGCCGATTAAAAGATAATATTTTTTAAAAAACTAAAAATAAATAATTTTAAACAGTAGAATTTTAAAATAAATATGCGCAACCCAAAAGTTTTTATTATAATTTTAAATTATAATGGAAAAGATTTTTTAAAAAACACACTAGAGAGTGTGTATAAGCTAAATTATCAAAATTATCAAGTGGTCGTGGTAGATAATGCTTCTACAGATGGATCATTTGAAGAGGCTAGGCTTTCTTTTGGAAAATTTAATTTTATACAAAATAGTCATAATGTTGGATTTGCGGCTGGAAACAATATTGCTATAAAGTGGGCTTTGGAAAAAATGGCTGATTATGTGTTTCTTTTAAATAACGATGCCCTAGTCGAAGAAGAAACTTTAACAAAATTAATTGATGAGGCTAAAAAAGATAATTTGCTTGGAATTTTAAGTCCAATTATATACAAGGGAGACAGTAAACAAGTTTGGTTTTCGGGCGGAAAAATTAATTGGCTTAAAATGAGAGCTGAACACGTCGAGGATATTTTGGAAACTCAGTATGTAACCGGTTGTGCAATGCTGATAAAAAAAGAGGTTTTTAAAAAAATTGGACTATTGGATGAAAAATTTTTTCTTTATTATGAAGACACCGACTTTTCCTTTCGAGCGATAAAAGCAGGCTTTAAATTGAAAATCGTTAAAACTGCCAATGTATTTCACTTTGAAAAAAGTTCGGAAAGTTTAAATAAAATTTATTACCTAGTTCTTTCTGGCATTATATTTTTTAGAAAAAACTCCAATTTTTTAATTAGAATTTATATAGAGAGTTATTTGATCGCAAGAAAAATTAAAAATATGCATAATATTAAAAAAGGAATAGATATGCAAAAAAATCTTTTAGTCAAAAAGGCTTATGACCAAAGTGGCGCTTAAATATAAAATAAAAAAAGCTTACACTAATTGCTACTAAATTTATTTTTTAGCACAAAGAGATAATGTGGTCTCGGGTTTAAAATATGAAAATATCTTTTATCACGGTAAATTATAAGAGTGAGAAATATTTGGAAGCTTGCATTGCCTCTATTTTTAAAAATGTAATAGGAATTGAGTTTGAAATTATTATTGTCAATAATGATGAGAAAAAAATTAGAAACTCTTATGGAGATAGGGGTACTATAAAAATATTGGAAATTAATAAAAATATTGGCTTTGCTAAGGCTAATAATATAGGAGCAAAGATGAGCAAGGGAAAATATTTGTGCTTTATTAATCCGGATGCAAACATTATTTCTAGTAACATTCAAGATATAATAGGAGAATTTGAAAGAGATTTAACTATCGGAATAATAGGTCCGAAAATTTTAAAAAAAAATGAGGTTCAAAAATGGAGTGTTGGAAAAGACCTAAACATATTTGAAATATTTAGAAGCAAATTAGGTTTTGCTAAGAGTAGGGAAGTGTGGAATAGCTCAAAAAAAATTAAAGTGGATTGGGTGAGTGGTGTAAATATGTTTGTGATGAGGGATGATTTTTTCAAGGTGGATGGTTTTGATGAAAATTTCTTCCTTTATTATGAAGACATGGATTTGTGTAAAAGAGTTCGGTTTTTAGATAAAAAAATAATGTACTTTCCATTTTTTAAGGTAGATCATCAAGAAGGAAGCAGTTCCGACAAAAAATATGATCAAAAATTACAATATTTTAAATCACAGGATTATTATTATAAAAAGTGGTTTAGCTCTAGAGACTATTATTTATTAAAATTTCTTAGATTTTTTTATTTAAATAAGTATAAAATTAATCGTGATTGATATCTTTTTCTCTCGAGAAACTGAGCAGCAGCCAAAAAGTTATAATTCCAAAATGAGTTGTCCAGAGCCAATGATCAAATATCGCGATTACCAAAAGAGATATTGTTATAGTAGAAAAAATAACTCTATTAGTATCTTCTTTTTTGAAAGATTCTATAAAATCAAAAACTATAGAAACGATAATAAATAGAAATAAAGAAAACCCAATAAAGCCCAGTTCTGCAAAAATTAATAAATAAATGTTGTGGACTGGCTGAAGAAGCCAAATTTCTTTTAGGCGGGGATTATCCTTTGAAAGATTAGATGTATAATTTCCAATACCCATTCCAATGATTGGGTGTTTAAGTATCATTTTTTGTGCTTGTTTAACAAAAACAGCTCTTTCACTAATCGATTTTTTTTCTAAGCGAGAGGTCATTTCTAGTCTATTACTTAAAAGTTCAGAAAATGAATTGAAAAAAATAATACATAGTATGAATAAGGTGCTAATTATAAGGAATAATCTTTTAATTTGGTATTTTTTATTATTATAAAAATTATAAGCGAATAATAAAAGTAGGCCAAAAAAAAGAGCTAAAAAGGCTGAACGAGAAAAGGTAGTTAAAATAGAAAAGAAATTTATTAAAATGCTGGCTAGCAGGAAATAGCGCCATCTTTTTTCTGGATAAGTAGTTTTTAAATAAGCGCCGATTGCAAGCAAGAGACCAATGACCAAAAGTCCTCCTAAAATATTAGGATGGGGCATGCCTCCATAAGCTCTTAAGAATCTACCAGCGGAGGATTCTATTACGGAAGTGCCTCCTTGCCAAGCAATATGTTGGGATACTCCTAGCCACTTATTGGAGAAAGTTGATTGAGTTAAAAATTGATAGGAGCCCAATAATCCCTGTAGCGTTATGGAAGATATGAAAGTAAGGGCAAAATTTTTAAAGTTTAATAATTTTTTTTGTAAAATTAAAAATAACAGCCCGCCCAAAAACAGGGGAAATAAAAAATAAAGAGAAAGCAACTTGTTATTTGCCCACAAAACCGATAAAGAGGAGTAGATTATAAAAATTAAAACAGAAAATAATATTTTTTTATTAGAACATTCTTTTAAAATCGATAAATTGATTATTATCCAAGATAATAAAATAATTTCAAATAAATAAAAACCCAGTGTGCCGTATTGGAATTTTTCATTATTTATTTCAATTTCCTTTAAGATGACAATAGTCTGCCAAGGCAAAAGAAAGACGAAAAAATAAAATAAGCCCTGATTTAATTTATGAAGCATTTTAGTATGTATTACTTTTTATAAGCTTAGCGTACTTTTTGTCTTTTTTCAATATAATGAGATTTAGCGGGTTGTTTTTATCGATAAATACTTTAAAGACGCAGTAACCCTGCGTCTTTAAAAAGATAAACTTATATTAGAGACGAATAAGTGTCGCTTCTCTAAATTTGGAAAATATGGATGTTGAAAAATATTTATTAAGAATTTTTCCAAAGTCCATGGATGTTACAATACTCTCTAACCATAATATCATCTGTATTTTCTAAACAAAACACAGCTTCGGGCGCATCTCCAGGATTGATAAATTTTTTATAAGATTTTCCGTTGGAGATAACCTCAATCCATTCAATATAATGAGCTTCTTCCATTGGATGGGTAACTTCACCTACCTTAACCCTTATGCCTGTGGCAATTTTTTCAATAATTGGAATATGTTTTTCAATAGCGGCCTCTTGAGTGTTTTCTATTTTTAATTCCATTGGTTGTCCACAACAAATTAATTCTCCAGCCCCAACATGTAAAGTTTCAACCATATTTCCGCAAACATTACATTTGTAAATTTCGTTTTTATTTTTTACGTTCATGATTTTTTATTTAAAAAATTAATTAATATTGTTCTGATTTTATTTGATAATAAGCCACAGGATGATCACAGGCAGGACATCTTTGCGGAGCATTTTTCCCGGTGTGGGCATAGCCACATTTCCTGCAAACCCATTCGCTTGCCGTTTCTTTTTTAAAAATTGTATCAGTTTCTAAATTAGATAATAGCTTTAAATATCTTTCTTCGTGGTGAGCTTCGGCTTTGGCAATAGCAACTAAGCGATTTGTAATTTTATCTAAATTTTCTTTCATGGCTATATTTGCGAATTCTGGATACATGCTTTCATGCTCATAGTGCTCTCCATTTGCAGCTGCTTTTAAGTTTTCTAGAGTGTTGCCCAGAGCTGTCGGGGCGCTAGCTTCAACGGTTATTTCTTCATATTTGTTTTCCCCTGATTCTTTCTTGAGTTCACTTATCATTTTAAAAAGTTGTTTGGCGTGCTCTCTTTCTTGGTCAGCTGTTTCCTCGAAGATGGCGGAGATTTGCTCATAGCCTTCATTTTTGGCAATTTTGGCATACATTGAATAGCGGTTTCTGGCCTGAGACTCACCGATAAAGGCTTGGGTTAAATTTTCAATTGTTTTTTGCATAATGTTCTGTACTAATTATACATTCATACCAATATATGAATAAATAATCAGTCAAATTTAAAGTGTTATAAGTCTATTTTTTATTTTTATAACAACAAGAAGGATCTTTTTTCTTAACTTCTTTTTTTGCCTTTGTTTTTTTAACAGCCATATCTGTTTACTTTTATAGCTACGCCTTTATTTTTTAGGCTCAGATATAAAATAGGGGATTAATTATTTATTTACATTTATTACAGATGCCGTAGACAAAAATTTTGTAACTATCAAAAGTGCCGACGGATTTTGTTTTATTTTTCAAATGCTGCAGATCAGTTTTTATACTAATTAAATCAGAGATGTGTCGACACTCTTTGCAAACAAAATGGTGGTGCTGGCTCAAATCGGCATCAAAGCGTTTAGTTTCTCCGGAGATTTCTTCAATGGTGTTTTTTTGGACAAAATTATCCAAGTTTCTGTAAACAGTTCCTAGGCTGATGCGGGGAAGTTTTTTTTTGACTGCTTGAAAAACTTCCTCAGCAGAGGGGTGGCTCTTGGTTTTCTGGAGATAGTTTAGAATGATTTGTTTTTGATTGGTAATTCGTTCAGCCATTTTTATTATTAGTAATTATTCCTAATTAAATAATATTACTATTAAGAAAAAATGTCAAATTTATTGTTCTAAACGTTGTAGCTGTGCTAAATATTCTAAGTGTTGAAAATGTTTTATTTGTTATTGAAATTAAAATTAAAAAAATATCAAATATTAGATACTTCTCAAAACGATTGGTTGCGGATGACCGATGATTTATATTTTGTTTTAATGCTTTAATGTTTTTATGTTTCTATGCTAAGATGTTAAAATGCTAATATGCTTAAATTAAAGATATGATTATAATTTGTCATTACGACGAGATCGCCCTAAAGGGTAAAAATAGGGATTATTTTGAAAAAAAGTTAGTGGAAAATATTATATATAAGCTAACCAAAGAAATTGGTTGTTTGGAGAGTTGGAAAGTAAAAAGAGTAGCTGGAAGAATCTTAGTACATATTGAAAGAGAATTAGAAAAAGAGACAAATAAATTTTTAATTTTAAGGGAGGTTTTTGGAATTGTAAATTTCTCATTTGCCATCGAATCTTCTCAAAGCATATGGGAGATGAAAAATATTTGCTGGAAGTTATTAAAAGAAAAGACTTTTGATAATTTTAGAATAACGGCTTCCAGATCGGATAAAAACTTTCCTCTTACAAGTGAGGAAATAAATAAAGAAGTAGGAGCGTTTATCGTAGAAAAAACTAATAGTAAAGTTAAATTAAAAGATTCGCAGTTAGAATGTTATATAGAACTGTCTAATAAAAAAGCTTTTGTTTATACTGATAAAATTGCAGGAGCAGGTGGGTTGCCGGTGGGAAGCGGAGGCAAATGCTTAGCGCTTCTTTCGGGTGGGATTGATTCTCCAGTCGCTGCTTATTATATTTTAAAAAGAGGAGCGAGAGTAGATTTTATTCATTTTCATTCTCTACCATACACGAGTGTCGCTTCTAATGAAAAAGTTCTAGCGTTAGCTCAAGAGCTTTCTAAGTTTCAAAGACAATCAAAAGTTTTTATGGTTCCTTTTGCAAAAATTCAACAACAGATTGTAACGACTTGCCCGGAAAAATTAAGAGTAGTCTTATACCGAAGATTGATGATGAAAATAGCCGAGGCAGTAGTAAGAAAAAATAAATGCTTAGCTTTGGTTACGGGTGAGGTGCTTTCGCAAGTAGCCTCGCAGACGTTGGAAAATATTTTTGTTACCGATGCGGCGGTGAATTTGCCAGTTTTTCGGCCACTAATTGGTATGGACAAGCTTGAAATTATAAAAAAAGCCCAAGAAATTGGGACTTATGAAACTTCAATTTTACCGCACGATGATTGCTGCACACGTTTTGTACCCAAACATCCGGAGACCAAAGCTAATTTGGAGGAAGTGAGGCTGGCAGAAGAGAAGTTGGATATAGTTGGATTGGTGAGAGAAGCGATTGATGGAGCGGAGATTAGAATTATTTTTTAATTATAGAATTGACCGAAAAATAACAAATATTAATGCCATTTTTTTATTTGTACTAACTTTTTTGACAGCCCACTTCGCCGAGGCGAGCAAAAAAAGATTATCTACCTACTTGGTCAGGCAGGCAAAAAAATTACTCACAAAGACGGTTATTGTGGGAGGTTTCTGGTTGAGGAGGATAAATCCGATAGTTTTGTTTGTTGCTAAAATAATTTTTTACAACTTGTAATTAGATTTTTATTTTAAATTATAAATTTGGAGTTTGAAATTATTGCAAATTGTTTTATGCACCCCCTTTTTAGTTCTCCCCCTCAAGGAGAGGGGAGATGGACAATATCATTTTGGATAACCTTCTTTTTTGAGAATTTTTATTTTATTTGTAGTGCCACGATTATAACCACCCACTATTCCATCGGAACGAATGACACGATGACAGGGTACGTCTTTATTATGGTTTTTATTTAGCGCATTACCGACGGCGCGACAAGCTTTGGGCGAGCCGATTTTTTGCGCCACTTCTTTATAGGTCAAAGTTTTTCCTCGGGGAATTTTTTTAACGACGGCAAAGACTTTGGATTGAAAAGGAGAAGGTGTTCTAAATTTTGGAGATCCAAATTGTTTTTTTAATTTGGTATTGGAATGATTTTTCATAAAATTACTAATTACCACGTAAAGCTTGCGCCATGCGGCAAGCGAATTTATGCCGTGGCTTAAAATAACAACTGGTAAGCTGTGTGGATAATTAACTTAAACAAGTTCATTTATATTTTAGTATATAATTTAATTGAGGATTTTAAAAGACGCCCCACCAGGGCGTCTCTACGTTTGTGGGTATTTTTTAGATACAAGAAATGTTATGAATTATGTCTCTTGCGAGAGCTATAGTAAATTATGTCGCTCGCGAGCGACGTGGTGGATTACGCCTTTACATGTATTTAAGGAAAAAACCCCTCCCAGCCCCCCTTTTGAGTACAGGAGGAGGGGCAAAATGACGGACTTCCCTACTTCTTGAATAACAGGAAGGAGGGGTAAGACAATAGGTTATTTCATAAAGGTGTGTTTGTATCCGCTCTGTCTTTGGGTACAGAGACATTCCCCCTTTTTGATTACAAAGATGGAGAGGGAAATGGGGTTTAAAGTTTTTGAGGGGGGGGTACCCGCAGTGATACAGCTTTTTTGATAAGCCGATAAATTTAAGAAAAGTTGAAGATAAATAAATTATTTCAACATATTTTTTACTATCACAAGCGAGTCAGGCGGGCGTGGGTAGAAGAGAGTTTTTTGATGCCAACTTTTTTAAAAACAACAGTTAAAACATCATTGTGAGTAGAAATAATTATGCCATCGCCAAATTCTAAATGAGAAACCTTTTGTCCATCTTTAAATTTGTTAATATTTTTTTTAGCGTCGGGTTTTTTATTAAAAATGGATTTAAAGAAACTTTCAGTGGCCGGTTCGGAAACTTCCATCAAATGAGACGGAATATCATCAAGGAAGCGAGAGGGAGTGTTGGATTGAGTAGAGCCAAAAATAGTGCGAAGATTTGTGAAGAGTAGGTAAACTTTTTCCTTGGCTCTAGTAATACCTACATACATAAGGCGTCTTTCCTCTTCCATTTCTTTATGACTCAACATACTACGAGAGTGAGGCAAAATGCCTTCTTCTAGTCCAGCGATAAAAATTACTGGAAACTCAAGTCCCTTGGCGCTATGCAGGGTCATCATATGGACGGAATTATGATCTTGGTCAATTTTATCTGTGTCTGAAACAAGAGCAACTTCTTCTAAAAATTGATCAATCGAATCAATGGCCAAATCATTTTTATATTTCTTAGAAACACTCAAAAGTTCCTTAATATTTTCAGATTTAACTTCGCCTTCTTCGCCCATATCTTCCAACATTTTTTCGTAACCGGAAAGTTTAAAAATTTTACGAATCAGCTGAGATAAGTTTAATTCATTTTTTAGCTCAACAACGTTATTAATAAATTCGCAAAAAGTAATAATAGCCAAACTTTTATTTTTATTTAAAAAAGTTTCATTTTTTAGAAGCAAGCCCGCCTCTATCGGATTAATATTTTTTTCTTTAGAAAAATAAAGCCATTTTTGCAAAGTAGCTTTGCCAAGTCCGCGCTTGGGTTCATTAATAATTCTTTCTAGGCAAATAGAGTCGCTGGGATTTTGAACAAGGCGAAGATAGGCAATAATGTCTTTAACTTCTTTTCTTTGATAAAATTTTATGCCCCCAATAATCCGATAGGGAATAGAATTTTTTAACATAATTTCTTCAATAATTCGAGATTGCGCGTTGGTGCGGTAAAGGATGGCAAAATCTGAATAGTTCTTGGTTGATAGTTCACGGTTTGTAGTTCTTGGTTCATGGTGGGGGGGGGTTGATTTATTAGAATTATTTTTTTCCTGTAAACCGTGAACTGTTAGTTGTAGACTAGATTGAATTTCTTTAGCAATAAATTCGGCTTCTTCTTTTTCGTCTGAGGCTTCAAAAGAAGTAATGAGATGACCACCTTTTTTTTCAGTCCAAATCTTCTTACTTTTTTGGTTAACATTTTTAGCGATAATTTCAGCCGCAGCGTCCAAGATAATTTGAGTAGAGCGATAATTTTGTTCCAGCTTAATTTCTTTAGCGTTAGAGTAATCTTTTTCAAAATTTAAAATGTTTTCGATATTAGCCTGGCGCCAGCCATAAATTGACTGCCAGTCGTCCCCGCAAACCCAAATATTTTTGTGTTCAGAAGATAGCAATTTAATTAATTTATATTGGGCATGATTGGTGTCTTGATATTCATCAACCATAATATATCTAAATAGTCCCTGATAATATGCCAAGATGTTGGGAAACTTTTCAAAAATAGTGACCGTTAAAAGAATTAGATCATCAAAATCCAACGCATTATTTTCTTTTAATTCTTTTTGATAGTTTTTATAAACCTTGGAAACTATTTCTTCGTAATAACCATTAGCGCCAAGTTCAAACATCTCAGAATTTTTTAGTTCATTTTTGGCCTTGGAAATAAAGCTCAAAATACCCCTGGGGTTAAATTGGTCCTTATTTATTTCTAAGGTTTTAAAAATTCTTTTAACTAAGGCGAGTTGGTCCTGATCGTCAAAAATATTAAAAGTTTTTTTGTAGCCTAGATTATCAATTTCTTTGCGTAAAATTTTGGCGCAGATATTATGAAAGGTACCAATGTGGGGAAATCCAGATAATCCTCCGGAGCTTTCTTTAAGGAGTTTAGTGATGCGTTCTTTCATTTCCATGGAAGCTTTATTGGTAAAAGTTACAGCCAAGATGTTTTGGGGAGCAATATTTTTTTCCTGAATAAGATAAACTACGCGATGGGTAAGGGTTTTGGTTTTTCCACTTCCTGCGCCAGCGATAACTAAAACCGGACCTTCAGTGGTGGTGACAGCTTCTTTTTGAGAAGAATTTAGCGATTCTAATAAATTCATATAATATTCTAAATGTTATAGATGTTAAAATTGTTTTAGATGTTTTAGTTGTAAATTGTTTTTGGATATAGAGTTAAATTATTTGTTATCGCAAAGAGATTATGTAATTAATGGGGCAATCAACGAATGCACGTGTGCTTTGTGGAGAGGTTATGACGAAACCTTGCCCATAGACAGGTAGTAATTTCTAACGATAAATATTGAAATATTAAGACGGCCACATAACTTTTAAGTACAGCATTTATTCGCAAGTACAGTTATTTTATGATCTTTGATAGATGACAGATGACGAGAGCTATCATTTCTTTGTATGAAACTTTTTATGAATATCGCGTAATTGTGGATTGGTAACATGAGTATAAATCTGAGTGGTGGTTATGGAGGAATGCCCCAACATAATCTGAACACTGCGGATATCGGCACCATTAGCTAGGAGGTCGGTAGCAAAACTGTGGCGGAAAGTATGTGGATGAACATCCTTAATAATGCCTGCTTTTCTGGAATAAAATTTTACTATTCTTTGAATCGAGCGAGAAGTGAGTCTTAAGTTATCTTCTTTTTTGAAGCCTATTTTTTTGGTCCGGATAAATAAGGCCGGATCAATATCTGTTCGCTGGTAGAGATATCTTTCTAAGGCATTTTTAGCTGAGTCAGAAATGAAAACCACTCGCATTTTTGATCCCTTACCAATAATGCTAAATTCTTGAGTTTTTAGGTTGAGGTGCTCAATATTTAAAGATGAAAGCTCCGAAACGCGAAGACCGGCCGAGAAAAGAAGTTCTAATATGGCACGATCTCTGAGGGATTGGAGATTTTTGCCAGTAGCTTCATTAAATATGCGCTCTATTTCTCCAAAACTTAAAAAAATCATTTCTTGTTGGAGATTTTTGCCAACTTCTATTTTTTCGGCCGAAAGAGTAACAATGTCCTGTTTAGCTAGATATTTAAGGAAATTACGTAAAGCAATGATGTGATAATTTTGAGTGATTTTTTTGAGTTTTTCTCCTTTTTCGTTTTCAAGTCTGTTTAGATGAAGTCGATATTTTTTAACTAAATTTAATTCAATATTCTTGGCTTGAGTTATCTTGGAAAAACCCAAAAAGCGATCTAGATAATGGTTGTAGTTTTCAATAGTTTTTTGAGACCTATTTAAATCTATCTCTAGATGTTCCAAAAAGTCATTTTTTAGTGAGGCTAAATAATTGTGCGCCATAGATATATTCTAACACACTAGCATAGAACAGGAAATATAAAACATAGAGCATAAACCATAAAAACAAAAGAGCATTAAAATATTAAAACAACACTTAGGTCATCAGTAACTGGTCAATTGGTTGTGAATTATGATTTACGATTTAAAATTTATGAAAGAAATATCTATTATTCTTATATCGAAAGTCGTAAATTTTACATCTTAACTATTAGCTATTAATACTTTAACTAGATAATTTAAGGCTACAATAATTTCAATAGTTAAAATATGCTCAATATTATATTTTTCTGTTGATAAACTGTGGATAAGTTCGTTGACTTTGCTCTTTAATAATAATATAATTGCTTAAGTATAAAAATTAGAGTTCAAATTTGATGAAAAATTGCTGTTTAATTGCAAAATTCTAACAATTTGAGCTAAAAGAAGGATTTTTGCTGTATTCGCAAAAAACAATTCAAGGAATTTTTTAAAAAAATTCCAACTAAAAGTAAAAATTTTCAAACAGAGCTTTATAGCTTTCAAAAAAAGATTGCTCTTTATGTAAAAGAGCATCGAACCATTAAAATATTAGATCTTTTCAGGAAATATTCTGCTTTGGCTGTGGTTGTTTGTAGTGCCATGCTAGTTACTGCCACCAACATAGCTGCCAGTGGTAAATCAAGTGGGTTTTTAAGTGGACAATGGAGAAATAATCACACCAGCACTATTAAAAATGATATGACGATGGAGGTGGCAAATAACAAGAGAGCAGCACTTAGTCCAATTTCTGTAGCCAGTAGAGCAGTCGATCCAGATTTTAAAGAAGATGATTTGAGCCAAATTATGGCGGTAGCTGGGAAAATTATAAGTGCTCCTTCTGGTCCCGTATTGAGAGATCCAGAAGAAGACGGGGGGGTGGAGGTTTATTTGGTTAAGGAGGGTGACACCGTTAGCACTATTGCGCAGAAATTTAGCATAACTACCAATACAATTCTTTGGGCTAATGATATTGAAAATGTAGACGAGATAAGGCCTGGGGATAAGATATTTATTTTGCCGGTAGCTGGATTGACCTATGTGGTTAAAAAAGGAGATACCTTGGATAATATCGCCAAAGAATATAAAGCAGAAAGAGAAAAAATAATTTCTTTTAATGACAGCATCCCAGCCAACGGAGAAATAAGGGAGGGTCAAGAAATTGTCATTCCTGGAGGACAAAAAGAAATTCCTATTCCAGCCGTAACGGATTCCGTTGGAATTGATAGAAGAGAATACGCTACTCCTGTAGGTGGTGATCCTAAAGTTTCAGGAACGATAAAATTAGATGGTAAAGCTGGCTTGGGACATAAATTTCCTTATGGATATTGTACTTGGTATGTGGCTCAAAAAAGATTCGTGCCGTGGGGCGGAAATGCTGGAACATGGTTATATAACGCTAAAGCCCAAGGTTATAAAACAGGAAAAACTCCGCAAAAGGGAGCGATTCTTGTTACTTCAGAATCTTGGTGGGGGCATGTCGCGGTTGTTGAGTCTGTGGGCAAAGGAACAGTAACTGTTTCAGAAATGAATTATAAAGGCTGGGCGAAAACCAGTAAAAGAACAATATCTACAAACAGTAGGGTGATAAAAGGATATATCTATTAAAATGACAAAATCCAAATGTCACATTTTTAATAAAACTCATAAATTTAAAATGATAAATAAGAGGTAATTCTTTGTAGATGAATTTATCCAATTGTCAACTGTCATAAAAACGGAATTGGAATTTGAGGGATATGAAATTGAAATACGAAATGTTTTTAAAGGTGCTTTAGCTATGTCATATTGATGGCGGGGTTGTGGCTTACTCTGGCGTCATTTTTCACTCTGTGGGGAGGCAGTCAGCATGGTTTTGCGGTTATGATTTCCGTAGCTCTTGGTTTCCTTTCTGTTGCTATGTTCTCAAACCTGGTAATCACTGGACTGGTTTTTTGTATATTAGCACTCATTTTTTTTTGTTTGGGGATTAAAAATTACTCTTCCTAAAAACAAAAAAATTGGAATGGGTATTGCAATATTGTTTTCAGGGGCACTATTTTTGATATTGTCATTGGCTCTTTCTGTAATGGCTCTATTCAACAAATACCTGCTATATTATTCGGGCTCTTTAAAGGCAGGAGCGTGGGCTGGTATTTTTTTTGCAATTTCAACTGGACTTATCTTGGTTGGAATCTACAGGTTAATGAACGCCAAAGAAAAAAATACCCGAGAACTCATTCTGTAGGTCTACAGGACCACTAGATTTTTGCAGTCGCAAATTCTGGTGGTTTTAATTTGGTAATATTTTTTATTTATTTTAAAATTTATTTTGGGGTAAATTTTTTATATTTTTTAAATTTAAGTAAATAAAATTTTGTGTATTTTTAAATTTCTGTTATAATAAAAAAAGAAAAAATATTACTCCTTGATGCATTTATTTTTTCTTTGTTTTTGTGGTAAAATAAGGAAAGTAAGTTTAAAGCAAATAAATACAAAAATTATTTTTTTGATTCAACTTTATTAAAATCTGATAAACTATTTTCTGTAACGTTAAGCAGTTTTTAATAAAGGCAAGTTTTTAAACTTGCAAGAGAATCAATAACAATTATTGATGAGAAAAAATGAGAAAGATTCTATTAAACATTCTGACTTGTTTCAGGATAGATTATTTAATGGAATAAAAAACTCGCTAAAAAAGTTTTCTAAAAAATCCTTCATTAAAATAGGTTTGTTTTTAGTTTTTGTAATAATAGTTTTTAATATTAGTATAAAAATAAATTTTTCCAAAAATGAATTGAGCAATTACAATTTTATAAGTTTTGAAACTTATAATAAAGCTGAAGCTTTTTTTTCTTTTAAAGGTATTTGGGAAGGATGGAAAGCAGGGATGGAAGCTCAGCCAGATGCAGTGGGTATGGGTGGCATTAAAAATGAGGACGGAGAAACGACTTATCCCGGCGATTCTAAGGCTGGTGGCGACAATATTTTTGTAGTGGCTATAAAAGCACTGTTATCTGCGCTAAATGAATTGCTTGCCAGGCTTTTTCGTATAGCAGGAGTTCTTATGGATGCGATTCTTAAAGAGTCTATCATTAAGGGCATTCTTCTGTGTGAAGGAATTTATATTGGTTGGGCAATAGTCAGAGATGTTTTAAATTTATTTTTTATGTTAATTTTGTTGTTTTCAGCTTTTGCAACAATTTTTCAGGTAGAAAAATATCATTTGAGAAAAATGATTATAATGTTAGTAGTAATGGCTCTTTTGGTTAACTTTAGTTATCCTATAACATTATTTATTATTGATTTTTCGAATTCAGCTATGTATTTTTTAATAGACAGTGCTGTGGTTCCAAATACAAGTGCTAGTGCTAATATCGCAAATTTTTCTGGGTTGGGTGATGCTTTGGCTAATGCCAGCGATACCGGCAGTGACATAGCTGCTATATTATTCAATATTTTATTAACTTTCATGATGTTAATAACCGTAATTGCTTTTGCTTTAAACTTGTTAATAAGAATTCTAGCTTTTGCTATTCTTATAATAGTATCTCCTGCTGGATTTGCTTTTGCCTTTTTTCCAGGAACGAAGAACATTGCTGATGATTGGTGGAGTGCGCTTTTAAAATACGCTTTAATGGGACCCGTTATGATATTTTTCTTTTATATGGCAGTTCTTTTATTCTCTAGCAACATAAGCATTGGTGAAGGAATTGCCAATAGCGTAATAAAGTTTCTCATTCCTGTAACTTTTCTTTGGATGGGGCTGATAGCTTCTCAAAAATTTGGTATCACGGTTTCGGCAGCAGCGATGAATTTTGCAAAGAAAACTGCAGGTAATATTAAATCTTATGGGCGAAAGGCAGCCTGGGGAGGAACCAAAATGGTAGGCAGAGGTGTTGATAAGTATGCATTCAAAGGAGGATTAGGCGGCACTTGGAACGCAACTAAAAACCGATGGAATCAATTTGGAACTGATTATAAAGATCAAGTTGATAAAAGAACAGCTGAGATAGGAGATAAAATGGGTGTAAAGGGAGCAAATGAAAAATTAGTTCAAGAAAACAGAAAAAAATGGAAAGAAGATAATGGAGTTGAAGACAAAGAAGCAACAAGAATTGATAAAGAAGGAACAAAAGCAGAAAAAATGGCATTGGCTCTGGAGAGAGCAGAAAATAAGGGATTTGACAAGGACCCAATTAAAGCAGCAGCTCAATATAAAGAAGCTCTTAATTCTTTGAAGGACAACAAGGTCTATAAGGAATTATTTGATGGAAATATTAGAAAGAAAAACATAGACCTGGAGATAAGCTCTAATGTGAGCAATGAGATGACAAGCCTAGGACGGTCTTTGAATGCAAGTGAAACACAAGCTATAGCTCAAAAGAGTTTCAATAAAATAGATCCTCAAGATTGGAGAGAACAAAATATAGAAAGAATATTAGAAATGGATAAGATGTTTGGAAACTCTGGTGTTGTAAATGCAGCAGAGGCTAGAATTAAGAGCTACACAAGTCCACAAAAAGTAACTGAAAATATGAGAGGATTTAAATATGATGCTGGAAAAGGAAAACTATGGGCTTAGATTTAAAAAATAAAAAAATGGCAACAAAATTTGTAGATATAAGTGATGACTTTAAGATTAGAATGTGTACATCTCCACAGGCTGTTTTTACCACCCAGGATCCTGATGACGAAACTCGTGAACAAGTGATAGAAAGACAAGAAAATTTTTTGAAATTGCCCGAAAATATTAAAGATAAATTAGTTGCTAGTGAAACAGCTGAAAAAATAAAAGCTATTGGAGCACATTATAATTTAGAGCTCCTACAAATGGCACCCATTGCGCGAGTAGTTCGCAGTTATTATTTTGGAGAAGTAAAATTGGAGGATTTTGCCAATATAATTGAAAAAGAATCTAAAGTTGCCAAAGAAATTTCAGAAATTATTGCCAGATATGTAATAGATAGAATTATAAATAGAGATATCAAACTAAAAGCTGTAGCAAAAAAAGAACAACTGACAATTGGCCAAATTTTGGAAAAATATCCTGAAATTAAAAAGAAAGCTTTAACTAGCTCTCAGCTAGAATTAGAAAGAAGAATAGTTAACCCTACTTTTGAAAATTGGATTAGCGATTATTTTAATATTGTTGGTGCGGGGAATAGAGATGTTATGAAAAGAAGCAGTTATATTTATCACAGTAAAAATACTAAAAGCTTAAATATGATAGACCGCCAGAAATTATCCAGCGTTTTGAAATCTTTAGATGACGGTTCTCTGCTAGATGTAGACGTAGATAAAAAAGAAATTGTATTTAATTTATTGTTGACAGAAAATAAAAATAAACCGGCCATTTATCAGACAGCCCCCTTGGGTCAAAATAATATTCAAGCACCGTTAAAAACAGATAAAACTGTAGCAACAAATAAACGTTTCATAATGGATGGTTTTATGGGAGCGGATAAAAAAGAAGAGAGTGAACTAGAAAAAAAAGAAATATTTATAGCTCCCGATAAGGCGTCAAAAAAAACTACAAGGACGGATGAAATTAACCTGCCATATAAAGGCGAAGATAGAGTTGGAAAAATAAATACTCTTGATTTTTTAGTAGGAGGCAAGAAAAGGGAAGAATTTGATAAAAAAATTACAGAAAATAGTAATGATAATGTTCAGGAAAATGTAACTTTTTTAAAAAATTCAACCCCAGTAAAAAGTGAAGAAACAAAAGAAGAAAAAACAAAGGAAAGTGTCCCATCGGAAAAAAGAGGGAATGAAAAAATGACCATAAGCCATGTGCGGGGAAATAATTGGGATTTGGGAAGTGCTCATTTTTTAAAAAAAGACAGAGTATTGGAAAAAAGTGCAAATGAATTTAGTAGTTTGAAAAAAGAAAATGAAACAAAAAATTTAGACAGAGTCGCTACCTCGGATATTGGCGGGAATAATATAAAATTTACCTCTCCTCAACAATTGCCCGTAGAAAAAGAAAATGACAATACCACCAAGATAAACAAAGTAAAAACTGAAGAAACGAATAGTTTTCTTGGAAAAATAAGACCAATAGAGTAAAATTCAAAATTATAAATATAAAATCCTAAATAAATCCCAAATGGATTAAATTGAAAACAAAAAACAATATGATTTGGAGGATAGAACTTTAGATTATAGTAGAAAATTGATTTGTTTGTGTGAAAAATTTCCCAAAAATACAATAAATTTCAAATTAATTGATCAATGCATCAGATCGGGAACATCAACGGGGGGACTAACTACAGAGAGGCTAATGAGACAGCAACTAAAAAAGATTTTAAATACAGAATAAGAATTTGTAAAAAAGAGGGTAAAGAAAGTATATGTTGGTTAAAATTGATGATGTAAAACAAAGATGATTTTATGGGATAACTAATAATGTTAGAAAAAGAAACTTTAGAATTAGTTAAAATATTTGCAGCTATTTTAAAGAAATGCGAGTAGCTATATTTGTTAATAAACATTTTTAGGGTATAATTACTTAGGATTCAGAATTTAATTTTTTAGTATTTAATAGTGTGCACTATAATGTCCCACAATTTATAGATATAGAAGATCGGATAGTTGGTCCGTTAACAGTCAAACAATTGTTATGGTTGTTTGGTTTGGGCACAGCTTTATTGATGCTTTGGTTTGTGTTGGAAAATAGAGTATTTTTTTTTATCGTGGCCATACCAATAACGATACTATTTTTAGCGTTAGCTTTTTATCGTCCGTACAGCTTTTCTTTGAGTAAATTTATAGGTTCAATATTTTTATTTTTTGTTCGGCCAAAAGTATATGTATGGAAAAGAAATGAAAGATCTTTAGAAGAAAAGAAGCTTTATAAAAAAGAATTAATTGCAAAAATAGAAAATAAGGGGATGCTAAAACAAACAGAAATTTACGATATATCAAAAGTATTAGATAGTGAACCGGATATTTTAAAAGAAATAAATAAAAAAGATTAAAATTATATGGAATTGATGCATTCAAAAAATAAAAAGCAGAACGACTCAGGAGCGAGTACTCAAAAATACGTTAATGTCGAAGAAATAAAAAATGACTTAGTGGTTTTAAAAAATAAGTCATTGCGAGCGGTTTTTTTGGTCTCCTCTATAAACTTTGATTTAAAATCATCAGACGAGCAAGAAGCGATAATTGGAGGTTATCAAAATTTTATTAATTCTCTGGATTTTCCTATTCAAATCATGATTAGCTCCAGAAAACTTGATATTGAACCTTACTTAGAATTGTTGGAAACAAAACGAAAAACCCAAATCAATGAACTATTGAGAATGCAAATTTATGAGTATTCTAATTTTATCAAAAACTTAACAGAGGTGTCTCAGATAATGACCAAAAGATTTTATTTAGTGGTTCCTTTTTATCCAATTGAAAATTTGGAAAATGGTCTTTTGGATAAGTTAATGAGTTTCTTTAATCCCAAGCAACAAATCGAAGAAAGCGTGGAGGTTTTTGAAACATACAAAAATCAGTTATGGCAAAGAGTAGATCAGATTTCGTCAGGGTTAACTTCATTGGGAGTCAAGACAACAATATTAAACACAGAAGAACTAATTGAATTATTATATTCTTCCTATAATCCTTCGGTTTACTCAAGCTCTACTATAAAGGATTTGGACGCAATGGATTTGGAATAGAAATTATTTTTTAGTTAATGCATTAACGAGTTAACAAATTGAAAAAATAATACAATTTAAGAAAATCTCTTAAAGAATAATTCGTTAATTCGTTAACTTGTTAACTAAACAATCAAATATAAATTATGTTTTTAAATCAAAAAAATCAAAAAAATCAATATGATCCGATTTTAATGAAAGAGGATGAATATAGAAAGGGTGTGGCGGTAGTTAAGGATTTAATATCGCCTTCTGCTTTTAGAGTTTCTCCCAGCCATATAGAAATCGGTGAAACATTTGCCAAAACAATTTTTATTATGGCCTTTCCTAGGTTTTTAAGCGTGAATTGGTTTTCTTCTGTTATAAATATTGATCATCCTATAAATATTTCAATTTTTATCCATCCTATAGAGAGCAATAAAGTTTTAAAAGGATTGCTAAAAACAACTACGCAAATTCAATCCAGAATAAACCTGGAATCTCAGGATGGGAAAGTTAGAAATCCAATGTTGGAATCAGCCTTGGAAAACACCGAAGAATTAAGAACCAGACTTCAAGAAGGAACAGAGAGGTTTTTTAGAGTGGGAATTTATATAACCGTCTTTGGGAAAGACACCACTGATTTAAATAAGATATCAAACAATATAGAAGCTATGCTAGAAGCTCAGATGGTTTATGCAAAACCAGCTAGCTTTAGAATGGAAGATGGGATGGCCTCAACTATTCCGTTAGGAGAGGATAGATTGGATGTAGCTAATAATTTAAATACCGCCCCATTGTCTACTATTTTCCCATTTGTTTCAGCAGAATTATCTTCTAACTCCGGAGTTTTATATGGAATCAATCGTCATAATAACAGTCTCATTTTATTTGATAGATTTGAAATGGAAAACGCTAATATGGTAGTTTTTGCAAAATCTGGAGCTGGAAAAAGTTATGCTATTAAACTTGAAGTATTGAGATCTATGATGATGGGCGTAAGTGTGATTATTATTGATCCCGAAAATGAATATAAGCATTTAGCGGAAACGGTTGGAGGAAGTTTTATAAAGATATCACTCAACTCAAAGTATCATCTTAACCCTTTTGATTTACCCAGAGCCATAGAAGATGAAGATTCGTCAGATATTTTGAGAAGTGCTATATCTAATTTGGTGGGACTTTTGAGATTGGTATTAGGAAATATTACTCCAGAAGAAAATTCTATTTTAGATAATGCTATTAGAGAAACTTATGCTATTCGAGATATAACCGAAGAGACAAATTTTTCTTTATTGGAGCCAAGCAGTTTTCCTACTATGTCTGATTTATATGAAGTTTTGAGAAATATGGACGGCGCTAAGTCATTAGCACTTAAATTAGAAAGATATACAGAGGGCATTTTTTCTGGATTTTTAAATAAGCATACCAACATAAAGACAGATAAACAATTAGTAGTTTTTAATATTCGTGATTTGGAGGATGAATTGCGTCCGATTGCTATGTATGTGGTGTTGCAGTTTATCTGGAATGAGATGCGTTCTAATATGAAAAAGAGGTTGGTGGTAGCAGATGAGGCTTGGATAATGATGCAACATGAAGATGCAGCTTCTTTCTTGTTCGGGATAGCTAAGAGATGTCGAAAATATTATACTGGCTTGACTACTATTACTCAAGATGTCAATGATTTCATGATGTCACGTTATGGTAAACCTATTGTAACTAATGCTTCAGCCCAATTTCTCCTAAAGCAGTCGTCGGCAGCTATTGATATTGTTCAGGAAACTTTCTTCTTAACGGATCAGGAAAAATTTTTATTGCTAGAAAGCAATGTTGGAGAAGGAATATTTTTTGCCGGCAACAAACATGCGGCCATAAGAGTGGTAGCCTCTTACAGTGAAGATCAAATTATTACATCTGACCCAAGACAAATTTTAGAAATAGAAGAAGCAAAGCGAGATCTAGAAGGTTAGAATCACACTGGCATTTTAAAATTTTAGCATTGAAACGATATAGCATTAAGACATAAAAACAAGGTAAAAAAACATTGATTCGTTAAAATACGTTTTTTCTAACTGCAGACTATTTTGGGGGAATGTAATTTTTAGATTATTGATGTATAATGGAAAGAGAGGCAAGATAATTGATATTAAACTACTCTAGCACAGGGTTTGATGGAATTAATTTAAGCGAGTTCAATAATTTATATTATTGCTAAGCATATAAGAATATGTCAGAAACGGAAGATCAAAATAAAATAAAATTAAACGAGGCGAGAAGAAATGCTGTTAAGAAAAGATTAGATGGAGCTGATGGTGGTCGTTCTAAAAAAAGTTTATATGGAGGAAACAAAGAGGCGCAAGGAGCTAAAAACAGGATGCGCCCCGCTAAAGGAATGATTAATCCTTTGGCAATAGCTAAAAAAGCTAAGAATATTGTTACAGCACCTACTGAGATTCAGGTCACAGATTTGGCTATCTACGGAGTAGCTTTAGCCCTAGCTCTTTTTAAGGACATATTAGACCTAGTCTTTATTGGATCATGGCCAGTAATCGGGACAGTTATAACTTTCTGTGTTTCTATAGCGATTGGGTGTGTGCTACTTTTTGATGGAATCTCTATTTCACAAAGAAAAATGGCTCGAATAATGACAAGGAGATTTTTGGTTTTGATTGCGGGGACTATGGTAGAAGGAATATTATTCGGATTAAATTTTTTCCCATTTGAAACGATAACGGTAGGAATTATTTATTGGATGTCTCTGGTGGATAGAAAAAAATAGGAATTTGTTTGTAATTTTTTAAGTGTAATATTTTTTGATAAGGCAAGCTAGTAGGTAGATTATTTTTGTTCACCTCCTCTTTAATTCGCCACTGCACCATCGCCTTGCCTTCGCGAAGCGGGCAGGCAAGAAGGAGAGGGGAGAGGAGAGAGAAGAGAAATGTATAAGTCATAAAACTAAAAAATGGATATAAATTATAAAAAAACAAATAAATTATTTGATGCGGAAATGGCTGTTACGGCAGTAATTATTTTAGCGTGCATGTTGTTGTTCTCTTTCTTTCCAATAGAAAGAAATTATTTTCAAGAAATTGCTATGAATTTAACCTTTCTTTTACTATTGCCCCTTCTTTATATTAAAATAGTGCTTAAAAGAAATTTGACTGAATTTGGATTTCAGATTATAAAATGGAAAGAAGGTTTTTTTATTATGCCAGTCTGTTTTTTGATAATGGGAGTTCTTTTTTACGTGGTTTTTAATTATACAAATTTTAAAGAGGATTATTTTTTAGGAGATTATGAAATGACAAATAGTTTTTGGTATTTACTCGTGTATGAATTTGTAATTATTAATTTGATTGTTTTCTTGTACGAAGTTTTTTTTAGAGGCTTTGTGATGTCTTATTTTAGAAAAAAATTCAATATATATGCAGTATTTATTCAGTTTGCTGTTTTTTTGTTTTTTCTTTATAGTTTAAATGAGTTATCTTTTGATTATATTTTTTATATGATGACAGCTCTTTTGGCTGGTTTGATTGCTTATAAGAGTAAATCTTTGGTGTATTCCTATTTGTTTAGTATAATAGTATTAATTGCTGGTGATATTATTTATTTAAAATTAACCTAGTAGTCAATTAAAATATTTAAAATGAAAAAAATAAAAAAAATTGTTAAAAAAGCTGTTCTTTTTTCTGTAGTGTTTTTAGAAATTTCTCTTTTACTAATTCAGCCAGCGCAAGCACTCATTTTAGATAAACTTGTGAAAGGAATGAATGCCAACACATCAGCCAAGCAACTGGAAGATCGTTATCACGTAAACAAAGAGTCTGTTAAAAATTTCGGAGAGACATTCAATGTCTCGGATCAAAAGTCTCCAGTGCCCGAAGTGGACGTGTTTTTTAGCCCCACTAATCCAAAATTTGGCGAAAAAATAACAGCCACAGCTATCCCAAAATATTTTCAAGAGGGATTGGAAAATATGTATTTTACTTGGTATATTAAACACGAGGGTTGTGAGGATGGAATTAAAAGGGGTGATGGCGATTGGAAAGATTCTTGTGATGTGGATAATAATGGAAAAATAAGTGTGGATGATTGGAAAATAGAGGCTATGAGAGTCGTAGCAAATGGCGGATTCATAAAAGGAAAGGCAGATTATTCTTCTGATACGGACAACGATGGATTTAAAGCAAACATGGGTGGGCGAGTTAATGTTCAAAAAGAAGCTTATTGTTATCTGCATGATTTTGAAACGGGAGAGAATTTTGAAATTGGATTTGGAGATAGTGGTGGAAATGAAGATAATGGCTGTTCTAATGGAGAAGTTTTGTGCGTACAGACAGACATGCGCGATTGCGGAGTTACAAATACAACGACCACAATACCAGCTTATGATATGGGTAGTGGCTCTGCTTCATCTTCTTCTGATACCTCATCTTCTTCTGATACCTCATCTTCTTCTAATACCTCATCTTCTACAACTGTCAATATTAATACGCCACAACACGAAGAGCCCACAATTGGAACCAATAAATCCTACACTACTATTTATACTGATACTGATTTTGATTCAACTTGTGATGCGAACACTGAAAAAATGACTTGTCCAACTGACACTGAAGCTCTTTGCGTTCCCAATGCAGATTTGGATTTAATTGACCCAACTTGTAAACAAATTATTCCATGTATATTAGGAGGTGCTGAAGACACACCTGGAGATTGTTTTAAATTAATGAATCTTCAAATTGGAACTAAGCCCGTATCTTGTGAAACAGCAGCAATAACTGATGATGCTTTTGATTTGGCGTGCGAGCATCAATTTCCAAAAGTTTCAGGCATGCCTATAGGAGACGGTAATTTTGGTAAGGATGAAGAAAACTTTTGGGGTACTGACCCTAAAGATCCCAGCACTATTGATAATGAAAATAATGATGAATCTAATGTGGCTGGCTTGGGTATGGATAAGATGACATGGACGTATGTGCCGGGAGATAAAGTGGGTGTTATTGTAGAGGGTCAATCTTATTTTCCCACCAAGCAAGACGACTCCTCTATTGCGGTAAGTTTTGCTATGGTTAATAATATTTTTGAAAAATCAGGCGACTCTGATTGTAAATTAGAAAAGGGTGTCTATGAAAAAAAAATAAAAGATTTTACAGTAAAAATACCCTTTGCTTATGTCAATATAGATAACTGTTTGAAATATAACCTAGTAAGTCCCAAAGATGGAAATCAAGCAGATAATATGGAGATTACAATGGATTTTTATCCAAAAAATCCCAATGTAGGATCGCTTGGAGTTGATAGCGCTGAGCAATCAAAAGGAGGAGATGACCTAGTGATAACTACAAATACCAGTGATCCAAATATAGACATTAATCAAATTTATTATAAATGGTCAATTTATGGATTTGATGGAGATAAAGAGAGTCTTAGTTTAGATGAAAGTGCCTGGACACTACTGTCTGGTGATGAAATGTTTAGAAAAAGTAACGGGATAAAACTATTAGAAGGATTGGGAATGAGTGAATTTAAGATGCAACTCAACACCGCTAGAATGAACTCTGTTGATTATAAATTTTTAAGATTTTTTGTGGAGAGTGAAGAATTTTTTGATACAGGTTCTGGATCCACTGGCACAACTAGAAGTGGTAGGGGTGACATTTTGGTCGAGCCAAATCAAAGTGGCAATGGCGGAATAAATATTTCGGTAGGAAGTAATGACATTTGTTTAACGGATGGAAATTGTGAGGTGCTTGAAAATCAAATTGTAACAGCTAAATTGGATATGCAAGAAACTACTAGCGGAGTGGGTAACTATCTGTGGACTTTAGATGGAAAAAGCATAAATACTTTGGATGAGGATGAGACAAAACAAGGAAACAGTGTGACGTTCCTTTTAAAAGGGAAGCCTGGAGACAAACATATTTTAAGTGTTATGGCTAATGATACTGCCGGACCAGATACGGTGACGAGTGAAAAAAATAAAGGAGAAAAATTAACAGTTAATAGAGAGTTTGTTGTGTCCAGGCCAATGGTTGGCTTGGGACCTAATAATCAAATAAATAGAGGTTCCGAGACTGTTCCTGGGTGTATGGATCTAAATGGCAAAGGGGATAGCACGGCGATTATGGGTACCTATAGGAGTATTGGAAGTACTCAAGGTGATCC
>JBBQOS010000002.1:0-44097 GCA_038331135.1 Candidatus Moraniibacteriota bacterium | reverse complement strand
TCATCTTCATCCGTCAAACTTGGGAAAGCCGATAGAATCCAACTTGGAACTTGTTTGTCCCCAACTACGGATTCACCTGCTTTTGGTGGTTGCCGTAGACCCATCACAATCGCCCCGATGATCCCCAAGTATTGGAGTGTCTCGGAAAACTTTTCCGCTTTTTTTACTGGTGTTTCATGATCATTGACTTCTTTTTTCTTATCTGTCATGATTATTCCCCTTTCATTTTAAATTGTCAAAGAGCCTCCGAGAAGGCTCCAATTAAGTGCCTACTGGGTTATTAGATAATGCTTAGCTAATCGTGTTGATTTGCATAAAAATGCGGTTTAGACACGAAAAGGGCAATATATCTGATAACATTTAATACTAGCATATTTTTACCTTTTTGTCAACTATTTTTGCACAGAATTTTTTATTATTTAGTAACACACCAACGAGTTAACAAATTATAAAAAATAACCCAATAATCATTTATTAGTACTAAATCCTTGATTTTATAGATGCATTTATCTTAACTCCTTAATCCGTTAATTTGTATAGACTGAATACAGTCAATATATCTGTTGCATAATCTTTAATTAAATGTTAGCCTATAAATAAGACAAATTAATTAACTTACGTAAAAGCAAACCTGCGAAAGGGTTGTTTTGGTTTATCCAGTCACTCGCGAACGACGGGATTTATATTATTTTTTTATTATGGTAGAAGAAAAAACAGCAGAACTAAAGGTGGTAAAAATTCCCAATCCAGTAACTGTAAAAAAATTTGCTGAGATTTTGAATTTGTCTGTTTCGGCTGTAATTACTGAATTGATGAAAAATGGAATAATGGCGACTATTAATGAGGAAATTGATTTTGATACAGCTAGCATTATTGCCCAAGATCTGGGTTTTAAAACAGAAGAAGATTTGGATGTTACGGAGGGAGAGGCGATAACTTTAGAAAAATTAATTGATATTTGTAAAAAGGAACAGGACTCGGATGAAAAATTTCCACCGCGAGCTCCGATTGTGACGATTTTGGGACATGTGGATCATGGTAAAACTACTCTTTTGGATACTATACGCAAGGGCAATGTAGCAGCCGGCGAAGCGGGAGGCATTACTCAACATATTAGTGCTTATCAAGTAAAGAAAAAGGGACAAGTTATTACTTTTGTGGATACTCCTGGACATGAGGCTTTTAGCGCAATGCGCGAAAGGGGAGTAAGTATAGCCGATGTGGCTATTTTGGTGGTGGCCGCTGATGATGGTGTCCGACCGCAAACCAAGGAAGTTATTAATTATTTGAAAGAAAAGAAAATCCCGACTATTGTGGCGATTAATAAAATTGATAAACCTGAGGCTAATCCGCAGAGAGTAAAGCAAGAGTTGGCTGAATTGGAAATCGTAATTGAAGAATGGGGCGGACAAGTGATTGCCAATGAAATCAGCGCCAAAAATAATATTGGAATCAAAGAGTTGTTGGATAATATTTTATTGGTTAGCGAAGTTTTAGAACTTAAAGCTAGCCGAAAAAATAATGGGCTAGGAGTTATTTTGGAATCGCATCTTGACCCAAAGGCTGGACCAATTTCAACAGTTTTGATTAAAACTGGAATTTTAAAAGTAGGGCAGGATATTGTAATTGGAAAAACTTTTGGCCGTATTAAAAGAATGGAAGATTTTACCGGTAAACAAATTGATATAGCTGGACCATCTGAGCCAGTGGTTATTATGGGTATTAATGGTACGCCGGAAGTTAATGATATTATTCAGGTAGCAGAAAAAGAAACAGTTTTGAAAATGAGATCCAAGGGAGGGTTCGGTTCAACTATTGGAAGAAATGTGATTAGGGGCAAGAAAGACTTATATCAAAACTTAGATAATGATCAATTAAAAAGATTGAATGTAATTATTAAAGCTGATGTGCCAGGATCTTTGGAAGCAATTGATCAGCTTCTCTCGGGCGTAACATCAGAAGAAGTAATTTTAGAATATGTAAATACGGGTGTGGGAAACATTACTGAGTCCGACGTGAAATTGGCTGAAAGTACCGGGGCGATTATCTTTGGATTTAGTATTACAGCTACGACTGTAGCCAAAAGAATGGCCGAAAAGGCCAAAGTGACAATTAAATCTTTTAATGTTATTTATGAATTGGTGGAAGTGGTAAAAAATGATATGGCTGATTTGCTACCACCAGAAATTGTCCGAACAGATTTCGGAAGATTAAAGGTGTTGGCTATTTTTAAACATGGAAAAACGGATATGATTGTGGGAGGCAAAATTATCGAAGGAAAAATTGTTAAAAAATCTTTGTTGGAGGTAAAAAGAGAAAAAGAAATAATTGGTACGGGCGTTTTGGAAAATTTGGAACAAAATAAAAAAGCTACTGATGAAGTAAAATCTGGAAATGAATGCGGGGTTACTTTTGCTGGAGGAACTAAAATAATGGTGGGCGATGTTTTATATTCATATAAAGAAGAAGAGGTAAGAAGAAAATTATAAGGCAAGAAACAAGTGGTAAGAAACAATTTCCAAACAAATTTCAAATTAAAAATTAAAATATAAATATTTTAATTCGTTTGTTTCTTGCATCTTGGAATTTGTTATTTGGAATAATATTATGTCTTTTAGAATGCAAAAAGTTAATTCGCTGATACGGGAGCAGTTGGGGGAGATTCTCAATCGAGAACTTGATTTAAAATCAGGAGTTTTTTTGACAGTGTTTAAAGTTGACACCACTAGTGATTTGCGCTACACTAACGTATTCGTAAGTGTTTTTCCAGAAAAAGAAGATACTTATGTAATGACGGCATTAAAAAACGAAAAGAGCAACATTCAAAGAATTCTAAATAAAAAATTACACATGAAAATGCTCCCTAAAATAGTCTTTAAGCTGGATAAAACCGAAGTAGAGGCTGATGAGATAGAGAAAATTTTAAGACAGATAGAAAACGAATAGCATGCTGGTTTTTAGGATTTGAAGCTTTGAATAGTCGATCTTTTCTGGTTGGCTTTTTTTGTTTGACTAGCAATTGAATAGCTATGATAATTCACCAAGTAAAATTATGAAATTTGAAAAAGAATTTAATACACTCAAATATATAATAAAAAAATCGGATAAGATTTTGCTTTTTGCGCACAGTCGTCCAGATGCTGACACCATTGGTTCAAATTTAGCTCTATATCATTATCTCAAAGATATCGGCAAAGATGTGGTAGTGGCGTGCTTTGATCAAATGCCGGAGTATCTCAGGATTTTTACTTACTATGATTTAAAAAATCCTTCAGAAATTGATTTGAAAAGCTTTGACTCCATAATTGCTATGGACAGTGTTGAAAGAGGTTTTGATAAGGCACGGGATAATCTCTTGGAAAATCAAGTAATAGTATTGGTGGACCATCATCCAGATATAAAAGGAGATGGAGATTTGAACATTATGGATGCTAGCTATTCATCAGTGTCAGAAATAATTTTTGATTTTTTTGAGTTTCATAATTTAAAAATAAGCAGTCAGATTGCTACACTTCTTTTAATGGGGATATTGGGAGATACTGGCAATTTGCAACATTCCAATACTACTCCAAAGGTTATGAATGCAGTGGCAAAATTATTAAATCGAGGAGCTTCAGTGGCTAAGATTTCTAAAATGATTTTTTCAAGCAATCGCTTTTCTACTTTGAAATTATGGGGACGTGCTTTGGAAAAAGCCAAAATAAACCCGAATAACAAAATGATTTCTACCGTGATAACTAAAAAAGATTTAGCAGATTGTCAGGCGAGTTATGATGATACGGCTGAAATTGCTTCAATTTTAAACACAGTGCCGGATACAAATTTTTCGCTTGTATTATCCGAGAGAGAGGGCGGGATTATTAAGGGAAGTTTGCGGAGTGAAAAATATAAAGGCGTAGATGTCTCAGAAATCGCTCATCAATTTGGCGGTGGCGGGCATAAGCTAGCTAGTGGTTTTGAAATAAAAGGAAAAATTGTAGAAAACAAAAATGGTTGGAAAATTGTTTAATTGTTAAAAATGTTAAAAATGTTGCAAATGTTCAAGTTGTTAAAAGTGTGATTAAGAATATTTTAAAATTTGTAATATAAAATAATTGAACGGAAGGCGAATTTGTCGCGCTTCCGTTTTTTGTGTGGCGAATTCTCCTAGACATATAAGGAATTCACCTTTTTTACAGCTTCGATTTCTTCCTGGGTTTTGGTTATTATCTTTTGGAGCTCTTCAATGCTCCAAAAATTCCCTGCCTGAAGCTTGCGTTCCAGTTTTTGGGCTAAGGCGTGCACCGTGGCAAGGATCTCCCCATCCTTGGTAAATTGGGATATTTGTTGCTGTTGAGGTGTCATGGTACCCTCCCCTTTGTTGAGGTTGATTGTTGTAACGTAAACCCAAATGATAATACTACAATTTTTAGTAAAAGTCAAATAAACATGACAACAAATTAGTATTAAAACAATTTAACAAATTTAAAAGTAAATGTTTTATATTATATGATGTATAGTAGATGCATTTTTTTAAATCATAAATCTTATATCTTCTCCAATTATATGTTAAAATTCCAATATGCTAGATTGCTAAAATGTTAAAATGAAAAATATGAAAATAGGTTGCCATGTGTCAATTGCGGGGGGAGTTTTTAATGCGCCAGAGCGAGCGTATGATTTGGGTTGCGAAGTGATGCAGATTTTTTCGCGTTCTCCGCAAGGAGGCAAAACTCCCGAACTTACTCCTGCCACAGTAGCAGAGTTCAAACTACAAGCTAAAAAATACAAATTAAAAGCTGTCTATATTCATTCCCCTTATTATATCAATTTTGCTTCAGCCGATAACCGTATCCGCTATGGCTCAGTAAATGCTATTAAGGAAGAATTGGCGCGAGCTAGTTTATTGGGAGCTAAATATGTAATGACGCATCTAGGTTCAGCCAAAGATTTGGGGGAGAAAGCGGGGAGAGAAAAAGTGGTTGAAATGTTGATTAAAACTTTGAAAGATTATAATGGAAGTGCTAAATTACTTTTAGAAAATAGTGCGGGTGCCGGATCGATAATTGGAGATGATTTAAAAGAGTTAGCGCATATTATAAAAAAAGTAAAAAATAAAAATATCGCAGGAATTTGTTTGGACACTCAGCATAGTTTTGCTTCAGGCTATGATTGGACAGATTTTGATAAAACCGCCTTAAGAATAGATAAGGAAATTGGTTTAAAAAATATTAAATTAATTCATGCTAACGATAGTCTGACAGAATGTGGCTCCAATAAAGATAGACATGCTCATATTGGCCAAGGCTTAATTGGTTTGGAAGTTTTTAAAAAAATAATAGTTTTCGCCCAGAAAAACAAAATCGATATGATTTTAGAAACCAAGCACGATGGGGTGATGGAAGATATTAAATTACTAAGGGTAATGCGGGATAGCTGCTAGTGTCTGTTCAGCTGTAAAAAAAAATATGCAGACTCGCCCATATCCTCAAATAATCTTTATATTAAATATATACTATAATAAATATATACTATAATTTAAAAACAAACCTCTCTCAATATCATGCATATGCACGATATTGAGAGAGGTGTGTTATATACTAAGAAATATATGAAAGCTAAAAAATTAACTGTGAAAGAATTGTTTGAGGAAAAATTTTTATATAACGATAATGTCTTAGCAACTGCTTCTAAATTTTTATTGGCTTCCTTGGCAGCAGGACCATTATTATTGGTAGGAGCTGTGCTTCCTGGCTTGCTTCAGGCCACAAAATCATTTGATAATAATCCCAAAAGATATTCAAAAAAGCAGGTTCAGAATGCTTGTAAGAATTTACAATACAGAAAGTTTATTAAAATACTTAAAGTTGGTGATGATACGGTTAAAGTCCAGCTGACCAATAAAGGAAAAAAACGATTAATGGAGTTTTCTGTTAAGTTCTTGGAGATTAAAAAGCCTATTAAATGGGATGGAAAATGGAGAGTGTTAATTTTTGATATTCCTACAAAACCAAATAATTATAATCAAGCACGAAATGCACTAAGAAATAAAATAAAAAAATTAAATTTTTTTCAAATACAAAAAAGTGTCTGGGTCTATCCTTATGAATGTGAGGATGAAATACTTTTTGTAGCTGAACTATTTAACGTTCAACAATATATTGAAATTATTACTGCTGAAAAAATATTGCACGAAGATAAGATTAGAAAAAATTTTAAATTATAGAAATATCTAAAAAATATTGTATTTTTAATTTTTTTATTAAACTAACCAATACTTCTCAAATTTGTGCATATGCACAAATTTGAGAAGTATTGGTTAGTGTAAATGTTATTAATGGTGATGATTAAGAATAACGATTAAAAATAGATTAAAAATAGATTAAGAATAGATTAAAAATAATGATTAAGAATAGAGTATAAAATTGTTTTATTGTATGTTAAAATTAAATTAAGAAGAGTTGCGTGATAAGATATTAAGACGAAAAATATGAAAATAGCGATTATTTCAGATATTCACAATAATGAGACAAACTTAAAAAAAGTTTTGAATTATTGCAAGGAGAAAAAAATTAAAAAAATTATTTGTTGCGGAGATTTGGCTTCAGACGAAACTTTGGATTTTATGGCCGATAATTTTAATCCGCCAGCTGGCGGAGAGATTTATTATACCTTTGGCAATATGGATAATGAACAGCTCAGGGAATTCCAATATGTAGATGTTTATAAAAATGTAAATTTATTTAGAAATTTTGGGGAGATAGAAATTGATGGTAAGCAAGTAGTCTTTGTTCATTTTCCTGATAAAGCTCAACGTTTAGCAGAAAGTGGGAAATATGATTTTGTTTTTTATGGACATACGCACAAGCCCTGGACTTCTATCGTTGAAACTAGGAAAAAACAATATATGTTTAGTTGTATGATGCTTAATCCCGGCAACGTGGCAGGGGATTATTATTTACCGACTTTTGCCACGTGGAACACCGAGGATGATAAATTTGAATTGATAAAAATACATGATTTGAAAAGATAATTATTTACTTAATGAATTGATTATTGAGATTTAAGATGTACTATTTATGATTTAAGAATTTATACTCAATACATAATACTAGCTACTTTAAAATGAAGTACCGTTGATGACTGTTGACTTAGTTGCTTTAATGTTCAATTGATTAATTTTATGAATAAAAAAGAAGAATTGGAAAAACTAAATAAACGAATGTTAGCTTGCACAAAGTGTACCCTTAGAAATAGTTGCAATCAGGTGGTACCAGGGGCGGGGAGCGCGAAAGCTGAGATTATGTTTGTCGGAGAAGCTCCAGGAAAAAAAGAAGATGAATTGGGTGTGCCTTTTATGGGAGCAGCAGGAAAATTTTTGGATGAAATGCTGGGAATTATAAAATTAAAAAGAGAAGACGTCTATATCGCCAACACGGTTAAGTGTCGTCCACCAGAAAATCGCGACCCTTCTCAAGAAGAAAAGGATATCTGTTGGAAATGGCTCGAAAAACAAATTTCGATTGTAGCGCCTAAAATTATTGTTACCCTAGGCAGACATTCGATGAATTTATTTTTGCCTGAATTAAAGATATCTGAAGCACATGGCAAGGCTTTGTACAAATATTTTCCTGGGTTAGGAAAACAAGTTTTCTTCACACTATATCATCCAGCTGCCGCTCTTTATAATGGCGGGATGCGACAGACTTTGATTAAAGATTTCAAGAAAATTCCTAAGATTTTAGCGCAGATAAATACAAGATGATTTAAGATTTAAGGTTTAAGATTTATGAATTTTAGATTGGCGTTATGCTAATAGATAAATTAATTGAATGATGTAAATTGAGATGGATAGATTTTATTTAATTATAAACTCCTCTCGCAATGACGGGTGAAAAATAGTGAAATTAGTAATTTTGTATAAATTCGCCTGCCTGCCAGTAGGCAGGTAACTTCGTAGGGAATCGCATTTGACAAATTACTCATTATGCTATATATTTATAAATGTAAAAGCCCCAAAGGGCTTTTTAAAAAAGGCTAAATAACATCCATAAAAATTAAAAAAAATCAATGAAAAAAATTTTTGATTTTATCATAGAAGCAAAGGCAGAATTATTAAAAGTTAATTGGCCTACCAAAAAACAGACATTAAACTACACCCTGATAATACTTGCAGTTAGCGTGGTAATTTCTTTGTTTCTGGGAAGCTTAGATTACCTGTTTGGCGGAATTTTGAAGAATTTCGTGATTTAGTTCACAGTATTTGAAATTATATTTGAACCTATCTCTTAATTTATTAATAATTTTTACCAGTTACTAAATACTAGTCACTGATTACTAAATAATATGGCAAAACAAAGTCAACATCATGGTCGCGCTTGGTATGTGCTTCATACTTATTCCGGTTATGAAGATAACGTAGCCTATAACTTAAAGCAAAGAATTGAATCTATGGATATGCAGGATTTAATTTTTGATGTGATTGTTCCAAAAGAAAAAAAGATTAAGATTAAAAGTGGTAAACGAGTAACGATAGAAGAGAGAATTTATCCTGGATATGTTCTAGTGGATATGATTGTAACAGACGCTTCTTGGTATGTGGTTAGAAACACACCCAATGTTACAGGATTTATCGGACTAGGCACAACTCCCACCCCTATTGACCCGGAGGAGGTTAAGGCTCTCAAAAAGAGAATTGGAGTATCTGAGCCAAAATATAAATTGGATATCAAGGAGGGAGAATCAGTTAAAATTACCGATGGACCATTTAAAGATCATGATGGAAAGGTAAAAGAAATTGATGAAGAAAGAGGAAAAGTAAAGGTTTCAGTTTCAATCTTTGGTCGAGAGACTCCGGTCGAATTGGACTTTTTACAAATTAAGAAAATATAATTATTTAAATCACGAATCGACTCTGATTAACTCAAATAATCACAAATGGATTAGAAAAAATTAGTGAAAGGTTTGAGTAGATTAGAGATTTATATCATTATGGCAAAGAAAACAGTTATAAAACTTCAAATACCAGCTGGAAAAGCAAACCCAGCTCCACCAGTCGGACCAGCTTTGGGACAACATGGTGTTAATATCCAAGACTTCTGCGCTCAGTTTAACAATAAGAGCCAAGAGAGAATGGGAGATATTGTACCAGTTGAAATTACAGTAAATGAAGACAGGAGTTTCTCATTTGTGATGAAAACTTCTCCTGCTTCTGATTTACTAAAGAAAGCTGCCGGAGTAGAAAAAGGGGCTGGTAATCCATTAAAGGATAAGGTAGGAAAAGTTACTAAAGACCAGGTAAGAGAAATTGCTGAGAAAAAAATGGAAGATTTAAATGCTGATGATGTAGAGGCTGCGATGAAAATCATTGAAGGTACAGCCCGTTCAATGGGGATAAAGGTTGAATAGTTGGGAATTTATGAAGTTAAGAATTCGAAAATATGTGATTTTAGAACAATATGTAATTAACTAAAATATATTTGTGGGAGGAGATTAGCTAAAAATTAAAAGTTTGAGGATTAACTTTAAAAATTTTATTAACTATTTCCGTTTACCACGAAAAAATATGAGAAGAGGAAAAAAGTACAAAGTAGTCATGGAAAAAATAGAGAAGAATAAACTTTATTCTTTGGAAGAAGCGATTAAAATCGTTAAGGAGAGCAAGATTGCCAGTTTTGATGAATCAGTGGAAGTGCATGTAAAAACTAACATTGATCCTAAAAAAGGTGACCAACAACTTCGCGGTTCAGTGGTGTTTCCACATGGAACAGGAAAGGCGAAAAAGATTGCTGTTATTACAACTACCAAAGCCAAAGAGGCTAAGGAGGCTAAAGCAGATATTGTAGCGGGAATAGAATTGATCGATGATATTAAAAAAGGAAAAATTGATTTTGATATTTTAGTAGCTACTCCAGAAATGATGCCTAAGTTGGCTTCTGTAGCTAAAATCCTTGGACCAAAGGGACTTATGCCCAATCCAAAAACTGATACCGTAACTGATAAAATAAAAGAAGCGGTTGAAATGCTAAAAAAAGGAAAGGTGAGCTTTAAAAATGACAATACTGGAAATGTGCACCAAGTTATTGGTAGAGCATCTTTTAGCGAAGTTCAATTAACTGAGAATTTCAATTCTTTAATTGAGGCGCTAGAAAAAGCTAAACAAGAAGCAGTTAAAGGAAAATTGATAGAAAAAGCAGTGCTTTGTTCTACGATGGGACCCGGGCTGAGAGTGAAGTAATTTTAGAAAAACTTTAGATAAAAAAATCGCTCCGATATGGGCGGTTTTTTATTTGTGTGCTATTATTTATCTATATGATGAATGATAAAATAATAATCTATACAGATGGCGGTTCACGAGGAAATCCTGGGCCAGCTGGAATTGGTGTTTGGATAAAAACATTAGATAAAAAATACGGTGAGTGCATAGGAATAAAAACAAATAATGATGCCGAGTATGAAGCATTGATTTTTGGTTTGAAAAAAGTTAAAGCTTTGCTAGGAAAAGCTAAAGCTAAGCAGTTCGAGATAGAATGTTTCCTAGACAGTGAGTTGGTAGTAAAGCAACTTAGTCATGAGTATAAAATAAAAGAAGAAAGAATCCAGAAATATTTTATTGAAATTTGGAATTTAATGTTGGATTTTAAAAAAGTTGAATTTAAACATATTTTTAGAGAAAAAAATACAGTGGCCGATGGGATGGTAAACGAAGCGTTGGATAAGGAATGTATACAAGAGAGACTCTTGCAGAATGTCAAAAACCCAATTCCAAATGTCAAATAAAATCTAAATTCCTAAATTCTTAAATTCACGTCTGGCACAATTCTTTAACTCGTTAACTAATCAATAAACAATAAAAATATATTATTTATAATACATGATTCATAATTCTTAATAAAATATGAGAAAAAGAAAGAAAATACTAATTTGGATAATTATACTGGCGATTTTGGGCGCTGGCGCTTATTATTATTTTAAACCCAAAAAAACTGGTCCAGAATATGTAACCGAAAAAGTAACTAAAACTGATGTGCTGCAAACAGTTTCGGTGACAGGTGAGGTAAGCGATACTAGTAGAATCGAGCTGTCTGCAGAGATGGGAGGTGTGGTGGAGGAGCTTAGTTTAGAGGTGGGCGATAGAGTTACCAAGGGACAGCGAATTGCCAAAATAAACGATGCCGTAACAAGAGCTCAACTAAATGAGGCTGTTATCGCTTTAAAAATTCAGCAAGAGCAATTGGATCTGAAGAGGCGTAAGTGGGATATGTACAAGCCTGAAGAAAAAGAAGCTGCTAAATTGGCAGTAGAAAGCGCCAGAGCGGCAACTTGGACAATTCAAAAGCAATTAAAGAAAAACATTGTGTATGCCCCGATGGAGGGACTTGTTGTAAAAAAATATATTGAAGTGGGTGAGATGTCTTCACTAGGCGCTCCGCTTATTAGTATTTCGGGCGAAAAAGGTTTTGAGATAAGCGCGGACATTCCTGAATCAGATATTAATAAGATTAATTTAGGACAGAGAGGCGAGGCTACTTTTGATGCCTTCGAATCGGATGAAATTTTTTATTTTACAGTTTCCGACATAGAGCCGGCAGCGACAGTTATCTTGGATGTTGTTTATTATGAAGTGACTTTTAAAATGGAAAAAGAAGATAGTCGGATAAAATCGGGGATGAGTACGGATATTGATATTTTGACTTCTGAAAAGAAAGATGTGCTGGCAGTTTCTAACCAAGCGGTAAAAAATGATGAAGGCAATAAATATGTGGAAGTTTTAAAGCAAGTATCAGAAGGAGAAAGAAAGACTGAGAAAGTCGATGTAAAAGTGGGACTTCGAGGAGACAATGGAATGACAGAAATTATTTCTGGACTAATCGGTGGAGAAGAAGTTGTAACTTTTGTGAAGGAGGAAAAGTAGAAATTTAAGAATTTAGGAATATGTGAATTTAGGAATGTAAGAACTTTAATGATTTAAATTTGAAAATTATAAATATGAAAAGAGAAAAGATAAAAGTTTTTACAGATTTAATTGTTTGACAAGAAGGACACAAAATAATTGTGTGCATATATGAAATTAAAAATAGTTTTCCACAAAGTGAGGTCTATAGACTTACTAATTAAATAAGAATATCTGCCGTTTCTATCACCTCAAATATGGCGGAAGGATTTGGCAGAAAGGGATATAAGGAAAAATTGCAATTTTATTATATATATTTAGGTTCAATTTCTGAATTAAGAAATCAAATATTAATCGCTAGGGACATAAGATATTTGTCAAAAAATTATTTTGATGAAATTTTGAGAAGAATTAATTCCACTCATAAACTTCTTAATTTGTTTATATCTAAAACAAAAACATTCTTAAAATCTTAATTTATCTACTCACTCTCATATCCCCAAATTCCTAACCTCCTAAATTCTCAATAGACTATGTCAATACCAATTATAGAAATAAAAAATTTAACTAAGACTTACATTAATGGCGAGGTGGAAACTCTGGCTGTGTGTGAGAATTCTTTTAGTATTGAAAAAGGAGAGTTTGTAGCCATTATGGGCCCAAGCGGAAGTGGCAAATCAACATTGATGCAAATTATAGGATTATTAGATAGACCCACAGGCGGAACGTATTTATTGGAGGGAAAAGACACCAAGGATTTTACTGATAATATGCTGGCTGAAACCAGAAATAGCAAGATAGGTTTTGTATTTCAAACTTTTAATCTTTTGCCGAGAACGAGTGTCTATGAAAATGTGGAGCTACCACTTCTTTATAATAGAAACATTAGCAGTAAGGTTAATAAGAAAAAAATTACTGAAGCTTTGACATCGGTCGGGATGAGCCATCGT
Organism: Candidatus Moraniibacteriota bacterium; assembly: GCA_038331135.1. Taxonomy (GTDB): domain Bacteria; phylum Patescibacteriota; class Minisyncoccia; order Moranbacterales; family UBA9337; genus UBA9337. The sequence goes on along the minus strand of JBBQOS010000002.1, from coordinate 31,275 downwards.
ACTGAATATTTATCCAATCAACTTTCGGGCGGAGAAAAACAACGAGTGGCGATTGCTAGAGCATTGGTAACTGATCCGGAGATAATTTTTGCCGATGAGCCCACGGGAAATCTCGACTCTAAAAGTGGCATTCAAATAATGCAGATTTTACAAAAATTAAATGACGAGGGTCATACTATTATTTTGGTTACCCACGAAACATTTACCGCTCAGCATTCTAAAAGAATTTTAAATGTAAAAGATGGAAAGATAGTTTCTGATGAAATAGTTAAAGATAGAAAAAGAGCGGCGGAAGGAGAGCTTTTAAAGTAAAATTATTCTTCAACCCCCTGCCCTTAATAAGGAGGGGAGGAAAGATAGTAATGAATATATTTATTCCCATAAAAATTTCTTTTAAAAATTTGATGGCGGCTAAGTTCCGCTCTTTTTTGACTATTCTAGGAATCATTATTGGAGTAGCCTCGGTAATTATTATTTTTGCCGTAGGGCAAAGCGCACAGGAATTAATTTTAGATCAAATCAGGGGAGTGGGTTCAAATCTAATAGGAGTTTTGCCTGGAGCCTCTAATGAGAATGGTCCTCCAGCGGCGGCTATGGGGGTTGTAGTTACGACTCTTAAGTACGAAGATTTCTTGGAGTTGAAAAAATCCAAAAATGTTACAGGGGTATTGGCAGGATCGGCTTATGTAACAGGTATAGGAACAGTAAAAAATGATGATGAAGAACTAGGGGTGTCTTTTTCGGGAGTTACTTCCGAATACCCAGAGGTAGAAAGTACTAGCATGCAGCAAGGAAGATTTTTTAGTGAAGAAGAGGAAACCAATTTATCAAGAGTGGTAGTTTTGGGAGTAGCGGCTGCCAAAGATTTATTTGGAGAAAACAATCCCATCGGTAAAAAAATAAAAATTAATGATTATAGATTTACAGTAATTGGAATTTTAAAAGAAAGAGCCTCGTCCGCTTTTGGAGTGTCTAGTCAGGATGATAGTGCTTTTGTGCCAATTTTTACTGCACAAAAATTATTATTAAACATAAATCATTTGGGTTATTTGAGATTAAAAATTGATACAGTGGAAAATATTGCAGTAGCTAAAAATGATATCGCTGCTATACTTAGAGACAGGCACGACATCGATGATCCTAGTGATGAGGATTTTTCGGTGCGTGACCAAGCTTCGGCGGTAAAAATCGTAGGGACAATTACGACTGCGATGAGATATTTTCTTTTAGCGGTCGGTACAATTTCTTTGATTGTGGGAGGTGTGGGGGTGATGAATGTAATGTTAATTGCGGTAAGTCAAAGAATAAAAGAAGTTGGTCTTAGAAAAGCAGTAGGAGCGAGAAATATTGATGTAATGATTCAATTTTTAATAGAGTCAGCGACAATTTCTTTCTTAGGGGGAGCAATTGGAATAATCTTTGGTATCGCGGTTTCTTTTTTAGCCTCAGTAATTGTTAATTCAATGGGGTACAATTGGCAGTTTTTAATTTCAATAGATTCAATAATGGTGGCAGTCTCGGTTTCAGTTTTAATTGGAATAATTTTTGGACTTTATCCATCTCTAAAAGCGGCCAAAATTAGTCCGATGGAAGCGTTACGTTATGATTAATGGGTATAATGAATTTTTTAATGATTTAATGATTAAATAACTCGTTAACTAAACAATAAAAAATTATAAAATATCTAACGATAATAATTCGAATAGTTGAAAAAATTAAATGTTAAATGTCAGTATGCAAAAGTTTTTTATTTCAATTAAATTAGCTTTGAGAAATCTTTATAGTAATAAAGTAAGAACTGCTTTGTCGCTTTTGGGTGTGGTAATCGGAGTTACTTCGGTAATTTTGATTTTATCTTTGGGAAATGGCCTTCGAAATTTTGTAGTGGGTCAGGTTGAAAGTTTTGGAACTGATGTCGTTCAAATAGAGGTAAAAACTCCCAAAACTTCGCATATGTCTTCGCAAAATGCTGGCTCTATGGCAGGTGGAATGCAAATAACTACTTTAAAACTAGATGAGATGGCGGATGTGGCAAAATTATCAAATTTGGGTGCTTGGTATGGCGGAATATTGAGTCAGCAAATCACTACTCGAGATGATGAAAATGAGCAGTCTTTTATTTTTGGAGTTACATCTCAAATGATGGAAGCGGATGGAGGCGCAAAATTGGCAGGGGGAAGTTTTTTTTCTAAAGAAGATGGTCGAGATTTAAAACAAGTAGCAGTGTTGGGCAGTAAGATAAAAGATTTGTTTTTTCCGGGCGAAGATGCTGTTGGAGAAAGCATAAAAATAGGAGGAAAAAAATATAAAATAACGGGAGTTTTGAAAGAACGTGGCTCAACTGGGGGATTTGATTTTGATAAAATAATTTTTATTCCCGTGGAAACTTTGCAGAAAAAAATAATGGGTATAGACCATATTCAGTTTGCGATTTTTAAAGTGAAAAATATGGATTCATTGGATCAAACCATGGAGGAAATGCGAATGATTATGCGAGATAAGCATGATATAGAATATGACAATGAAGTGGATAAAAAAGATGGCATCGATGATGATTTCGCAGTAATGTCGATTGCCGAGGCGAAAGAAATTTTAGAAAAAATATTTAGCACAATCAACATTCTTTTAATTAGCTTAGCTTCTATTTCTCTGGTAGTGGGTGGAGTAGGAATTATGAACGTAATGTACGTGGCTGTAACGGAAAGAACTCAGGAAATCGGACTGAGAAAATCGGTGGGTGCCAGGAATATTGATATTTTATGGCAATTTGTTTTTGAGGCTATATTTTTAACACTCTTGGGCGGAATAATTGGCATAATAATTGGGATATTTTTTTCAGAATTGGCTACTTATATTATTGAAGGTTACGGATATGATGTAAAATTTGAAGTTACAGGTTTATCGGTTTTAATTGCGGTTGGATTTTCTACAATTGTCGGATTAATTTTTGGGTTTTATCCCGCCCGCAAGGCCTCTCAATTAACTCCAGCAGAAGCACTTCGTAAGGAATAAGACTTAACTTTTGACATAAACATAAATTAACATAAAAACAATTTAACAACATCGTAATTTTAGTAATATTTCCATTCATAATCTGGTATTTCGCAGAAAATCAATGCATAATTGATTTTTTGGGTAGTTAAGTGTAGAATTTATATGAATATAATGATTTTTAACTAAGAATAAAAAATGGATAAATCTGAATCTATACAATACCGAATATCAATGGCTCTCAAGATAATGATGGGTTTTTTAGTTTTGATTAGTGCGTTCCGGCAAGAGCTTTTTTTGACTTCAGCCTCTTTGGTGGTTTTGTTTTTTTCTTTTTTGCCCACAATTGTGAGCAAAAATTATCGCATTAGATTGCCGATTGAAATTGATTTTGTGTTGACTTCATTGCTTTATTTGCATTTCTTTTTAGGGGAGTATAATCATTTTTATACAAAAATTTTTTGGTGGGATATTTTTTTACATTTTGGAAATAGTATAATTCTTGGATTTCTGGGTTTTATTTTGGCTTACTCGCTGTTACTCACCAGCAAGATGTCTACTAAGCCGATTTCGGCTTCACTTTTTGCCTTGTCTTTTTCTGTTTTTATTGGTGTGCTTTGGGAAATAATTGAATTTTTTATGGATTATTTTTTTGGTTTCACCATGCAAAAAAGTGGTATAGTAGATACCATGACAGACCTGATGATGGATGTCACCGGAGCGATGGTGGTGAGTGTGGCAGGATTTTTTTATATGAAAAAGAAAAAGGAAGGAATTTTTAGCCGATTATTAAAAAAGTTTTTACAATATAAATATAGAGATTGAGTTATGAAAGAAATTATAAAAAGCAAAGTGACGGAAGTCATTGGAGAAATTATTTCAAGAAATAAAGATTGGGCAGATATCGATTTGGGAGATTTAACTTTTGAAATAAATTATACAAAAGATGCGAAATTTGGAGATTGGTCTTCGAACATTGCTATGATTTTGGCAGGTAAATTAAAAACCAGCCCCGTGGAGATAGCAGTTGAAATTGCAAAAATACTAGAAACTAAATATATTGAGAATGTGGACAAGATAGAAGTGGTTACTCCTGGCTATATTAATTTTTATTTATCCAAAGAATATTTTAATCATGAAATTAAAAGTGTGTTAGTTTTAGGTGAAAAATGGGGCGAGACAAAAGAGTTGGAAAATAAGAATTATATTTTTGAACATTCGTCTCCAAATTTATTTAAACCGTTTCATGTGGGACACTTGGTTAATAATTCAATTGGAGAATCCATAGTTAGGATTATAAAAAAATCAGGAATGGCTAGTTTAATTACGTTATCTTTCCCATCGGATATTTCTCCCGGAATTGCCAAAACTGTCTGGGCGATAAAAGAAAAAAAATGGGAAAATGAAATGACAATTGAAAAAATCGGTGAAGCTTATGTTTTTGGAAGCAGCGAATATAAAGAAAATGAAAAAGTCAAAGAGGAGATTGATAGTATTAATAAAAAACTTTATTTAAAAGAAGAATCAGATGAACTTGAGATTTATAAAAAGGGACAAAAGCTTTCTCTGGGTTATTTTAAGGAAATAACCAAAAGACTAGGATCAACTTTTGATGATTTAATTTTTGAGTCAGAATCAGAGAAAGTGGGCAAAGAAATTGTTAAAAATAATATTCCCAATGTATTTAGAGAATCAGAGGGGGCAATAATTTTCCCTGGTTCGGAACATGGATTGTTTGATAATGTTTTTATAAATTCTCAAGGTTTCGGGACGTATCTTGCTAAAGATATGGGACTTTTAAAAATAAAATTCGATAAATTTAAATTCGATAAATCAATTACCATTACAGACGTGGAGCAAAAAGAGCATTTTAAATTGGTAAAAAAAGCGGCTGAGATTATAAATAAAGAGTGGTCGGATAAAAGTGAATATATACAGCATGGTAGACTTACTTTTTCGGGAGTCAAAATGTCTTCCCGTTTTGGAAATGTGCCACTGGCCGAAGATTTGATCGAGTTGGCGAAAAATAAAATTTTAGAAAAAATAAAAGAGCAAGATTTCTCGCAAGAGGAGAAAAATGAAATAGCGGAGAAGGTGGCAATAGGGGCGCTTAAATATTCTATTTTAAAATGCAGTGCAGGAAGAAATATTGTTTTTGATATGGAAAAAGCTACCGCATTTGAAGGCGACACTGGACCTTATCTCCAATATGCACTTGTTAGAACTAATTCAATTTTAAATAATGCCCAGGATTTGAAAATTGAAAATGAGACAGAAACAACAGATAGAAAAAATGAAACGCCCAAAGTAGAAAAAATGATTCTAAAATTTCCAGCATCTATAGAAGAATCTTTAAAAGATTATTCGCCCCATCATTTAGCTAATTATCTTTATAATCTCGCTTCTGAATTTAGCTCCTTTTATGCCCAGACGAAAGTTCTCGATGCTACCAACCCTGATTTTAAAAATAACTTGGCATTGGTAAAAGCGATGCAAATAACTTTAAAAAATGGATTGGAATTATTGGGGATTGAAACTGTAAAGAGGATGTAGGAACGTTGTAGGTGTGCTAGCTGTTGAAATTGTTTTCATAGCTTAATGTTAATTTGTTTTTATGTTAACGTGCTAATATGTTAAATTGCTAAAATGCCACTATGTTTGAACGGACTAAAAATTTAAATCTCTCCGTAATTAAGCAGATGGAATTGCGCGCTTCTAAATATCCGGATGTAATTTCCCTAGCGCAAGGTGTACCAAATTTTGATACGCCAGAATGTATTAAGAGGAGGGTGGAGCTAGCCCTAAAAAAAGGGATGGTGGCTAAATATTCTTTATCGCCGGGAATTTCCGAACTTCGGGAGTTAATTGAAATTAAATTGGCCCAGGGTAATATGTTTTATGATTGGGAAAAAGAAATTATAGTTACAGCCGGTTCAATTGAGGGAATCACGGCGACCATTTTGGCACTTACGAATCCAGGCGATGAGGTTATTATTCCTCAACCGACTTATACCTCTTATCGAGAAGTAATAACGCTAGCTGGTTGCACCCCTGTTTTTGTTTCGCTGGATGAAGAAAAAGGCTGGGCGTTTGATTTGGAAAAATTTAAAGAAGCAATAACGCCAAAAACTAAAGCGATTTTTTATTGCAATCCCAATAATCCCACCGGAACAATTTATTCAAAAGACCAGTTGATGGGATTGGCACAGTTGGCGGAGGAGCATAATTTATTTTTAATTTCAGATGAAGTTTATAAGGATTTTCTTTTTGAGCCGGAGCAAAAAATATTTAGTTTAGCTGAGATTCCTAAATTGAGAAAAAAAGTGATTCGACTATTTAGCTTTTCTAAATCTTACGCGATGACTGGATGGAGAGTGGGGTATTTGCATGGTGATGAAAGTGTAGTTAAGGAAATTTTAAAAGTGCATGATTCTTTGGTAACTTGCGCGCCGGTAATTTCTCAATTTGGAGCGATGGGAGCTTTGGAGATGGGAGATAAAGATTTATTGGAAATGAATCAAGAATATCGCCAGCGCAGAGATTTAATTTGCAAGCATTTAGATGAATTATCACATGTTTTTTCTTATGTCAGACCAGAGAGTGCATATTTTGTTTTTCCTAAAATAATGTTAGAAAATGTTGATTATGTAGATAGTGATCACGGCGGAAGTTTGTCTTGGAAATTTGCCTTGAATTTATTGGAAAAAACCAAGGTGGCAGTAGTGCCGGGGGTAGCATTTGGGCCCAACGGAGAGCACCATATCCGAATGAGTTTTGGCAGAAGTGAAAAAGATATCAACGAATCATTTAGAAGAATGAAGAAGTTTCTAAAATAGTTATAAAGCTTGTAAGGTTCCTAAGGTTTGTAAAGTATGAATTTGGAAATCTGGAAGTTTGAAAATATGTGAATGAATAAAATTATTACAGGGCTATGTTGTTAAATTGTTTTAATGCTAAAATGTTAATACGTTGATATGCTAACGTGCTAGTATGCTTGCCTTATGAAAAAAATTTTTAAAATTATACTACAATATTATCTTAAAATTATTGTTAAAATAGTTTTGTGGGTACATCGTCCAATCGTTATCGCCATCAGCGGAAGTGTAAATAAATCTTTTGTGAGAGACGAGATTAGAAGAGTTTTGGAAGCTCAGGGAAAAACCGTTCGCGCTAATCCTAAAAATTTTAATACAGAAATTGGGTTGCCTCTAGCGATTTTAAATATGGAGAGTGGATATAATTCTTATCGGAGATGGTTGCCTGTTATTGTGAGTGCGGCTAAATCAATTTTTCAAAATAATTTTCCTAAATATTTGGTGTTGGAATTGGGGGTGGCGCAAAAAGGAGATATGCGTTATTTGCTTTCATTGGTAAACCCAAAAGTAGCAATCGTGACGGAAATTAATCAGCGTTATATAGAATCATTTTCAGGAATGGATAAATTGGTAAGTGAATATATTTATTTGGCAAAAAATGTTAAAAAAGGAGGAAGACTTATTTTAAATTGGGATAATGAAAAAGTTAGAAGTTTAAAAAAATATTCCAAAGTGCCCGTTCTTTATTTCGGAATCAATTCGTCTGAAATTAATGGAAGCATAGAAGGAATTAAAAAAGAAGCAACTGGGATATCGTTTAGATTACGATATGGGGATGAAATAGAAGAGATAAAAATAAATAGATTCGGCGATCATCATGCTAAGGCGTTGGTGGTTGCCCAGATGATAAGGAGAACAGGTATCTAAAGCGTTTATTATTTGCAGGTATATATAATTCAATAGGTTGATATTCTGATGCTGATAGTAATCAGTTAGCACTCGCACTTGACGAGTGCTAATTTTTTGTTATAATTAAATTATAGAAAATTGTTACATTGTTAAATGTTTGGTAATAAAGAATATATGAATACTAGGCAGCAAAAAATTTTAGAGTGCATTGTTGAAGAATATACTTCGACTGCCGTTCCTATAGGTTCAAAAATTTTGGTAGAAAAGTATAGAGTTGATGCTAGTAGTGCCACAATTAGAAATGAAATGTCAGAATTGGAAGAAATGGGTTATTTGTATCAGCCTCATATTAGTGCCGGTAGAATCCCGACTGATAAAGGTTATCGTTATTTTGTAGAAGAAATAATGAAAGATAAAGAGTTGAGTAAAAAAGAGCAGCTAAAATTACAGGAAGAATTACTGAAACTGAAAGCCAAAAATATGCGTCTTTCTCGAACGAGTGCCAAGTTGCTTTCGGGAATAACGGGAAATCTAGCTATTGGTGGAATGTTAGATAAAGATGAATTTGATGATTTTGGAATGCGAGATCTCTTGAGTGAACCGGAATTTCAAAAATTGGATGAAATTTGTCGTCTTACTGAAACCATGGACTATATAGACGAAATGTTTGATAAGATTGTAAAAGAGATAAAAGAAGGAGAGACTAAAATATTTATCGGAGCCGAAAATCCAGTTAGCAAAATTTCTAGTTGTTCGATGATTGTTTCGCCCTACAAATTAAAAAATGGACAGCGGGGAGTATTGGCCTTAATTGGTCCCAAGCGGATGAAATATGCCAAGAATAAATCGTTGATTGAATATATTAAAAAGATGATGGGTTCTGTAGGTGTAACGATATTGGTCGTAAATGGATGTACTTTTCTGATTTGGTAAATTTTGTTTTATAGAATTAAGAATTAAGAATTAAGAATTATGAATTATGAAAAAGGAAAATAAAAAAGAAGAAATTGAAATAGAGATTGGAAAAGGTTGGCCGATGCAATTAACGATTAAAGCAGTTGTAGTTGATAAAGAGAATAAAGTTTTGCTGCTTAAAAGAGCCGATAAAGAAATAACCAATAGTTCTAAATATGATTTGCCCGGAGGGGGAATGGAAAAAGGAGAAACATCTCATAATTCCCTTCAGAGAGAGATAAAAGAAGAATTAGGTTTAGATAATATAGAAATCGGAGCAGTTATTAGGATAAGTGAATATCCAAAAGGTCATGAAAAATTGGATAGCTTAAAGGCTTTGAGATTCATAGTCTATTACAACGGAGGTGAGATAAGATTGAATCCTCGTGAGCATAGCGAGTATGAGTGGTTAAGTTTTGATGAGGCGATAAATAAATTAAATACAGGTGATGGATTCGAAGAAGAAAAAATGGAAACGATAAAGGCAGCCAAAAAATATCTGGAAATGGAAATGGCGCTGGATGGTTGGAAAAGAAGCTTAGCAGAATTTGAAAATTATAAAAAAATGCAAGCCGAAAGTCAAAAAGATAGAATCCGTTATGCGACTGAAAATATCGTAATGCAGATAATTCCCGTAATTGATAATTTCCAAACTTCTACCGCACACATTCCCGAAGATCAAAAAGATAATCCGTGGGTGACTGGAATAATGTATATCCAAAAACAACTGGAAAATGTGCTGACAGAAAACGGGGTGGAAGAAATTAATTTAAAAGAAGGAGATAATTTTGATACTAAATATTGTGAAGCAGTCTCGGATAGCTGTTGCCATGATGAGAAATGTCTAGATGATAAATGCAAAGAGAAGAAGAAATTTAAAAATAAAATAAAGAAAGTGATTTTGCGGGGTTACAAGATTGGAGAAAAGGTGATTCGTGCCTCTCGAGTAATTGTGGAATAAAAAAAGCCCCCGTAGTAAATTTTCTTGTTGTGTATCAAATGATATTGATTCTTTCCGTAAGGGAAAGCAAGAAATTTTTTACTAGGGGGGGGTAGTGTAAAGAGTGGCTGAGCAGAAGTCCTTAGAGATGGCATTCCAGAGATGATCTCACCATATCTAGTAGTCCGCTCAGTTCTTATACCTAGAACTTAGCATATATTACTCAAAAAGTCAAATGATTCAATAATTTAAATAATTAAGTAGTAAGATTTTATTTAATTAACTAAAAAGATAATTAAATAAAAGCTAAAAAAATATGGGTAAAATATTAGGAATCGATTTAGGCACCACTAACAGTGCTATGTCAATTATTCAAGGTGGTAAACCAGAAATCATTGAAAATAAGGAAGGTAACAGAACCACTCCTTCAATGATTGCCGTAAGCAAAAATGGAGAAAGATTAGTGGGACTTCTTGCTAAGAGACAAGCGGTGACCAATCACGAAAACACTTTGTTTTCTATTAAGCGACTCATTGGAAGAAAGTTTGATGACAAAGATGTTCAAGAGGATATTAAATTGATGCCATATAAAATTTCCAAAGCAGCAAACGGTGGAATTAATGTAAAAATGGGAGATAAAGAATATACTCCTCGCGAAATTTCGGCGATGGTTTTGCAAAAACTCAAAGCGGACGCTGAGGAAAAATTGGGAGAGAAAATTGAAGAAGCAGTGATTACCGTGCCGGCCTATTTTGATGATTCTCAAAGAAAAGAAACCAAAGAAGCTGGAGAAATCGCCGGATTAAAAGTAAAAAGAATTATCAATGAACCAACTGCCGCTGCTCTGGCTTATGGATTTGATAAAAAGAAAAATGAAAAAATTGCCGTGTATGATTTGGGGGGTGGAACTTTTGATATTAGTATTTTGGAAGTTGGCGATGACACCGTAGAAGTAATCTCAACTAATGGAGATACTCATTTGGGAGGAGATGATTTTGATCAAGTTTTAATTAACTGGATCATTGATGAGTTCAAAAAACAAGAAGGCATTGATTTGAGCAAAGATAATTTAGCTTTGCAGAGAATTAAAGAGTCGGCTGAAAAAGCTAAGATTGAACTTTCGACTGCGCAGGAAACTGAAATCAATCAACCTTTTATTACCACAGATGCTAATGGTCCCAAGCATTTGGTGATGAAAATTTCTCGTTCTAAAATGGAAGAATTGGTGGGAGATTTGGTGGCTCGCACGATGGAGCCGGTTAAAAAAGCTTTAAAGGATGCAAAACTTGAAACCAAAGATATCAATGAAATCGTGATGGTAGGAGGAATGACTCGTATGCCTTTGGTGCAAAAGAAAGTTGAAGAATTTTTTGGCAAGAAACCAAATTCAAGTGTAAATCCTGATGAAGTTGTAGCGATGGGAGCTGCAATTCAGGGAGGTGTATTGGCGGGAGATGTTAAAGATGTTTTACTTCTAGACGTAACTCCGTTGACTTTGGGAATTGAGACAATGGGAGGAGTTTCTACTGCACTTATCGAAAGAAACACAACTGTGCCAACCAAGAAATCACAAATATTTTCTACCGCAGCTGACAATCAACCTAGCGTAGAGATTCATGTGCTCCAAGGAGAGAGAGAAATTGCGCAGGGGAATAAAACTTTGGGCAGATTTATTTTGGACGGTATCGCTCCGTCTCCGCGTGGAATTCCACAAGTAGAAGTAACTTTTGATATTGATGCTAATGGAATTTTAAGTGTGAGTGCCAAAGATAAAGCGACTGGCAAAGAGCAATCTATTCGCATCGAAGCTTCTAGTGGGGTAAGTAAAGAAGAAATTGAAAGAATGAAAAAAGATGCTGAGGATCATGCCGAAGAAGATAAGAAGCGTAAAGAAAAAGTAGAAGCAAAAAATATTGCCGAGAGCTTGGTTTATTCTACTGAGAAAGCGCTAAGAGAATCAGGCGAGAAAATTTCTGAAGATAAAAAGAAACCAGTCGTTGAAAAAATGGAAGCGCTTAAAGAAGTTTTGAAAAAAGAGGAATCTACTACTGAAGAAATAAAGAAAGCGACGGAAGAATTTTCAACCGAAGCGCAAAAGATTGGCGAAGAGCTTTATAAGGCCGCTCAGCCAGAGCCCTCCGCTGAAGCTACGGACGAAACAAAGAAAGAAGGAGAAGTAAAAGACGCCGAGACAGAACCAAAAAAAGAGGATGATAAGAAAGAAGGGGATAAAAAGGAAGAAGATAAATCCCAGTCATCTAAAGATGAAGAAACAAAGAAATAATTTAATTAGCGGGACGTTTATTCGTCCCGCTTTTTTTTGAAATAAATTTAGAGCTTGGACAAAGGAAGATATCGAAGCAAAAAAAGTTAGAAATCTTTGTTATGGAAATTTGTCCTATGCGTCCTATAGGTCTTATCTGAAAAATGGAGAGCAGGGAGCTAATATGTTAATTTGCATAATTCATCAAACTAATTTAATTATTTGCTAGATCAACAATTAAAAAAACTTGAGCGGGAGCTTTTGAATGAGGGCGGATTCACAGAAAGGTTGTATAATAAAAGGAGAGATAGACGAGGGTATTAAAGTTAAAATAAAAAATTAAATGGAGATTTTTTTGATAAAGGTGAAGGTGATGTGATTGTTTTTACCACTAGGCAGACCTCTGCTAATAAAATAAAAGAAATGCGCGATAAAGCGGTTGTTCATGTGGGGCAAGGAAAGAAAGTTAATCTTGAAAAGGCTTTTGATTGTACTAGAATTTCTGGGGTTTGTTTTTGTCACGATGGCAAAAGAAACCCCCTCCCAGCCTCCCCCTTGAGTACAAAGAGGAGGGGAAAGAGGTATATATATTTTCTTGAGTACCTCACATTGGAATAATATCTGACGGGGCAGGCGAGCGGGAGGACGAGATAAAAAACAATATAATAATTTAACTATTTAACAATATAAATTGTATGAATCAATCAAACCAAAATCAACAACCACAAGTCCAAATCAAAGCCACTGATGAAAAATTAAAAGGAGAGTATTCTAATGTAATGCAAATACTACACACTAAAGAAGAATTTGTTTTAGATTTTTTAAATATTTTTCCACCGACAGGAACTTTAAATTCTCGAATGATTGTTTCTCCTGGGCACTTTAAAAGAATGATGAAAGCTATGGATGAGAACTTAAAAAAATATGAAGATCAATTTGGAAAAATAGAAATAGCTGATGCACCAAAAAATGAAATTGGCTTTAGGGGATAATAGGATGTTCTAAGTATCGTAGCTGTTTGAATTGTTGAAGATGTAAAATCTTAAATTAAAAAATATTTTTTGCTCTTCATAAATTGAGAAGAGTTTTTTTATTTGTTATTTTTAAAAAATAATTATAATAAAATTTTAAAATAAAAATAATTTCTTAAAATATTTTTTAGAAAATAAAAAAACTATTGTATAAATTTTTTATTGTTGTATAATAAAAGTAGATAAAAATATTTAGAAAATATTTTTTAGAAAAAATAAAAAAAGTTTTCAAAAAAATAGTTGTATAAATTTTTTATTGTTGTATAATAAAAATATACAAAAGAAATATGTGGGAAGCGGTCGGACTTCTCAGTTAAAAATAAAAAAATAATCCAGTGAGAAATCGCTGGCTAGCCTAAAATAAAAATATGGCAACAAAGAAAAAAGCAACTAAAAAAACAGTTAAAAAAGCTGTGAAAAAAGTTGTAAAAAAAGTAGCTAAGAAAAAAACAGCTAAAAAAGCAACTAAAAAAACAGTTAAAAAAGCTGTAAAAAAAGTAGCTAAAAAAACAACAGCTAAAAAAACAAAAAAGAAATAAAGGTAAAAATTAGATGACCACACTAACTAAAAGATAGGCGTGGTCATCTTTTTTTTGTGGATTATTTTTTCGTTACAAATAACTTATTATTTGATATCTTAGTATTATTTTTTAAAGTAGGTTTTTTAAAATACTTGGAAAAAATAAGAGCCATGAGAAATCGCTGTTTCTCTGGCTCTTTTTACTTCGTATAGGAGGGTGGGGTGCATCACCTCCTATTTTCGACTGGTCGTTTTTAATTTCATAAGTTCTTGGTTTAACTTATCATTTTCGTTTATGAACTCGGTAATCTCTTGTAGCTGAAGTTTAATTCGCTGGTTTTGCTTTTTTATTTGTGCATTTTTTTTAATTAATTCTTCTTTGAGTTGAATTATCTCCTCGGTTGCTTGTGACAATTCTGCTTCTTTGGTTGGTTCAAAAAGCAAATTGTTGCAAGCTTGAAGTTGCTCTATTTGTTCTTGAAAAATTATTTTTTGCTGAGATAACTGATTTTCCAAAGATTCTGTTTCTGCTTTTAGCGAATCAATGGTGCCCAATAGGACATCTTCTTGTAATTTTTTTGCTCTTTCTTCTAGATTCATGTCCGATTCCTCCATGAATAAAATTTTGTGATTTGCATCGAAGTTACTAACTATAAGGTAAAGGTTTGTGAGATTTTAGTCAAGCTTTTTCATTTTGACACCGAGGCTTAATTTTGGTATGATTTAGTAAGTGAAAACAAAAATAATTCTTTAAATAAAAAACCTCTACTGCATTATTTCTAGAGGATTTGTTTGTATGTTTAAAAAAATTAGAAATGTGTATCGAAAGATAACGGGAAAGATTTTTGGAAATTTTTCTAAGGATATTGGAATTGATTTGGGAACGGCCAATACATTGGTGTATGTTAGCGGCAAAGGAATAGTTATCAACGAGCCAAGCGTGGTAGCTATAAACAAAAAAACCGGACAAATTTTGGCAATTGGGAAAAAAGCCAAGCAAATGGTAGGTAAAACGCCTAGTCATATCGTAGCGATTCGTCCGCTAGTGGATGGGGTAATAAGCGATTTTGAGGTGACTGAACAAATGCTAAGATACTTTATTGATAAGGTACATCAAGATTCTTTTTCTATTTTGCCTCGCCCCAGAGTTTTGATTGGAATTCCTTCAGAAGTTACTGAAGTAGAAAAAAGAGCGGTAATCGATGCAGCTATCAGTGCTGGTGCACGAGAGGCTTATATTATTGACGAACCGATGGCAGCTGCAATTGGAGCTCATCTGCCAGTAACGACAGCCGCTGGAAATATGATTGTAGATATCGGAGGAGGAACAGCTGAAATAGCTGTCATTTCTTTGGGCGGAGTAGTCTCTTCGAGAAGTTTGCGCATTGCCGGAGATGAGATGAATGAAGATATCATTAGATATTGTCGAGATGAATTTAATTTGCTCGTAGGAGAAAGGACTGCTGAGGATGTTAAAATTAGTATCGGGAGCGCTTATCCGCAAGAGAAAAAACTTACTATGGATATTCGAGGGCGAGATCTAGTAAGCGGTCTTCCAAAAAAAATAAAAATCAATGATGAGCAAATTAGAGAAGCTCTTTCACGCTCTATTAGAATAATTGTCAATAACATTAAAATTATAATTGAAGATACTCCGCCAGAATTAATCGCTGATATTATGCAAAGGGGAATAATTTTAGCTGGAGGAGGAAGCTTAATTCGCGGTCTGGACAAATTAATTGCCAATCAAACTGGTATATTGGTGCGTACCATGGAAGATCCATTGACGGCGGTAGTAAGGGGAACAGGAATTGTGTTGGAAGATTTGGAATCACTCAAAGAAGTCTTGGCCGCCAATCAATATGATGATAGCCCACTGCGTTAATTTAAAATAAACTATGCCTGTAAAAAAAATTACTTCTAAAAAAATATTCAAAGTAACGGCTGTTTGCATACTAGCAACTTTATTGATACTTTGGAATCCAAATAATTTTTTTAACGGGACAAGAACTTTTTTTGTCGGAATTACTTTGCCAGTGCAAAAACTTTTTTCTAGCTTGGCGAATAGAACCTATTCTTTTGGCGAAGCAATTTCTTCTATCGGTAAAATAAAAAAAGAAAATAAGAATTTGATGGAGGAAAATTTGAGATTAAAAGCTCAAAATGTAAAAGTTGCAGATGTCATGAAAGAAAATGAAGGTTTGCGCAGTCAATTAAATATCTCATCTCAGGAAGGATTTAATTTGGAGTCAGCTCGTATAATAGGAAGAGATATTTATAATAACAATAGTTGGATATTAATTGATAAGGGGAAAAGAAATGGTTTGGAAAAAGGAATGTCTGTGATAGTTGCTGACGGAATTTTGGTAGGAAAAGTTGAAGAAGTTTTTGATTCGACTGCTCGAGTGATTTTTATCACTGAGAAATTAATGAATATTAATGTTGAGACTGTTGAAACGGGAGCAGTGGGCGTGGCCAGGGGAAATTATGGGTTGGGGTTAACTATGGACTTGGTTTTACAGACAGATAATTTAAAAATTGGAGACAGGGTAATTACTTCAGATATCAGCCAAGACGTGCCTAGAGGGTTGCTAGTGGGGGAAATAAGGGAAATTGATTTGGCCAAAAACGAGTTATTTCAAAAGGCCATAATTGCTCCGCCAGTTGATTTCTTTAAATTGCGTTTTGTTTTTGTAATTAAAAATTATAATAACTAATGAAAAAATTTTTATTGAGAATCTTTATAATTTTTTTGATTATTTTTATTCAAATAAATTTTTTGGATTTAATTTTTTTAAAAAATAATTTAGTTAATCTATCAATATTAACCGTAATCGCCTGGATAATTGTTAGTGGTTTTGATAAAATGTGGCGCTGGATTGTTTTGCTAGGATTTTTTAACGACATATTTTTAGCCGAAAAAATAGGTCCTAACATTTTATTTTTTGTCTTGTCTGCTTATTTAATAAGTTTTGTTTCAAAAAGTTTTATGATTGAGAGGCGTTGGTCTGGATTTTTATTGGTGGTAATTTTTATTTTAGTCGGAAATTTTATGGGAAGCATTTTTAACATTTTATTTATTAATTCGAATATGTTTAGCGAAGTTTTGCTTTACACAATAAAAGATTATTTTATAAATTGGAACACTTTTATTGTAGCCAATATCATTTCAGGTATTTCCTTTTTTATAATTTATACTTTTGTAAATAAAATAGAAAAATATATTGCCAGAAGCGAAAACAGATTAAATATTTCTTTTTAATTTATTTTTATTTATGGGACTCTTTAGTAAAAAATACAAATTAAAAACTTCCAAAGAAATCGATGAAATAGCAGATTCTGTTTTGTTGAGCGGTTCGGAAGTGGGTAGGATAGAAATTCCTTTTAACAAGGGGTTGCTAAATATTTTTTGGTTTTCTATAATTTTAGCTCTCATACTTCTTTTTGGCAGAACTGCTTTTTTAGCTGTGGTTAAGGGTGCGTATTATCAGGCAGTAGCCAAAGAAAATAGACTCAGAATTGCTTACATAAAGGCTCCGCGCGGAAAAATATTTGATAAATTTGGAAATGTGTTAGTGTATAATATTCCAAGTTTGGATTTAATTGTAGATATTCGCGGAATTAGCGCCGGATTTGAATTTTCGCCAGAAGTTTTAGAGAAAATTAAAAAGATATTTCCTGATAGATTTGATGAACTTGCGGAAAATTTTAAAAATAAAAATAAAGAAGACAATGCTATTTTGCTTTTGAAAAATATTAATCAGACGCAGGCGTTGCTAGTGATGGAAAGTTACCAAAAACTTCCTGGAATTCAAGTGACCAAAACGGCTATTCGAGATTATTCAGATAGTTTAATTTTT
This sequence comes from Candidatus Moraniibacteriota bacterium, assembly GCA_038331135.1. Classification (GTDB taxonomy): domain Bacteria; phylum Patescibacteriota; class Minisyncoccia; order Moranbacterales; family UBA9337; genus UBA9337. The sequence goes on along the minus strand of JBBQOS010000002.1, from coordinate 13,992 downwards.
TCCAACATTATTGGATACGAAGGAAAGATAAAAAAAGAAGAGCTAGAGGAAAATCCAGGTTATTTGATGACGGATTCGATTGGTAAAAAGGGATTGGAAAAATATTATGAAAAAGATTTGCGCGGAGTTCCCGGAAAAATTAATGTAGAGGTGGATTCTTTGGGGCATGTGGTTAGAGAACTGGGCGTAGTTAACCCAGAGGCAGGTAGTGATTTGGTGCTTAATATTGATAGTCAATTGCAGAAAAAAATATTTGATAGTCTGTCTGGTGTTTTGGAAAAAGAAAATCTCAAGGCTGGAGCAGCTGTGGCACTAGATCCTAGAAGTGGGGCGGTTTTGGCTATGGTAAGCATACCTAGTTTTGATAATAATTTATTTGCCAAAGGAATTTCCAATAATGATTACGCCAGTCTTTTAAACAATGAAAGTAAACCAATGTTTAATCGGGCGATTTCGGGCGAATATGCTCCAGGTTCAACATTTAAGCCAGTAATGGCATCAGCGGCTCTCACTGAAGGGGTGATAACTCCTAGTACTCAAATAGAGAGCAAGGGGGGCATCAGTGTAGGAAGTTGGTTTTTTGGAGACTGGAAAGCTCACGGATTTACAGATGTAAAAAGAGCTTTAGCTGTTTCTAGTGATGTATTTTTTTATTCAGTGGGCGGAGGTTATGGATCGATTCGGGGGATAGGAATAGAAAATATAAAAAAATATGCTAATATGTTTGGTTATGGAGAATTATCCGGTGTGGACATTCCTGGAGAAGTAAGTGGATTTTTACCAACCAAGGAATGGAAAGAAGAAAAATTTGATGAAAGCTGGTATATTGGAAATACTTATCATGCCTCAATTGGACAGGGTTATATAACTGCTACGCCACTTCAAATAGCCAACAGTGTGGCTGTCGTGGCCAATGGAGGAAAGCTTTATCAACCGCGCTTAGTTTCTCAAATAAAAAAATCCGACAAAACTATTTACAATAAGTCAGAAATAATTAGAGATGGGTTCATTAACGCAGATATTTTAAAAATAATTAAGGAAGGAATGCGAATGACTGTCACAGAAGGAACCGCTCAGATGCTTAAAGATTTGCCCGTGGAGGTGGCAGGTAAAACAGGTACCGCTCAGTTTGGAAATGAAAAAAAAGCACATGGTTGGTTAGTGTCGTTTGCTCCATATGAAAATCCGGAGATTGTAATGGTGATCTTAGTAGAGGGTCAGGAGGAAGATGGTTTCAACGCTGTGCCTGTGACCAACGAGGTTTACAAGTGGTATTTTTCGCGGTAGACTTGGAGGGGAATTGATAATTAACTAAAATTATTTTTTATGAATATTAAAGAAGAATTAAAGATATTTCAAGATAGGATTAACCCAGAATTAGAATTTTTTTTCGATAAGGTCATAAATGATTCTAAAAAAAATAATTTTATCACTACGGAAGCACTGAAGCATGTTAAAAAAATAACTTTGTCCGGAGGAAAGAGATTGCGACCGGCTCTGATGTATTGGGGTTATCAGGGAGTTGGAGGCCAAAATGAGAAAAGAATTATTAAATCTTCCGTGAGCATCGAATTGATTCATATTTTTTTATTAATTCATGATGATATTATTGATAATGATCCCAAACGCCATGGGGTAGAGACTATTCATTGTAAATATAAGAAATTGGGAAAATTTATTGCCAAAGGAAAAAGAGATTCAACTCATTTTGGAAATTCAATCGGTATTGTCGTGGGCGATATCGTGAACGCTTTGGGAAATCAGGTTCTTTTTAATTCTAAATTTGATGCGACTTTAATTATCAAAGCTTTGTCCAGATTACAAGATATCATCGCTAGGGTGGCGGTAGGTGAAGCGCAGGATGTTTTTATTGAGCATAGTCGAGTAGCCAATGAAAAAGAAGTTTTGGATATGTATAAAAACAAAACGGCTAAATATACAATTGAGGGACCGTTGCATTTGGGCGCTATCTTGGGTGGAGCAAGTGATGAGCTACTGTCTAAAATTAGCAATTTCGCCGTGCCTATTGGAGTGGCTTTTCAAATTCAAGATGATATTTTGGGAATTTTTGGTGATGAAAAAAAAATCGGAAAACCAGTGGGCTCTGATATTCGAGAGGGAAAGCAAACTATTTTGGTAGTAAGGGCTCAGAAAAATGCCAATAAAAAGCAAAAAAAAGTTTTAGATAATCTATTGGGCAAAAAAGATATAACCAAGGCAGAAATAGAAGAATTTAGAAAAATTATTCGAGAAACTAAATCTCTTGAATATGCTAACGCTTTAGCTAAAAAATTAATTTCTGAAGGCAAGGCAGAATTAGCTAGTATCGGTTTTGATAAAAAAACTGAAAAAATTCTCTTAGCTTTGGCAGATTATATGGCGCAACGAGAAATTTAATTTTTTTAATTTTTTTAAATAATATGAAAAAACCGCTGTATATTCTAAAAATTGGAGGAAGCGTAATAACTCATAAAGATAAGGATAGAAATTTTTAATAAAAAATTTTCTCATGCTATAATCAAGCTAAAATAATGAATAATTTTTTAAATATAATATTATGATAGAAAGACGAAAAACTAGAAAAATTAAAGTGGGTAATGTTTTTATTGGGGGAGATTCGCCCATTGTTATTCAATCAATGTGCAATACTGACACCAGAGATGTGGATGCGACAGTGGCTCAAATCAAAGAACTCATTCAAGCCGGTTGCGAGATAGTCCGAATAGCTGTTCCCGACATGGAAGCAGCTAAAGCGATTGGTAAAATAAAAAAACAAATTAATATTCCAATTGTAGCAGACATTCATTTTTCAGTTGAGTGTGCGCTGGAATCCATTCATCAAGGTATTGATAAGCTGAGAATTAATCCGGGCAATATCAGCGATGAAAACAAAGTAGCTATGTTGGTTCAGGCTTGCAAAGAAAAAAATATTCCTATTCGAATAGGTATTAACGGAGGATCACTAGAAAAAGATATTTTGAAAAAATATAACAATGAGGTTACTCCTGATGGGATGGTAGAATCTGCCATGCGTCATATAAAAATTTTAGAAAAAAATAATTTTTTTGATATAGCGATTTCTCTGAAAGCCAATGATGTCGAGAGGACAGTTGAGGCTTACCGGCTACTTTCTAAAGAAGTGGATTATCCTTTGCACATCGGAATAACTGAAGCTGGGACTACTTTTCGAGGAACGATTTTATCGTCAGTGGGATTTGGAATATTACTTTATGACGGAATTGGAGATACAATTAGAGTTTCTCTTACAGCTAATCCGGTAGAGGAAATAAAAGTGGCCTGGGAAATATTAAAATCTTTAGGACTTAGAAAAAGAGGAATTTCTGTAACCAGTTGTCCTACTTGCGGAAGAACTCAGATAGATTTAATAAAGTTGGTAGGAAAAGTAGAAAAGCTATTGGAAGGCGTTGAAAAAGATATGCGTGTAGCGGTAATGGGTTGTGTGGTAAATGGCCCTGGTGAAGCCAGAGAGGCGGATTTGGCAATAGTTGGAGGAAGGGGTGTGGGATTAATCGTTAAAAAAGGAAAGATCATTAAAAAGGTGGATGAAAAAGATTTACTGGAGGAATTTATGAAGGAAATAGAGAAGTTTTAAAAATGGTTGTTGGTTTATAATTGCTAGTTTTCAGCTTATAAAATAAAACCCTTCAAAAGTAGGGTTTTATTTTATAAAGTGTTTTTAAGCTTAAGCTTTATTCATAGTGCGGATGCATCTGGTACAAACTTTTTTCTTTTGGCCATCCACTTTTTTTTGTTGAATATTTACTTTAAATTTTCTTTTAGTAGCGATATTGGAATGACTTCTAGAATGTCCTGAAGCGGTTCCTCTATTACAAATTTCACAAGTTCTACTCATAAGTATATTACAGAACAAATTAATAACCACCTTCATATTTGGATGATTTATGTCCTTAAATTAGTTTGCTTATTTACAAGATTTAGATTATCATAATAGGTGTATTTTGTAAAGAGAAATTAAATATTAAGTTGTAAAATATATCTTTTATGTCAGGAGAAATTGTTTTAATTATATTTCAAGTATTTATATTGGTAATGTCGGTGGTGATACATGAAGTGGCACACGGTCTTATGGCTCTTAAATTGGGTGATCCAACAGCCAAATATGCCGATAGGTTAACCCTAAATCCCATCAAACATTTCGATTTATGGGGTTCGTTTATTGTTCCGATTTTTATGATTTTTACTTTTAATTTTGGTTTTGGTTGGGCCAAGCCAGTTCCATATAATCCATATAATTTGAGAGATCAAAAAAGGGGACCAGCTTGGGTGGCATTAGCGGGACCAGCATCAAACATTATAACAGCTACAATTTTTGCGCTAGGAGCTAATCTTATCCCACTTAGTGATTCGGTTAAGTTGGCGATAACTAATAATATTTTTAATTTTAGCGAATTAAACATACTTTTGTCAGGATCTTTTTTGGCTATATTCTTTTGGCTATTTATGATGATTTTGACTATTAATATTTTTTTAGCTGTTTTTAATCTTATTCCTATCCCACCACTGGATGGATCGAAGTTGTTATTTGCATTTGTTCCAATTAAAGAGCAAACAAAATTATTCTTGGAGCAATATGGATTTGTGTTTTTGTTGTTTGCTATATTTTTTCTTTCAACCCCTATATGGTATTTAATGAGTTCTATTTTATCTTTATTTTTTAAGTACATAGTGGGACTAACGGTTTAAAAATTGGGAATTTGAAAACGGAAGAGTTTTAAAATTGCGTTATATTCTACAGTACAGATTTCGCAGTAGTTTTAATTATTATAAATTAGTAAAATATTATGCAAGAAAAAAATCAAGAAGATAAGCTGGATATTTCGATAGTAGTTCCAGTGTATAATGAGGAGGGTAATGTGGAAAAGTTGCATAGTCGAATTTTAGAAGAATGCAAAAAAATAAAAAAAAGTTTTGAAATAATTTTTATTGATGACGGTTCAAGCGATGGAACTGTTAAAATGTGTCAAAATCTTAGTCCATTGAAACTGATAAGATTTCGTAAAAATTATGGACAAACGGCCGCTTTTGATGCTGGCTTTCAAGTCGCAAGAGGTGAAGTAATTGTAACGATGGATGGCGATTTGCAAAATGACCCGGCAGACATCGCTAAGTTATTAGAAAAAATAGAAGAAGGATACGACGTAGTCAGCGGTTGGAGATTTAAGAGAAAGGATTCTATGAGTAAAAAAATATTTTCTCGCGGGGCTAATTTGTTACGAAAAATTTTGATTGAAGATAATATTCATGATAGCGGTTGCAGTCTCAAGGCTTACAAAAAAGAATGCTTTGTTGATTTGGAACTTTTCGGAGAGATGCATCGGTTCATCCCGGCGCTTTTGGAGATGGATGGATTCAAGGTAGCTGAGGTAAAAGTTTCTCATCATCCTCGCATTCATGGTGTGACAAAATATAATTGGAAAAGAGCCTTTAAGGGTTTTGTAGATATGGTTTCAATTTGGTTTTGGCGAAAGTTTGCCAATCGACCATTACATCTTTTTGGCGCTAGTGGAATAATTTTGTCTTCTTTGGGCGTGATAATTTTAGCTTGGATGTTTGTGGAAAAAGTTTTCTTTAATCAATCTATTGGAGAAAGAATCTGGCCGATGATTGGGGTGATGTTTGTGTTGGTGGGAGTACAACTCTTTATTTCAGGACTTTTGGCAGATATTTTAATTAAAAATTATTTCAAAGCCAAAAAATATCGAGGATATCATATTAAAGAAATTAGCATTAATTAATTTTTTTTAAATTCAATAGTCTGATAAATTAACGAGTTGATTTGGTTGACTCGTTTTTTTGCATTTTTTAGGTGTTAACAAAATTCATCTTTTATACTGTGCTAATTGGAAAAAAAAGTACTTTTTAAGGTAAGTACCAGGTAAACACAGGTAAATACAAGGTATTGACTTTTTATAATATTTGTGCTATAATTTTAAGTTAGTTTGTTTCTTGACAATTCAGCGTAAATTTCAATTACCCAATTTTTATCCTTAGTTAGTCATCTAATTTGGGATAAATATTGAGTGATGGAAACTTATCAATTTATATAAATCAGCAGAGTTTAGAAATAAAAACAGCTTATTGATTCGCCGATCAATGAGCTGTTTTTATATTTATTGCAATATTAAATTTTTTGTTATTAAACTGTTTTGAAAAGTGTTGACAAGATATGACCAAGTGGGGTAAAATGGGATTGAGATGTAGCTAGGTGGGGGATAGTGGGAAATCTATATGAAATATGTAGCCACTACGAAGTGTAAACTTTAAGATTTAAGAATTTTAATTTGTCCAAAAGATAGTGCGGGATAATATTTTGTATCCACTCACTTCAACCGCGGACAAAATAGTATGTTTATCGGAGAATATCAACATACAATTGATCTCAAAAAAAGAGTTGCGATGCCATCGAAATGCCGCGTTGAACTTGGGAAAAAGGTGGTGATAACTCGCGGAATGGATAAGTGTTTATTTGTTTATCCGATGAAGACTTGGGAAAAATTAGCCGAAAAATTAGGCAGTCTGCCAGTTGGAGAATCGGGAACTAGGAGTTTCATTCGTTTAATGCTAGCTGGAGCGGTTGATGTGGATCTGGACAAACAAGGACGAGTGCTAATTCCTGATTATCTAAAAGAATACGCAGGACTGAAAAAAGATGTAACTGTGGCAGGATTATTCGACCGATTGGAGATTTGGGATAAATCCAAATGGAGTGCTTATAAAAATAAAGCTGAGAAAAGCAGTGATGAGATAGCTGAGCAGTTGGGGAAACTCGGAGTATATTAAAATAATACAAATACGCGAATAGATGCGAATGATGCAAATATGCGAATTGAAAAAATATGACAATTCACAAATCAGTATTGCTAGAAGAAACAATCAATGGATTAAATTTAAAGGAGGGACTGGTAGTTATAGATGCAACTCTCGGTGGCGGAGGACATTCTCGCGAAGTATTAAAAAAAATAGGTGATAAAGGAATATTAATTGCTTTTGATCGAGATATCGAAGCGATAAAAAAGTTCGCTGAATTTCCAATTTCCAATTTCCAATTTCCAAATAAATCAGAAATTCCAATTTTTAAATTCCAAAACATTATTCTGGTTAATGATAATTTTTCCAATTTAGATAATATTTTAGAAAGTTTAAATATTGGAAAGGCCTGTTTGCCGGTAGATAAAGTGGATGCGATAATGGCCGATTTTGGGTTATCTTCCGATCAACTGGATGATAAAGAGCGAGGATTTAGTTTTAATTCTGAAACTGCACTCGATATGCGCATGGATAAAAGCCAAGAGTTAACTGCTAGAGATATTGTAAATAAATATTCAAGAGAAAATTTAAATAAAATCATTAGAGATTTGGGCGAAGAAAAATTAGCTGGTAGAATTGCTCAAAAAATAGTTCAAGCTAGGGAGCTTGGGGAAATAAAAAATACCGATGAATTGGTACAAATTATTGCTCAAGCTATCCCAGAGAAATACAAACACAAAAAAATTCATTATGCAACCAAGACATTTCAAGCTATTAGGATGGAGGTTAACCAAGAGTTAGAAAGCATTAAAAAATTTACACAGACGGCAATTGAAAAATTAAATTCAGGCGGAAGACTCGCAGTGATTTCTTTCCATTCAGGAGAAGACAGAATAGTTAAGAATATTTTTAAAGAAGCTCAGGTAAATTGTATTTGTCCAGTAGAATTTCCTGTTTGTCGCTGCACAACTCGAGCCAGGATAAAAGCTATTACCAAAAAACCAATTACGGCTTTAGAAAAAGAATTGATAGAAAACCCCAGAGCGCGTAGCGCCAAACTAAGAATAGTGGAAAAAATTTAGATAAATTAAATTAATAAAATAAAAAAACCAGTCAAACAAGAGCAATTCAAAAAAAGAAGATTTTAAAAAAAATAAAAATAAAATTAAAAAAAATGAATAACGAAGAAATTAAAAGTAAAAATAATTTTAGTTTTGCTAAAATAAAAATGTTAGTGGTATTCTTGTGTTTTTTGGTGCCGGCGATTTATTTGGGAATTATTAATACTAGCGCAGTAAAAGGATATGAAATCAAAAAAGTTGAACAAAAAATAGAGGAGCTCAAAAAGGAAAATAAACAACTGCAAATTCAGGAAGCGGAATTGAATTCTTTTTACAACATAAAAGATAATATTGGAAATTTAAATATGGTAGAGGTTGATGAAGTGGTGTATATCGATGATAATGAAGGGGTAGTAGCGATAAAAAAATAGTCGTTAGCAAATAGTTTGAATCCGCTATAAATTCGAACAGAGTATGCTTGTTGTTGAATAAGAGATATGTCCGAAGGATGGAGATTTGGAAAAATAAAATTAAAGCTAAGTTATATTTTTCTAAGAATATGATATTATGCCCAAAACTATTTTAACTATAAAGAAAAATGAAGATGATAAGTTGGTAAGCAGCCAGAGAATTTATTTTTTGGCTGTTGCTGTTTTTTTGATGGGGATAATTATTATCGCTAGACTTTATATATTGCAAGTGCTTGATTACTCACGGTTTAGGGCTATGGCAGAAGACCAGCACGAAGCTTTTAGCGAACTTTCGGCTCGAAGAGGAGAAATTTATCTGAAAAATAGAGATGAAAAATATCCCTTGGCTGTAAATAAAGAATATCCGATGATTTTTATGGAGCCCAAAATGGTGACAGATAAGGATAAAGTAATTAGTGAATTGAGCTATATATTGGGGATAGAGAGAGGGGAAATTGAAAAAAAGTTATCTAATCCGGAAGATATGTTTGAAATAGTAAAAAAGAAAATTTCCCAAGAGGAGGCGGATAAAATAAAAAACTTGAAACTTAAAGGTGTAAAGCTGTTATCAGAAAATTATCGATATTATCCCGGAAAAGAATTAGCTTCTCAAATAGTGGGCTTTGTCGGTTCCAACGGAGAAAAAGAGATTGGTCGCTATGGACTCGAATCTTTTTGGGAAGAGCAGTTGCAAGGAACAAATGGAAGTATCTTTCAAGAAAGGGATAGTGCTGGAAGATGGATATCAACTACTGATAGAAAAAAAATTCCAGCTCAAGATGGAGTCGATTTAGTTTTGACAATTGATCAGGCGGTTCAATATGAAGTAGAAAAAATATTAAAAACTGCTATTGAAAAATACAAAGCCGATGGAGGAAGTATTTTGGTTCAGGAGCCAAGCACAGGAAAAATTTTAGCTATGGCCAATTATCCAAATTTTAATCCCAACGAATTTGGAAGAGTTGAAGATATGAGCGTTTTTATAAATCCAGCCATAGCAAATGCTTATGAATCCGGATCAGTATTTAAAACTATTACTATGGCAAGCGGTATTGACGCTGGAGTAATATCGCCCAATACTAAATATATTGATACAGGGGTGGTAGTTGAGGCAGGCTATAGTATCAGAAACTCAGACAATAAATCCAATGGAGAACAAACCATGATTGAAGTGTTGGAGAAATCTCTAAATACGGGAGTTATTTTTATTGAAAAATTAATTGGCAATAAAAGATTTTCGGAGTACATTTCAGATTTTGGTTTCGGTGAAAAAACGGGGATTGAATTGCCCAATGAATCGGCGGGTGATATTCGCAATTTAAATAATTTAAAAAGTGATATTCAGTTTTTTACCGCTTCTTTTGGTCAAGGGATAACTACTACGCCTTTGCAGATTTTAAATGCTTATTCAGCTATTGCCAACGGGGGAAATTTGATGAAACCTCAAATTGTGGAGAAAAAAATTTATTCCAATGGGAAAGAAGAAATAGTGGAATCCAAAATAATCAGAAGGGTTATAAAAAAAGAAGTTGCTGATCAAATGATAGATATATTGGGCAGTGTAGTAGTAAACGGTCATGGAAAGCGAGCTGCCGTAAGTGGTTATAAAGTAGGGGGAAAAACTGGAACTGCACAGGTGGCTAAAACGGGAAGTCGTGGATATGAAGATGGGATTAGCATTGGATCTTTTGCTGGGATTGCCCCGTTGGATAATCCTAGATTTACGGTTATAGTTAAAGTAGATAATCCCAAGGAAATACAATGGGCGGAGTCTAGCGCTGCTCCTACCTTTGGAGAGGTAATGAAATTTCTCTTGAATTATTATAATGTGGAACCGACCGAGCCGATAGTAAAAGAAGTTCAACCTTTAATACCTTAAATTTTTATGAAACAGAAAAAAATAATTTATCTGGAAAAAATCCTACGCTTTATGGCGGTGGCTATTTTAAAGAGGCATAGGCCAAAAATAGTGGGGATAACAGGCTCAGTTGGAAAAAGTTCTGCCAAAGAAGCTATTTTTTTGGTTTTAAAAAATGATTTTAAAGTCAGGAAGAATGAGGAAAATTATAATAATGAGATAGGTATTCCGCTTACTATTATTGGAGCCAAAACTGGAGGACGGAATTTTTTTAAATGGATTTTGGTTTTTTTTAAATGGATTTTTTGGTTAGTTGCTCCTTTTGGTTATCCAAAAATTTTAATTTTAGAAATGGCGATAGATAGACCGGGGGATATGAAATATTTAATGAGTTTTATTCCAGTAGACTTGGGAATTCTTACAAATATTTCCTCAAGCCATTTGGAATTTTTTAAAAACATAAAAGCGATTGTCAAAGAAAAAAGCATCCTCGTAAAATCAATTTCTGCAAATGGAGTGGCTATTTTAAATACAGATGATGCTTTTATTAAAGAAGAAAGAGCTACTATAAAGACCAAAGTTATCTCTTATGGATTTAACGAAGGTGCCGACATGCGAGTGACTGATATTCGTTTTAATTACGATGAAAATGGTAACTCTAAAGGATTAAGTTTCAAGCTTAATTATGACCATAAAATAATTCCTTTGAGATTGCCTCATGTAATTGCCAAACATCATTTGTATGCGGCTTTGTCTGCGGTAGGCGTGGGTGAATATTTTAAAGTTAATATAATTGAGGCGCTAGCTGCGCTGGAAAATTATCAATCTCCCAATGGAAGAATGAATTTAATTTCTGGTATCAATAAGAGTCTTATAATTGATGATACTTATAATGCTTCACCAATTTCAACGCTAGCTGCTATTGATACTATGAGTCAAATAAATGCCAAGAGAAAAATCCTTATTTTGGGAGATATGTTTGAATTGGGAGAGGATTCAGAAAGTGGACATATGGAAGTAATAAGAGCCGTTTTGGAGGGAAAATTTGATAAATTAATTTTGGTTGGTACGAGAATGCACAAGTCCGCTCAAGAATTACTCGGAAAAAATAATTGCATTAAAAGTGTTTTGTTTTTTTCTAATCCCGATGAGGCAGGGAGGATAATAAAAAATACTATGAAAGAAGGTGATTTGATTTTAGTAAAAGGTTCTCAAGGGATGAGGATGGAAAAAGTGATAGAAAAAATAATTTCAGAATCGGAAGAGATAGAAAAAGTTTTATGTCGCCAATCTAAAAAATGGAGGAAAACAGAATTTGTGCAGAGTTAGAATTTTATATGGGCATAGCGTAGAGACGTAGCATTATTACGCCTTTTTACATTTAAATGTAGAGACGAGGCGGTGTCGCGTCTTTTTGCGTTAATCAGAAGTTCAGTCAATTTGCGCGTATGTTTATAAATGACTGAAAATTTTAAACTTTTTCTATTCTTTTTAATACAAAAACATTTGTAAAAATAAAGACGCAGCTGTGCTACGTCTCTACAAAATTTTTATTTTATTTTCTCTTTGTGCTCTCGTGAAGAATCGAACTTCAATTACGAGTTCCGCAAACTCGCGTTCTATCCGTTGAACTACGAGAGCAACATTGTGTTTGAATACTAGGATATCCTAGCATATTAATATGCAAATGAAAAGGCTCTAAGAGCCCAAGGGGGCTCTTAGAGCCTTATTTTTTATATATGTAGAAGTCTTTCGATAGTATCTACAAGGGTGGGTTTTTGTTTTTCTTCAGGAATGAAATCCATTAGGATTTCTCTTAATTCGACGGGATCTATTTGATGAACAGGGATGTGGATGAAAGGAGTCATCATTGCGTCAGTGTGAAGACTTAGGATTTTAGTATGAGGTGGTTCATAAAAAATCCAAAACGATTTTATATTATCAAATTCATAGAGCTCTCTTCCAGCCATTACACCATCGTGAGTAACTTTAAAATCCAAAACTCGAGGAAATTTTTCCAATTGAATATAGCCGACTACTCCAATTAAGATGAAAGTCATAGCCATAATGGGGCTATTAGTGACAAGGGCATAGATAACAATGGCCGATAAAATCAAAGCCGCCACTGAATACCAAACTTTTTCTTTTGGGTAGTGTTCATATTCGGGACCTTGCCAATGTATCAAAGTGCCATGACCATGTTTTTCCAGCATGAAGTCATGTGGATTTTCAAGATATTCTCCCTCGTGATTGATGTGCATATCTCTTTTGGGTTTATTTTTTGTATGTAAATCCATTTTATTTTAAGTAATATTTTTTATGATTAAATTATAACACAAGTATATAAAACATGAAACACATAACATGAGTCATGTGGCATGTGACATGCAACATAAAATATACAACTTGCCTTAATCTAATTTTATTGATATTATTTTTATGGTGATTAATTTTGGATAAATATGGAGAGATGGCTGAGCGGTCGAAAGCGACAGTCTTGAAAACTGTTGTGCCTTTACGGGTACCGGGGGTTCGAATCCCTCTCTCTCCGCAGCGAAGCAAGGAAGAGAGAAAGCCAAGAGTTTGGCTTTCGTAGGGATGAGAAGATCGGAGCGATGCGCCTGGGCGCCGCGAGATGGGGTCGAAAGAAATTTTTAGCAAAAAATTTACTTGTGACAGAATCCCTCCCCCCCTCTCTCTCCTCCAATTTTCACTTTTTTTGAAATCGTAAGAATCCTCCACTGCATTTGCGGTCAACGCATAGGAACTCCGCACCGCGATTGATGAGATTGTGACGGATATTGAAAGAATGAAAAACGGTCAAAATATTTTGTGTTACACGGAAATGATAATGTCCTATTAGCGGGAAATAGAAATGTCCGCTTTAATAAGATAAGATATTAGGTTAATCCTTAATATTAATCTAATGGACAAATACATTATCATGAGTCAAAAAGAAGTAAGTCGTTATGACATCATCCAAAAAACAATTAAAAAAGAAATTAAAGACACAGAAGCTAGTGAGATACTTGGACTTACAACTAGACATATTCGAAGATTAAAAAAGAAAGTCTCTAAGGATGGAATTAAAGGACTGATCCATGCTAACCGAGGAAAAGCTAGTCCAAGAAAAATCTCCAATAAGGAAAAAGAGAAAATCAAGAAACTGATCCACAGATATTATGCAGATTTTGGACCAACCTTTGCAACTGAAAAATTAGAAGAAATCCACAACATCATCAGAGACCCAAAAACAATTAGAGCGATAATGATAGAAGAAGAATTATGGAAACCTAAAAAGAAAAAGAAACAAGAGTATCGCTCTTGGAGACAACGCAGGGCAAGCTATGGAGAGCTAGAGCAATACGACGGCTCATATGAATACTGGTTTGAAGACAGAGCTCCAAAATGTTGTCTAATCGCTTCAATAGATGATGCTACCGGTAAAATCACTCACGCTAAATTTGATATCCATGAAGGAGTAGAACCAACCTTCAATTTCTGGCAAGAATATTTCAAAATCAATGAAAAACCTTATGAAATCTACGTAGATAAGTTCTCAACCTATTCTATGAATCATAAACTTGCTAAAGAAAATCCTGATACTCTAACTCAATTTCAAAGAGCTATGCAACAATTGAATATCGGAGTTATCAACGCTAACAGTAGTCAAGCTAAAGGCCGAGTAGAAAGACTCTTTAAAACATTACAAGATAGATTAATTAAGGAATTACGTTTAAACAAAATATCCACTATACCTAAAGCCAATGAATTTCTGTTAAAAGTATTTATTCCTAAATTCAATGCTAAGTTT
>JBBQOS010000001.1:0-86980 GCA_038331135.1 Candidatus Moraniibacteriota bacterium | reverse complement strand
CTTTGGCGCTCATTATTATTTTGGTAATAAACTTGCGGTAGAAATAGAATACAGTTTTGTTTTTTTGAAAATATGACAATGCCTTGTTTTTATTAAGATATAATTATGCAAAAATACAAAGATAAAAAACAGTATCGTTATAAAAATTATGATTATTCAAATAATGGTTTTTATTTTGTAACAATTTGTACAAAAAATAGGGGGATGTTTTTTGGAGAAATTAAAAATGGAAAAATGAAATTATCCAATACTGGAATAATTGCAGAAAAATTCTGGCAACAAATTCACAATCATTTTTCATTTGTGAATTTGCATGAATTCGTAATAATGCCAAATCATATTCATGGAATAATTGAGATTAATAATGATCTCGTAGGAACAGGGCACTGCCCTGTTCAAAATAACGCATCAAAATTTAGCGCAGTAAGTCCAAAATCTTTGTCAACAATAATTGGTTCATATAAATCGATTGTGACAAAAACGATTAATTTAAAGAACAGGGCAGTGCCCTGTTCCTACGGGGATTTTGGGTGGCAACCGAGATTTCATGATCGGATAATTAGGGATGAAAAAGAATTGGATGGAGCGAGTCAATATATAATAAATAATCCTTCAAAATGGGAAATCGAAAAAAATAACCCAGAAAATTTGTATATGTAAAATTAATTTTTGTATTTTAATCGTAGGAACAGGGCACTGCCCTGTTATTCTAAATTTAAAAACAGGAACCAATAAATTTCATTAACATCTACCCATTAATGCAACCCATAATTATACACCGAAATGACCAAAAAGTCAATGGTTGGCTTTTTGCTAAGTTTAGGCTATTATATAAGATGTTAGTGTTGCATTTTTTAATGTAGCTTGGTTAATTTTTAAATATTATATTTTTTTAGTATGACAACAGCAATTATTTTTATTTTGATTTTGGGGGTTTTGATTTTCGTGCATGAATTGGGACATTATTTGATAGCTATCAGAAACGGCATTAAAGCCGAAGAATTTGGTTTTGGATTTCCGCCGCGAATTGTAGGTGCGGTAAAAAATGATAAGACCAAAAAATACGAAATTATCTGGGGTAATAAAGAAGTAAAATCTAAAAATACAATTTTTTCTTTTAACTGGATTCCGCTGGGCGGTTTTGTAAATATAAAAGGAGAAAACGGAAGCGCCGAAAAAGAAGCAGATAGCTTTGTTTCCAAATCAGCTTGGATAAGAATAAAAGTTTTAGCTGCTGGTGTGACGATGAATCTTATTTTGGCGTGGTTTCTCTTGGCGATTGTTTTTGCTCAAGGTGCACCAGAGGCCATTAGCGATGATCAGAAAGCTAAGGATGCCAAGGTGCAAATTTCTCAAGTAGTAGATAATACTCCAGCCAAAAAAATGGGATTGGCAATTGGAGACCAAGTTTTAAAAACTTGTGGTATCCAAGAGGAATGTCGGTACATAACCAAGGTAGATGAATTAAAAAGTTATATTGATAGCCATAAAGGAAAAGAAATTTTGCTAACTATAAAAAGAGGAAATGAAATTTTGGAATTAAGAGGAGTTCCTCGAACAGAATTTCCAAGTGATCAGGGAGCCCTGGGTGTAGGATTGGCAAGAACAGCTTTGGTTGATTATCCTTGGTATGAATCAATCGGCAGGGGACTAGTGGCTGTTTTTAATATAACTATTCTTATTATCACCACACTTTTTTCACTCTTAGCTCAATTTCTTTCTGGCACTAAACCGGCGATGGATGTGGCGGGACCAATCGGAATTGCCATTATGACTAAGCAGGTAAGTGCTCTTGGATTTACGTATGTTTTACAATTTGCCGCCATGCTTAGCATCAATCTGGCTATTATAAATATCTTGCCATTTCCAGCTTTGGACGGAGGAAGAATATTTTTTATCTTGATTGAAAAATTAAAAGGCTCTCCCGTCAACCAAAAATTTGAAAATATGGCCAATTCAATCGGAATGTTATTATTGTTGTCTTTGATGGTAATTGTAACCTTTCATGATTTTATCCAATTTGAGATTGTGGAAAAGATAAAGGGGATATTCTAGAGATAATTTTTTAGTTAACGAGTTCACGAGTTAACGAATTTATTTCTTCAAAAATCAGTCCTAACTCGTTAACTCGTTAATGCGTTAATTGTTTAATATACAATTTTGCTTTATAATATTATTAACTATATGAAACAATCAAAATTATTTACCAAGACTTCCAAGGATTTTCCCAAAGATGAAGTATCCAAAAATGCACAGCTTTTAATCAAGGCTGGCTTTATCAATAAAGAGATGGCGGGGGTATATTCTTATTTACCTTTGGGGATGTTAGTACTTCAAAAAATTGAAAATATAGTACGTCAAGAGATGAATGCTATTGGAGGTCAAGAAATTAGAATGGCAACTCTGCATCCAAGCGAACCCTGGAAACAAACAGGTGCCTGGGATAATGTGGACGTGGTGTTCAAGATTAACAGTCGTGCAAAAAAAGAATATACAGTTGGACAAAGTGAAGAGGAAATTGTAACGCCTATTGCAAAGAAATACGCTTCTTCGTACAGAGATCTTCCTCTGGCTATTTATCAAATTGGGCAGAAATATCGTGATGAGCTGCGTTCAAAATCAGGAATCATGCGAGGGAGAGAATTTACCATGAAAGATATGTATTCCTTTCATGAAACACAAGCAGATTTTGATGTTTTCTATAGTAAAGCAAAGGAGGCTTATTTCAGGGTATATGAAAGATGTAATCTGGTCGCGAAAGCAACTGAAGCTTCTGGGGGTAGCTTTACCAAAAAACTATCCTATGAGTTTATGGTACTTACTGATGCGGGTGAGGATGACATATTATATTGTGACTCATGTTCATATTGTGTAAATGAAGAAATTAGCAACCAGAAAAAAGACGATACTTGTACTCGATGCGGCAAAGGTACATTGCTGAGTGCACGAGCATCTGAAGTTGGTAATATTTTTGATTTAGGAAAAAAATACCCAACAGACTTTTCATTTACCTATAAAAATAAACAAGGAGAAGATGAGATTCCCATTATGGGCTGTTTCGGAATTGGAATTACCAGGCTCATGGGAGTTATTGTGGAAGCGTTTTCGGATGATGCTGGAATTATGTGGCCAGAAAGTGTGGCACCCTTTAGCGTTCATTTAATTAGCTTGGATAAAAATGATGAAGCTCAAGAAATTTATGAGTCTTTACTTAAAGAGGGAGTAGAAGTTCTGTATGATGATAGAGATGCGCGGGCGGGAGAAAAATTTGCTGATAGCGATCTAATCGGAATTCCTCATCGTATCGTGGTGAGCGACAGGTCAATCCAAGCAGGTGGAGTAGAATTTAAAAAAAGAACATCAAATGATAGTGAGATTGTGAGGGTGGAAGAATTGTTAAATAAGATAAAAAATAATTAGGAATTATAAATAAAGAAACCCCCTCTCAACCTCCCCCTTTTTGAGTACAAGGAGGGAGAGGGGAAAGACATAAATTTATGCAAGAAACAATCATAGCGGCATTTGCCAATATGCCCAAAGAATTGGCTACTTTTCTGATGGCGATGTTGCCAGTTACAGAATTAAGAG
Source organism: Candidatus Moraniibacteriota bacterium (assembly GCA_038331135.1). GTDB lineage: Bacteria > Patescibacteriota > Minisyncoccia > Moranbacterales > UBA9337 > UBA9337. The sequence goes on along the minus strand of JBBQOS010000001.1, from coordinate 83,392 downwards.
CTTCAATCCCAGTGGCAATTTTAAAATACAATATTTCTCCGTTGTGGGCTTTAACTTATTCGGTTTTGGGAAATGCCTTGATGGGAACTTTGGTTTTGCTTTTAATCGAGCCAATTACAAAGTTAATTATCGAAAAAGTAGGTTTTGTCCATAAGCTTTGGATAAAATATATCGATCGACTTCATAAGAAACATAAGAGTAGTTTTGAAAAATGGGAGGCTTTAGCTTTGATAATTTTTATCGCTATTCCACTTCCGATGACGGGAGCTTTTAGTGGAGCGGTGGCAGCTTCGATTTTTCAAATTCCACCCAAGAAAGCTATTTTTTACATTTTTATGGGATGTCTAATTGCTGGAATAATTGTTACTTTAATAACGACTCTTTTTGATTTATAAAATATTGACTGCAAAAATAAAAATATGAAAATATTAGTTGGAAACATAAAAATGAATATTATTTCCCAGATTGAAAGGGATAATTACTTTAGAGGGATGGAAAATAGTTTGGTCAATAAAGAATTTAAGAATGTTAAGATAGTTTTATGTCCGCCATTTATCCATCTAGAAACCTTTAAAAACAAAATTAAAAACAGGGCTGTTTTTTTTGGTGTGCAAAATATTCACGAAGAAGAATCGGGAAAATTTACGGGAGAAATTTCGGCGCCGATGGTTAAAAATTTTGGAGGAGATTATGCTATAATTGGACATAGCGAGCGTAGAAAATATTTTAAAGAGAGGGATGCTGTTATTAATGAAAAGATAAAAGTAGCTTTAAAAAACAATTTAATTCCAATAATCTGCATAGGTGAAACAGAAAAAGAAAGAATTAATGGAGAGATAAAGAAAGTTATTTTAACTCAAATATTAGAAGGATTTAAAGACATTGCTGATAATAAAATTTCTCAAATCATAATAGCCTATGAACCAATTTGGGCAGTCGGAACAGGCAAAGTTCCTACAGGAGATGAGATTATGGAAGTCAGAATTTTAATGCAAAAAATATTGATGGATAATTTTAGACTAAGTATTGAAAAGATGCCAAAAATTATTTACGGTGGTTCTGTAGATTTCAAAAACATTGGCACAGTTTGCATAGATTCTGGCATGGCAGGTGTGCTTGTCGGTGGAGAATCATTGCATCCGGCGGATTTTATTAAAATAGGAGAGGTTTTAGAAAAATAATTAATTTTACTAATTACAATATTGGTCTTTAACCCCCTCCCCTTAGCAAGAGGAGGGCCGAGGAGGGGTTTGATTTTTATAATATTTCCAATCTCCCCTCATTCCTCTCCTTGCCAAGTAGGGGAGGATGGGACAGTTTAGTAATTCGTAACCACAAAATAATGATAACAGAAGTAAAAAAAATATTAGATGATGCAAATAAAGGTAATTATGCAGTAGGTGCTTTTAATACAATAAATTTGGAGTTTACCATGGCCATTCTAGAAGCGGCTAAAGAAAAAAAATCACCCGTCGTAATTCAAATAACTGAAAAAACAATGGATTATGCCGGAGGCAGAGCGATTTATGGGTTAATTAAGAACTTGGTAGAAAACTATTATCCCGAAATTCCAGTAGGAATTCATTTGGATCATGGAAAGGATTTTGAAGTGGTGCAAAGAGCGATAGAAATAGGATTTACTTCAGTTATGTATGATGGTTCTAGGAAAAAATATTCAGATAATTCAATGACCACTAAAAAAATTGTAGAATTTTGCCACGAACGAGGGGTAAACGTGCAGGGAGAATTGGGAAATGTCCCCTACTTGAGAGAGGTTGGTTCTGTAGAAATAAATTGGGACGATTATATGACTGATCCTGCTCAGGCCGAAGAATTTGTGCGAGAAACCGGGATAGACGCCCTAGCTGTCGCTGTGGGTAATGCTCATGATTTTGCCAAAGAAAGACCGGAACCTGACTATGAAAGATTGGGAGAAATTAATAGAAGATTAAATATGCCATTGATTATGCATGGAGCTTCAGATTGGGAACAAGATAGAACTGTCGAAGCAGTGAGGCGAGGAATCAATTGTTTTAATGTGGATACAGCTTCAAGGGTGGCATTTATTACTAGCCTAGGTAATACCATCGATGGAAAAACATCAGTTTCTTTTGATGTTCGCGAACACTTAGGACAAGCCAAGAATGCAGTAGCTGAGGTGGTTAAGAAAAAAATGGATATGTTTGGGAGTAGTGGGAAAATAGAAGTTGTTGCATGATAATCGGGTTGGCTTATGTATAACTTAAGTATAGCTAATTTTTTGTGAGTTTGATATTTAGTTAAATTTTGAATTTCCAATTTTGAATTTTGAATAAATTTCTAATGTAATAATGATTCAATAAAAAATAAAATTGTGTATTATATTAAGAAATTAGTTGTGCCGTTATGTTCAATTTATAATTTTAAATAATTAGAAATTATTTTTTGATTCAAAATTCAAAATTGGAAATTCAAAATTAATTGTTTTTTTATGAGAATACTAATGGTTGCGCCAGTGCCATTTTTTGTTGATAGAGGAACTCCGATGAGAATCTTGGAGGAGTCTTTGGCTTTGGAGAAAAAAGGAATAACTGTCGATATTGTTACTTATCACTTGGGGAGAAATATAGATGAAATAAATGATAAATCTAATATAAAAATTTATCGAATAGTGCGCTTACTTTTTTGGTATAACAAAAAAGAGGCTGGAGCTGATTGGCAAAAAATAATATTGGATATTTTGCTTATTTGGAAAACCTCCAAGATAGTTTTTTTAAATAAGCCGGATATTATTCATGCTCATTTGCACGAAGGTGTCTTGATAGGCTGGGTAGTGAAGCGTGTATTTTTTTGGAGAAAAATTAAGTTAGTGGCTGATTTTCACGGAGAGTTGGTGAGTGAGATGGAATCACACGGATATTTAAATGGAGGTTTTATAAGAAAATTTTTTGACTTTTTGGAGAGAAGTATCTTTAAATTAGGTGATTTTGCTATTACTAGCTCAGAAGAACTAAGGGAAAAATTGGTAAAGCTAGGGAGGGTTGATAATTTGAGCGTAGTTTTGGATGGTGTAAATATTGATAAATATGAAAATAATATCTCTGAAGAAAAAAAAGATAATGAATTAAAAATTATTTATTCAGGAGCTTTTGTTGGTAATAAAGGCATTGATGTTTTATTGGAAGCAATTTTAAAAATTTATAAAATGAATTTGACTGAAATTAGATTTATTTTAGCCGGAGGGCCAAGAGAAAATATTGAGAATTTTATAAATAAACATAAGCTAGGTAGTTTTGTGACAATAATTAGTCCGCTGGATTATGCGGATTTGCCCAAAGTTAATAAGATGGGAGACATCGCTATAGATCCAAAGATTTCCAATGTAGGGCAGGCTAGCGGAAAAATCTTGCAATATATGGCAGCTGGCTTACCGGTAGTTTGTTTTGATAGAAAAAATAACAGAAATTATCTTGGTGAGGCTGGATATTACACAAAAAAAATGGATGCTGACGGTCTCGTGGATGGAATTTTGTATTTTTTTGAAAATAGAGATAGAATAAAAGAACTGTCTGGTATTTCCAAAAAATTGATTAAAAAATTTACTTGGGAGACTTCAGCCAAAGAAATTGTAAATATTTATAATAACATAAAAACAAATGAGTAAAAGAACTAAATTGATTGTAACTGTAATTATTGTGTTAATTGGAATAATTGGATTTTTTTTATTTTACAAGAGTGATAAAGTTTCCATGGTAGTTAACTCTATATCAGTAGCCAAAAGTGTCATTAATTTGCTTCCCATAAAAGAAGACACCAAAAAAGAAGTGCAAGCTATCGATGCTTTGGTCAGTGAATTTACAAAGAAAGATGGCATAGAAAAAAGATTTTTATTGTTGCTTCAAAATAATATGGAGCTTCGTCCTGGTGGAGGCTTCTTGGGACAATATGCCGTACTCAAAATTAAAGATGGCGAGGTAACCGGACTTACCTTTGAAGACGCCAACTTACTAGACCAGAGAATTACTGCTAAAGTATCTGCGCCGTATCCCTTTGAAAAAATGATGAGTTTGAAAAAATGGAAATTTAGAGATTCTAATTTCTCGCCTGATTATCCGACTAATGTGGAAAAAGCTAAATATTTTTACCGCTTAGCCGGGGGAAATAATAACTTTGACGGAGTGCTGGCCGTTAATGCTACGACTTTTGAGAGAGCTTTTGAATTGACTGGTCCGATAAATGTAAACGGGGTTGAATTAAATAGTACCAATGCTGTTTTAAAATTAGAAGAAATTGTTGAAAAGAAGTATCTTTTGAATGAAGATATTAATACTCAGCACCGTAAAGATGTGATGAAAACTTTAGCAACTCAAATGACTGATAAACTGACTAGCCTGAATAATATCCCAAAACTTTCTTCTTTTGTCCTGGAAGAGCTTCGCAATAAAGATGTGATGTTAAATTTCACGGATTCAAATTTGCAAAAGATGGTGAATGAAGTACATTGGGATGGATCTGTGACCACTAACTGGAGCGGAGATTATTTTATGATGGTGGATGCCAATATGGGGGCTTTAAAATCAGATTACTACATCAAACGAAACATCGATTATAACGTTGATTTAACCGGCGAAAAACCGATAGCGGATGTTTTTATTACTTATAAACATACTGCTACTTACGGCGATTGGAGAACTAGTGATTATCATTCTTATTTAAGAATTTATACTCCCAAAGGAACCAAATTATTAGAACGAGAAATGGTGAGCTATCCATTAGAGGATGAAGATTTTGAAAAAAGTTTTTTTGGATTTACGTTGCATGTGTTAATTAATCGAGAAACAAAAGTGAGGTTAAAATATGAGCTTCCCGAAAGTGTGAGAGAGGGAGATTATAAATTACTTATGCAAAAGCAATCCGGTGTAGGTGATGTGCCAGTAAAAGTTAAAGTTAAAACTAAGGATAGAGAGTTCACCAAAGAAGACACCTTAAAAAAAGATTTGAAATTTGAGGTGGGAGAGATGAAAGAATAAGTGGCAAAATTACAAATTACAAATTACAAATGTCAAATAAATGTCCTAATGAATAAATGGCAAAAATAGATAAACCATTTAACTACTTAACTATTTAACTATTCAACCATTTAAACTATCTAATGAAACTTTTATTAATAAAATTTGGCAAGGCGATTCATACTATTCAACGGGATGGTATTATTGGCGGTGGGAAAAGAGTGCTGAGTTCATTTTTAGCGATGTTTGGGCGCGTGGGCGAAGGTGATATTCTTTTTATTACTGGTGGTGTAGGAGATAGCGCTAACTATAGAACTAAATATGTGGCCGAAGAATTGGAAAATCATGGTTTTAAATGCGCCACAACAATTCAAGACAATCCTTTTTTAGTAACTTACGCTAAAAAATTTAAAGTCTTCATTTTTCATCGAACTCTCTTCTCAAATAATGTAAAAAAACTAATTGAAAAAATTAAAAAACAAAATAAAGAAATAATTTTTGATACGGATGATTTGGTATTTGATAAGAAGTATTTGGAACATATGGATTTTTTTAAAAAGATGAATCTTTTTGAGAAAAAATTATATGAAAATGGAGTGGGTGGAGAAATTGTGAGAGATGATTATGTAAAAGTTTGTACCACTAGTACCAATTATTTGGCCGAAAAATTGAAGCAAGAAGGTAAGCAAGTGATTTTAGTGAGAAATAAAATGCCAGAAAGTGATTTAAAGATAGCAGTGGAGATAAGTGAAAAAAATTTAGCTCAAAAATATTTTTCATTAGAAAGAATCGTAATTGGTTATTTTAGTGGAGCGCATGGTCATGATAAAGATTTTTCTACCATTGAGGATGGGCTTATTCGATTAATGGATAAGTATGAAGATCTAAGATTATTTTTGGGAGGACCATTGGAAATCAGCGACAAATTTGATAAATATAAAAAGAGAATTAAAAAAATGGCTTTTGTCCCTAGATATGAAAATTATCGAAATATGGCAGGAGTAGATATTAATATCGCTCCGCTAGAAATGGGCAATCCTTTTTGCGAATCTAAGTCAGAGTTGAAATTTTTTGAAGCCGGAATTCTGGGCGTGCCAACCGTGGCTACGGCTACTCAGACATTTCGCGAAGCTATCGCAGATGGGGTGGATGGATTTGTGGCGGATGATAGTGATGCTTGGATGGAAAAATTAGAAAAATTAATAATTAGCCGGAAATCAAGACAAGATATGGGAGAAAAAGCCAGAGCTAAAGCTCTCCAAAATTACACTACTAAAAATGGTCAAAGTGAGGAATATTATCAATATTTAAAAAGTAAAATTGGGTAGTGCTTAGATATTATTAAATATTTTTTTGAGCCACCCGCAATTGATTTTTAGGTCAAAATATGCTATAATTAACATATAAAAAATAAATTACAATCTATGGGTAAGCTTTTTTGGTTTCTAAAAGATAAGTCAAAAAACCTAGATTTTCAGGAGGATAGGCATATGATTATTCATTAGACATTAGCTTTGGGCTCTATGAATGATGTTAGAAAAATATTAAAGCTTTGTGGTCGAGATGTTGTCAGAAATGAATTTAAAAAACCTGCTAAAGGAATTTATCATCCTGCAGTTTTGGAGTTATTCCAATATTTACTTAAGGTAAAAGTTAATAAGCCTCAATATATAAAAGATATCCATGGAAAATTTACATCTTGAAATTCTTGATGAAAACCGAAAAACTATATTTACAAAGCTTGATGCGTTCAAAAATGATGGTTATTTAGCGGGAGGGACAGCATTGGCGTTGTAATTGAGACATCGATTATCTTATGATTTCGATGTTTTTTGTGCTAAAGAAATAGCTGTTAATTTTCCTGCCAAAATAAAAAAAGTTTTTGTTATTAAAGAAACATTGATTAATGATCAGGATGAATTTACCTTTCTTACGAAAAGATGCCCAATACTTTGCAAAAATGGTTGATAATAAAACTATTTCCGAGAATGATTATAATATTGCAGTATTAAGTTATGTGGTGGCGGAAGACACTCGCGAAGTAATTGATATAAAAGAACTCAATAAAAAGATTGAAAAAATTGTGACTAGATAAAATGAGCTAAGAATTGCGATTGATGAGATTGTGGCGGATATTGAAGGAAAATAATTTTGAAAATAATTAAAAACAATATTAATCAAAGCATGAAAAACCCAATGGATATAGAAAATGTTTTAAATTTTTTTGAGGACAACTATGAGGTCAAGTTTATTGATGTTAAGACAAAAAAACAGTATTGGAAATTATCGCTCAAAGTAAAGCTAATGAAGAAAGATCGGATTTTTATTTGTGACTAGAACAACAAGACAAAGAAACTCAATTGACTTACAAAATGAGTGAAATCTAAAAAATAATTATGACAAATACTCACAACAAAATCGCACTTTTTGAAAAAAAACAAATTCGTAAGATTTGGTATGATGACGAATGGTTTTTTTCAGTGGTGGATGTAGTAAGTGCCTTAACAGATTCTACAGATCCTAAGGATTATTGGTATAGAATAAAAAAAAGAGCTTCTAATGAAGAAGAAATTGAACTATCGACAATTTGTCGACAGTTGAAACTACTCGCTCCTGATGGAAAAATGAGAGAAACCGATTGTGCCAATACCGAAGGAATTTTAAGAATAATCCAGTCTATCCCATCCCCCAAGGCCGAACCATTTAAAAGGTGGCTCGCCAAAGTGGGCTATGAAAGAATCGAAGAAATAGAAAATCCAGAGTTGGCTCAGGAGAGAATGAAAAAGCTCTACGAGGCCAAAGGGTATCCGCAAGACTGGATAGATAAAAGACTTCGCGGGATTGCTATTCGTCAAAACTTGACCGATGAATGGCAAGATAGAGGTATCACCGAGCAAAGAGATTATGTAATACTCACTGCCGAGATCAGCAAGGCAACTTTTGGGATGACTCCGAGTGAATACAAAAAACTCAAAAATATTCCGGAGAAGTCCAAAGCAAACCTAAGGGACAATATGACTGACTTGGAGTTAATTTTCACCATGCTGGGGGAGAAAGTAACAACAGAACTCTCAAAAACCGAAAAGCCAAAAAATATGCCCGCTAACAAAAAAGTAGCAAAAAGAGGTGGCAAGGTGGCAGGCAATGCGAGGAAGGAAACGGAAAAAGAACTAGGCAGAAGTGTGATAAGTGAGCAGAATTTTTTAGAAAATGGGGATAAGAAATTTTTACCAAATGATGAGAATTAACATACATAACAATCAACCAAAAATCGAAAAACTAATCGCTGAACTCTGCCCAAATGGCGTGGAGTTTAGGGCGTTGGGAGAAGATTGTAATTTTTTAAATGGCAAAGGTCATGAAAAGAATATATCTGAAAATGGTGAATTTATTGTCGTTAATTCAAAATTTGTTTTTAGGTTGTTTTGTTGAATGGATAATATCTAGAGGGTTGTTTTTTTGTTAATAATTAGTTAAAATGAATGATATGAGAAAAATAAGAAAAAAAATAAGAATAATCTGGATAACAATTTCAATTTTAGCCGTTGTTTCAATGGTAGGCATGCTAATTGCTCCAGCTTTCACTTAACATTAACCATTATTTAAAATCCCCAATGAAATTCTTTTACTTTCTATTGTTTTTTTTAGTTATAGCGGGAATTTTTATTTTTCTCTCTATTCCTACATTAAAAGAAATCAGGCGATCTAAGGTTATTGAAAATGAAATAGCTAGCTTAGAAACAGAAGCCGGTAAGTTGAGCTCTGAGAATAATTTCTTAAAAGAAAAAATAGAATATCTGAAATCTGATTATTACAAAGAGAGTGTTGCTAAGGATAGACTAAGCTTGAGAAACGTGGGAGAAAAATTGGTTATCGTACAACCCAACCAAAAAGTATTGGGAGTTTCAGATGACATAAATCAAGAAATTGTAATTGAAACTGAAAAGAAAAAGCAACAAAATAATCTGCCTAATTATGAAAAATGGTGGAATGTAGTTAGCGGTAAACAGATGTAAAAAATAGGATATAATAAATATGATAACAGAAAAAAAGAGTAAAGAAAAAATAGCAGAAAAGATTAAAATTACTACCTTGGTATATAGCCTCCTTGTTTTTGTTTTGATTATTTTATTGGTTGGAACTATTTTTATTTACAGATTTAACAGTCCCAATAAAATACCAAATTATATTTATAATCGAATATTTTTTCCAGCTGTTGCAATAGACGGCACTAATTTTATATCAATCGGCTCTATTAACCAAAATTTAATTTCTATCAGAAGATTTTATGAGAGTCAGGATTTTTCTTCTTTGGGATTGAGATTTGATTTTAATACAAATGATGGCAAAAAAAGATTAAAAATAAGGGAAAAGGAATTGATAAATAAGATGATTGAGGATAAAGTTATCGAAATATTGGCTAAAGATAGAGGTATAAGTATATCCAAAAAAACAGTTGCAGATAATGTGGATAGAAAAATGGATGAATATGGAAATAGAGAAGACATAAGCAAGAGTTTGGAAAAATTGTATGGATGGGGCATGGGCGATTTTGAAAATAAAATAGTTAAACCTAGCTTATATAAAGATGCGCTGGAAAAATGGTTAGCTGAAAATGATGGAAAAGAAAAAAATGATAAATCTCAAGAAAATGCTCAAGAAGCAATGGAAAAAATAAAGACTAGTAATGATTTCGAAAAAATAGCCAAAGAAATCTCAGAAGGAGGGACAGCCAATGCGGGGGGGAAATTAGGATGGTTTCAAGAAGATCAAATATCTCTCGAAATAAAAAAAGATGTATTAGCTCTAGAAATAGGAAAATCTAGTGATGTTTTGGAAAGTAAGTTGGGTTATCATATTATAAAACTAGATAATACTAGGGAAATTGAAGGCCGAAAAGCTTATGAAATAAGCCAGTTGTTTTTTCCTAAAGCATCTTTTGTGAATTGGCTAGATAACGAGATTGGTAAAATGAATGTATCAATATTACTAACAGATTACCAATGGAATAAGGATCGTGGAGTGGTCTCATTTAAAGATAAAAATATGGAGAAGTTTGAAGAAGAATCATTAAATAAAGCTGAAAAAGATGCATCTTTGATGGCTTTGTAGCTTTATTTCAAATAATCTGCTATTATTACACCGAGTAATTAATTTTTTTTAATTTATTTTTTAGTGGCACAATGTGCCTTTAGAAAATATTATATGAGTATGCCAAAGGTTAAAGTTAACGAAGATTTGTGTATTGGTTGTGGAACATGTGAAGCTATTTGTCCAACTGTTTTTAAAATGGATATAGAGAAAGGAAAATCAGTGGTTATCGCCGATGAATGTGGAGATTGCAATTGTCAGGAAACTATTGATAGCTGTCCAGTTAACGCTATTTCTTTTGAGCAATAGAAAATCGGTCATTCCATTTTGCAACAAGAATATGCTTATGGATTTCGAATTATTTTTTTCGCTGCGTTATTTTTGAGTGAGATGTGTTTTTAATTTTTTTCTATTTATTCCGTGTTTCTATATCTGCCAGCCATATTTCAATCAATTATTTTCATCTTCTTGTTGGAGTTAATGCTTTTCTACAGAGGATCTTTTTGGATTTTATTTTTTGTCTTTTTGTTTTCTTCATTAGCTTCTTTTCGGATTTATTCCAAAGTTCAGTCAGGATTGTTCATTATTACTGTGTTGTATGTTTCAGTTTGGACAATTTTGCATCTTATAGATTATAGCGTTGAAAAACATATTTTTATAGCAATCAGCGGATTAGTAAACTACTTTTTTCTATTTGGAATCTATCGAATATCAAAAAAGCCCGAGAGTGAAACAGCCAAGGGTTCGATTGCAATGTCAACGATGGCTGTTATTTTTTTGTTTTTTTCAGCCTCGTATGGCATTTACTTGAATTTTGACATTCCTTCCTGGATGCTAATGTCTTTTTATTTTTGTAATATAGCGCTCATTAGCTATCAATATTTCTTATTAATCGGTCAAGAAAATAAAAAAAAGGTCCTAGTGTATAGTCTAATTATAGGCTTCGGAGTCTTGGAAATGGGCTGGGTAATAAATTTTTGGCCATTTGGATATCTCACTACTGGAATTGTGTTGCTAATGTTTTATTATATAATTTGGGACTTATCTCAAAATTATTTTAAAAACATCCTGTCAGTCAAAAGAGTATTAGTAAATTTGATATTTTTCATAATTGCAAGCAGTGTTGTTTTGTATGGTTCAATATGGTTGCCCAATATTTAAATAGTTTGATTGCAAAAAAGTCGGACGTCCAAACGATATGGTTAAAAAATTTAAAGATGTACTAGCTTGGCATAAATATTGTATAATGTATTTAAGTAATTAATTTAGGCTCAATAAAAAAATGAAGAAAAAAATGTTTAAAATATTTTTAATTTTAGTAGCGGTGATGTTTTTCGGTTGGGTGGGAAATTTGTTCTTAAGTAGATATCTGACGCCGTTATTTGTTAAATCCAAAGTTTTCTCTAGATTGGAAATTTTTAATAGTGATAACAAAAACACTACGTTTATTACTAAAACAGAGAGAGTCATAGTTAGAGAGGATGATTCAATAAGCGAAATAGCGTCAAGTGCGGTTTATGCTGTGGTAAATATTCTTTCTTTTGAGAAACGCGAAGATAACAAAAAAATTAATCCGGCAGTTATCGACGCTGAAAAATATTCTAGTGGGCAAGAGGGAGCAGGGACTATTTTGACTAATGATGGTATCATTGTTACCTATAGAACTAACATCATCGAAAAAAATGCTGAGTATAAAGTAGTCACATTGGGTGGCAATGTTTTGGATGCAAAACTTTTGGGTATAGATGACTTTACCAACTTAGCATATCTAAAAGTAGAAGGATTTAATTTAACCACCATACCTTTTGCGAGTAGCAGTATCAGCAATTCAGGTAAAAAAGTTATAGTTATTGGAAATTTATCAGGATTACAAAAAGTTTATTTGACTGACGGGATATTAACTGGTTTTGATGAGAGTTTTAATTTGGCAGGGGGAGAGATTGCTTCATCTGAAAAGCTGGAGGGTGTTTTGCGTGTTGATTTTAACGAAGATGATAAATATGTCGGTGGGCCAATTATAAATTATGAGGGAGAACTATTAGCTATAAATGCAAAAATTGAAGTTGACAGTAATAAAAAATATTTTCAAATCCCAATTGAAGTAATTAGAGAGTCTATGCAAAAGATTGTTGAAAACAGAGTTGAGCAATCCGCCAAGTTGGGAATTTACTATATTTCAGTTAACCCCTATTACAAAAATTTAAAAAATCTTTCATCAGACAAGGGCGCTCTGATTTATTCTGCTACCGGCAAGCAAGGTTTAGCTATACTGGCAGATAGTTCAGCTGAAAAAAATGGACTAGCAATAAATGATTTAATTCTTTCAATAGATGGAAATGAAATTAATACTACTCATCCTTTATCAAATTTTATAAACCAATACGAGAAGGGAAACTCAGCTGTTTTGGGAGTGCTAAGGGGGGGCAAAAGCATTGAAATAACAGTAGAATTTTAATGTTATCGAAAAAACATTTTTTGTGTTAAAATTGACTTAGCTGGTGTTTTTGGCTTAGCGGTCTATAGTCAACCATGTTTTAGTGTAGTGTTTTGGGAAAAATATTATAATTTTATAAATCCAAAAATTAAAAAACTAAAAAGAAATAAAAAGTTGCTTGTTAAGAAACTAAAAAGCTAATTATGAGAAATAAATCAAGGGAGAAAAATACAAAAGAAGAAAAAAATATCGAAGAAGATTTTAATTTGAATTTAAAAAATAGTGTTAAACGCGGAATAGCGATTGTGCTTTTGTTGCTGATGACTATTTTATTTTCTTTTGGATTTCTTGATTCAGGGGGAGCTTTTGGCAATTTTTTGGATAAAATAGGTGGGATGATTTTTGGTTGGGGAAAATGGTTATTTCCAATCACTTTATTTTTAATGGCGATAGTTTTGTTATACAAGAAAAAAACAGTTTTTTATGTAGTTAAAATAGCCGGTTTAATTATTGCTTTCTTGAGCTTATTGGGATTTTTTCATATTTTTTATGAAAGTAATTTGCTATTAACCGTAGCCAAGAATGGACAAGGTGGTGGGTATATCGGATATTTAATAGCTTTTTATTTGATAAAGTTAACGGGTAAAATTGTGGGAATTATTTTTCTGATAGCATTTTTTTCTATAGGAGTTATGATTGCTTTTAATTTTTCAGTGGTTGAATTTTTTATTAATTTAATTAAAACTAAAAAAGCGCAAACAGAAGAAATAAAAAATAAATCTGAAAAAATTAATAACAGTGGAGGGTCTAGCTTAAAAGAAGAGGATTTTAGTGATGATAAAAAAGAAGATATTTCAGTTGATGTAGAAAGAGAAAGTCTAGCCTATAATATCAAGGAGGTTAAATTTGTCGAAGGACCAAGCGCTAATAAAAAGAATGATGAAGATATTTCAGTCGATGAAGATGGTGAATTTAATATCAAAAGCGCATCTTTTGGAAATAAGCCTAAAAATATTAAGCCTATTAAAATAAATAAAATTTCTGCAGATTTATGGAAATTGCCGCCCCTTACGCTGCTAGATGAATCCATAGGAGAGGCGTATAGCGGGAACATTGACGAAAATATAGATATCATTAAAGATACTTTTTCTAATTTTGGAATTGCCCTAGAAGACGGAGGAGTAAAAATAGGACCAGCTGTAACTCAGTATAGTTTTCGTCCAGCTGTCGGTGTTCGATTGAGTAAAATTGTAGCTTTGGGTGATGATTTGGCTTTGGCATTGGCTGCTCATCCAATTAGAATAGAAGCACCCATTCCCGGAAAATCATTGATTGGAATAGAAGTCCCTAATAAAAAGTCAATCATGATAAGATTAAAAAATGCCTTAGATAGTCAAGAGTTTAAAGAGAGTAAATCTCCATTATCGTTGGCTCTGGGAAAAAACGTTGAAGGTAATTTTATTATCGGAGATTTGGGAAAGATGCCACATTTATTAATTGCCGGAGCAACTGGAACCGGCAAAAGTGTTTGTATAAATTCAATAATTTTATCCTTACTTTTTCAAAATTCTCCCGATGATTTAAAAATGATTTTAGTTGATCCCAAACGAGTAGAGCTTTCTCTTTACAATAAGATTCCACATCTATTATCGCCAGTTATTACAGATAATAAAAAAGTAGTTAACTCATTGAAATGGGCAGTGAGAGAAATGGAGGAGCGTTATAAAATTCTAGAATCAGTTGGATCAAGAGATTTGGAGTCGTATTTGCAAAAGTTTAAAAAAGGTATGACGCGCGATATTATCGATCCTGATACGAGCGAGGTAGTGAAAGAGCAATTAAAGAAGTTACCTTTTATTGTTATTATAATAGATGAGTTGGCGGATTTGATGGTCTCGCATGGAAAAGATGTGGAGGGTGCGATAATGCGTTTAGCTCAAATGGCTAGAGCCGTTGGAATTCATTTAATTATTTCTACTCAGCGCCCCAGTGTGGAAGTTTTAACTGGTATTATTAAAGCTAATATTACTACTAGGATTGCTCTTCAGGTGGCAAGCCAAATTGATTCAAGAACAATTATTGATATGCGCGGGGCGGAAAATCTTTTGGGCAAAGGTGATTTATTATTTTTATCTTCGGAGTCTCCTAAGCCAAGGAGATTGCAAAATTCTTTTGTTTCAGAGCAGGAAGTAAGAAGGGTGGTCGATCACATTATAGAGCAAGCTGAGCGAATTTATAAAAAAGATGAGGATGACGATATAGAAGATGAAATAAGTATCGGCGCTAGCTCTCGACATGATGCCACTGTAGATAATTTCGGAAAAGTTGATTTTTCTATTTCTCAAGAGAGTGAAGATGAAGATGCTATTTATAGCGAAGCTAAAGAATTCGTTTTGAAAGTGGGCAAGGCTTCAGCTTCATTGTTGCAAAGAAGATTTAGAATCGGTTATAATAGAGCTGCGCGGTTAATTGATAGTCTAGAAAGAGATGGCATAGTGGGAGAGGCGGATGGTTCTAAACCTCGAGAGATTTTATCTGGCGGAAATAATCCAGATAATAAAGAGAGCCCTGACAATCAAATTAAAGACGATGGAGAGGATGTAACCCAAGAGCAAAGAGAAAAGTGGCAGATCTAAATTGGTAATTAGTAACTAGCAGCCATTAAACTGGTAACTGGTAATTAGGAATAGCAATTAAAACAAGATTTGGGAATTCATTTTTTAATTGTAAGAAAAATTCCTTCATCCAAATTCTGTAATAATTTTAAGGGACCTAAACAGAGTTGAGCGTGAGATACGGTTTAAAAATTTATAATTCATAATACTTTATACTTAATTCATGAATGGATTCAAAGTAAAAAAAATTCAATCTTTGACTCTAGGAGAAAAGATGCAAAGAGCTAGGACTGAAAAAAGGATTGGATTGTCAGAAATAGCTAAAAATACTAAAATTCAATTAGAATATTTGGAGTTTTTGGAAAGTGGAAATTATAATGGTTTACCAGCAGATGTGTATGTTAAGGGATTTTTAAAAAGTTTCGCCGATTATTTGGGGATAAATGAAGATTACCTAATAAAGTCATTTAATAAAGAAAAAAGTATTCAAAAAAACATAGCGGGCAATAATAAAGGTAAGGAGAAAACTAATTTAAATAAAATAAATTTATCTAAATTTTCAGTTACGCCTAAAATAATTTCGATTGTTTTTGTTTCATTATTTTTTATAGCATTATCTTTTTATTTATTTAAAAATCTAAACAATTTTGTTTCTAATCCAGAGTTGTTGATAATAAATCCAGAGGCTGATTCAGTGATTAACGACACAAAGGTTCTGGTAAAAGGAAAAACAGACGTAGGTAATGAATTATTTATAAATAATCAATTGGTTATGGTGAATGATGAGGGTGTTTTTGCAGAAAGTATTGTATTACGAGAAGGAAAAAATGTTATATCAGTAAAGAGTGTTAATCAGTTTAATAAAGAAGTAGTGGAATCAATTTCTGTGGAGGCTCATTATAATAAACCGGAAGAAATAAGACCTATAGAAAATGTCGCTCCTCAAGAAGAACTAAAGGTGGATGAAAACAATATGCAATCTCCCGATGGTTCGCAAGAGGAAATTGAAGCAGATGAAGTTTCGCAAACTGAGGGTGCTGTACTAGGTGTCGACAGTAGTGAGTCAGCTAAAATTAAACCATTAGATAATAAAAAGAAAAAAACTAGCAGTAATTAATAATTAATTTATATAAAAATTACATATAGCCTTTATTGTTTAAATGTTAAAATGCTAATATGTTAATGTGTAAAGCTTATGGCAACAAAAAATAAACCGCTCAAAGAACTAAAACCTACCAATACAGAATCAATGGAAAAAAAGTTAGATGGTGTCGTAGATGAAATAAGACAAAAATTTGGGGATGGGATGATAATGAAATTAGGTGATGTAAAAAGGGTGGATGTAGCTTCTATTCCTACCGGATCGATATCTTTGGATATTGCCTTAGGTATCGGTGGCGTTCCTCGAGGACGTATTATTGAGATATATGGACCAGAGTCATCGGGTAAAACAACTCTCTCTTTGCATATTGCGGCCAATGCGCAAAAAGCGGGAGGAGCTGTGGCTTTTGTGGATGCTGAACATGCTATGGATCCGTCTTACGCCAAAAAAATTGGAGTGAATATTAATGAATTGTTAATTTCTCAACCAGACTCAGGAGAGCAGGCATTGGATATTGTAGAAACACTGGTTCGGAGTAACGCTATCGATTTAATCGTTGTTGACTCCGTAGCAGCTTTGGTGCCACGAGCTGAGATTGAAGGCGAGATGGGGGATCATCATGTCGGTCGTCAAGCTAGGTTGATGTCACAAGCTTTGCGTAAGTTGACTCCTATAATGGGCAAATCTAACACGGTCGTTATTTTCATTAACCAGATAAGAATGAAAATCGGCGTGATGTTTGGCAATCCCGAAACTACTAGTGGAGGACAAGCATTAAAATTTTATTCTTCAGTGCGAATAGATGTGCGACGAAGTGCTCAAATTAAATCAGGCGAGCAAGTAGTGGGAAATAGAGTAAAAGTTAAAGTGGTAAAAAATAAAGTTGCTCCGCCTTTTCAAACTTCCGAGTTTGATATTATGTACAACGAAGGAATTTCTCGCAGTGGAGATTTATTGGACACAGGTGTTAAGTTAGAGGTGATTAAAAAGGCTGGTAATTCTTACGCTTATGGTGAAGAAAAACTGGGCACTGGTCGAGAAAAAGCCAAGGCTTATCTTAAAGAAAACCAAAAATTATTTGATGTAATTGCCAAGGAAGTATTGAAAGCGGCCGCTACAGAAATTAAAGAATAATTTAATATAAATTAAATTTGTTTTATATTTAAAACGTTATATAATTAAAAGGTACCCCCAAAGGTACCTTTTAAGATACCCTTCGTAAGAAGTAAAAAATCATTTGGGTTTGATATCTGTTGATAGTAATTATAGTGATGGTATAATAGCGGTGTAGTCTATTAATAAAAAATAAAATGAAAAAGAAGGAACTCGCCGCCGCCAAGGCTAAGGCGGGCAAGAAAAAAAAGAATAGGGGATCAATCGTGATTTATAAAACCGCTGGAAAAGAGGTTGATTTGAATGTTTATTTTGAAAATGAAAGTGTCTGATTAAATCAGGCTCAAATCGTTAAGTTATATGAAAAAGATCAGTCAGTTATTTCAAGGCATGTAAGAAGCATTTTTAAGGACAAGGAAATAGATGAGAGAAGCAATATGCAAAAAATGCATATTGCAAATTCTGATAAGCCCGTAGCTTTTTATTCATTAGATGTGGTTTTATCTGTGGGATATAGGACAAGCTCTAAAAAAGCAATAGATTTTAGGAAATGGGCCAATAAAATACTTAAACAGCATATAATTAGTGGATATACTATAAACAGAAATCGTGTTGCCCAAAATTATGAAAAATTCTTGCAAGCAGTTTCTGATGTGAAAGCTCTTTTACCAAAAGGTAATAAGATAAAAGCCCAAGACATTTTGGAATTAGTGAATGCTTTTGCAGACACTTGGTTTTCGTTGGACGCATATGATAGTGATAGATTACCTGGGACTGGAGCCACAAAAAAACAAGTCGTTTTTACAGCAGACGAGTTAATGTTAGCTATTTTGGAACTCAAGAAAAAATTGATTATCGGAAAACAGGCTACAGAACTTTTTGCAAAAGAAAGAAGTAGGGAAGCTACAGCGGGAATTGTCGGAAATGTGATGCAATCCTTTGGGGGAAAGGATCTTTATCCGAGTGTTGAGGAAAAAGCGACTCATCTTTTATATTTCATGGTAAAAAACCATCCTTTTGCGGACGGCAATAAAAGGAGTGGTGCTTTTACGTTATAAGAAATTAAAAATCGGGTATCGAGGAAAATATAAAAAAGATAAGCTTTTAAAATAAAAGTTGTCAAAATATAGCACGTGCGTCTAAAATGACAATTATTTTTAATTTAGTGGCTAGGTTGCTAAAAAACAATAAGATGAAGATGCTCTATATCGAATTAATTATATGGAAAATATATTTACAAAAAATAAGAAAGAAGAGGCCAAGCGTATAATTTTGAAAGAGCTTATTAACTCAAGAGAGCAGAAAAAGGCAATTTTGAAAGCTACCAGGTAATCAGCAAATGATCAGAAAAATCTTGTTGATAAATATAAAAATTTAAAATTGCATCAAAAATGTTAATTCTTTAAATCTTACTTCAAATATAAAATCACACTTAACGTGATTTTTTTATGCAAAAAAGTGCTTAATTTTTTTATGATGTTAGTATTCTTGACATAGCAAGTCTCCTGGGTTGAGTTTGTACTTAGCGTAGCAGGCGTTGAAATAAATATCCTTAGCTGACTTTAAGTGATGGCACATTTTAGGCAAAAAGTCAATAGCGGTATTTTAGGGTTTGTGTTAATATTGAAATATTGAAATTATAGAAATAATCTCTCTTAATCTTTCCTTTGAATACCACCCCTAATCAAATATTGTTTGACGGGGCTCGCCTCAGTGAAGCGGGCAGGCAAAGACAGGGAGGGAAAATGTTGGTATAATAAGAATAATCCCCTCTCAATCTCCCCCTTGGGTACAATGTGGAGAAGGTGCTTGATTTATGCAGTTGATCGAAGGTAGAAAAATAGCTGACGATATTTTAACCAATATTAAAAGCCATATAGAAGATAGAGAAACCAAACCGACTTTGGCGGTTATTCTAATAGGAAAAGACGAGGCCTCTAAAATTTATGTGGGCTTAAAAGAAAAAGCAGCCAAAAAAATTGGCTTTAATTTCTTTCTTTACAAATATGACGCAAATGTAAAAGAGGAAATTATTCTGGAAAAAATAAAAGAAATAAATGATGATAACAATATTGACGGAGTGATTGTGCAACTGCCACTGCCTGATGGTTTAGATAAGAATAAAATTATTAATGCTATTTCGCCTAAAAAAGATGTGGATGGTTTTTGTGATGAGAATCAAAAGTGTTTTTCAAAAAATCAAGCAACTCTTTTTCCTGTTTTTCCCAAGGCGATTATTAAAATGGTGGAAAGCGTATTGATGGATTTGGAAATAGAAAATGAAACCCCCTCTGTCTTGCTGAACATCTCCCCCCTTGAGTACAAAGATGGAGAGGAGACTGTCGTTCGTAAATTTAATGGATCGAAATTATTTAAATGTAGTAAAGCGATAATTATTTGTAAATCAGATGATTTCGGACTAGTGATGCAAGAATATTTTCGAAAAATAAAAATAAAATCCCAGTATTTTATGGCTGATAAAATTGATGAAAATAAAAATATTTTAAGAGAAGCTGATATCGTTGTAGTGGCCTGTGGAGTACCCAACTTATTAAATAGCAGTATGATCAAGGATGATGTAATTATAATTGATGGTGGGATAAATAAAGTTGATGGAAAAACCGTGGGGGATGTCGACACTAAATCATTTGAAAATACTAATGCATTTATCTCTCCAGTTCCAGGAGGAGTGGGACCAGTGACAGTGGCGTGTCTTTTGGAAAATGTTTATTTGACCCACTACAAAAGTACGAATCTGGTACAAATTTACAAATAATATGATAGGAAATTTGGTTTAATTGTTTTAATGATATATTGTTTAGTGTTTTAAATTTATTCGCTTATTTAGATCTCTCCATAAGGTCGAGATGACATAATTGAAAAATTTGTGCAAATTACGAAATTGTCTTGCTAAAATGTTAATATGTTAAAGTGAATGCTTTATGAAGATTGCTTTAGTCCATGATTATTTAGTCCAATGCGGGGGAGCGGAAAGAGTTCTTGAGTGTTTTACAGAAATTTTTCCCGAGGCACATATCTATACTATTATGTATGATAAAAAATTAATGCATGGTGTTTTTGCGGACAAAAAAATTCACACTTCTTTTTTGCAACATTTTCCCTTGGCTCGAAAAAGGCATAGGATTTTTCCGCTTTTGATGACGAGTGCAATCGAGCAATTTGATTTCTCGTCTTACGATATTGTTCTTTCTGATTCTTCTAGCTACGCCAAAGGTATTATTACTTCACCCGACACTTTGCATATTTGTTATATGCATACTCCGATGCGTTATGCTTGGGATGATTGTCAGAAATATACAGATGATTTTGGTTTGCCATCTTTTATAAAAAAAATGGTTCCATTTTTTATGAATTACATTAGAATTTGGGATTCAGTCAGCGCTACTCGTGTGGATAATTTTATTGCTAATTCCAATTTTGTCGCCAAGCGGATAAAAAAATATTATAAAAAAGATTCCATAGTAATTAATCCCCCAGTAAATGTGGAAAATTTTTATATAGAAAAAGGCGCCGCTAAGAGGGAGGATTATTTTTTAATCGTAGGTAGATTAATAACATACAAAAGACACGATATTGTAATTGAAGCTTTTAATGAATTGGGGTTGCCACTTAAAATTATTGGTCGAGGTCCGGAACTAAAAAAAATGAAAAAAATTGCCAAGGATAATATAGAATTTTTGGGACGAGTGGATGACGTGCATCTTCCTAAATATTATGCCAATTGTAGAGCTTTCGTTTTTCCGCAAGAAGAGGATTTTGGGATTGTGGCTATTGAAGCGATGGCTGCCGGACGTCCGTTAATTGCTTATCGAGGTGGAGATATAGTAGAAAACTTGGAAGAAGGCAAGACGGGAATTTTTATTGAAAAGCAAACAGCCACTTCAGTAATCAAAGCGGTTAATGAATTTTTAAAGCTGGAATTTGACGGTGACTATATAAGATCCAAAGCATTAAAATTTAATAAAAACATTTTTAAAGAAAAGATTAAAAAATATATTAAAGAAGAATACGATAAGTTTAAGGCGCTAAATAGTTGAGCAGTTGATTAGTTAAGAAGTTGGATTGCTAAATTGTTATTTTGTTTTAATGTTGATGTGTTAATTTGCTAGTATGAATTTAAATCTATATTTATTTCCTTTTATTTTCGCTTTTAGCACAAGCGTAGTTTTAATTTTTGTTATCAAATATATTACAGGTAAATTTTTTTTAGGTAGAGAAAAAAATAGGAAAGAAAACCGTCATATTCATAGCAAAAACATATCTCGGTGGGGAGGAATTGCCATTGCAGTTTCTTTTTTGAGTGTTATTTTATTGGATAAAAATTTGGTGATAACTCAGGATATTGGAGGTATCTTATTGGGTAGCTTGATAATTTTTGCAGTGGGATTTTGGGATGATCTTAAAGAAGTCAGCTGGAAAAAACAACTATTCTTTCAAACACTGTCCGTAGTTTTGATTTTTATTTGCGGAGTTAAGATATATTCTATATCAAATCCATTAGGCGATGTTATCTTACTTGATAATGCGTTAAAAATTTTAATAGTAATTCTGCTGGCAAGTATTTGGTCCATAATTTTAATAAATTCCATGAACTGGCTGGATGGAATGGATGGATTAAGTATGGGGGTTTATTTGGTTGGAGTATTGGCCATATTTCTGTTATCCTTAAAGCCTGAGGTAAATCAACCGCCCGTTGGAATACTTGCCATGGCTTTAAGTGGATCGATTTTGGGATTTTTGACATTTAATTTTCCACCCGCTAAAATAATAGTAGGGAGTAGTGGAATTTTTTTTGTGGGATTTATTGTGGCGGGATTATCTATTTTTGCCGGAACAAAAATAGCCACTACTTTATTAATTCTATTTATTCCGTTAATCGATTTTTTTTGGGTGATTTTAAAAAGATTATTGGATAGAAAATCGATATTTGCTGCCGATCAAGAGCACTTGCACTATAAATTAATGAAAATAGGTTGGTCGTATTGGCAGATAAATATATTTTTTTATTCAGTTACTATCTTGGTGGCGATTGTGGCGTTAAACGCTAAAGGTTTAGAAAAGGTATTGATAATGTTTTGTTTGCTATTTTTAATGCTGTTTTTTTATGGATTTATTAATAAAAAAGAAAAATTGATATCAAAAAAAATATATGAAAAAAAATAAAATTTTGGCTATGTTGATTTTATTGGCGGTTCTTTTGGCATTAGGAATATTTTTATACCTGAAAAATAAAAACAGTATTTATGATAGTAATGGGAGGCGAGCTTCTCTTGGAAATTGCGTTTTTAATATAGAGGCAGTTAGTGGTGAAGATGATAGAAAAAAAGGTCTCGCCGGTCGAGACACTCTTTGCAATGACTGTGGAATGCTATTTGTATTTGACAAAGAGGGTGATTATTTTTTTTGGATGAAAGATATGCGCTTTCCGATAGATATAATTTGGTTGCGCGATAATAAAGTTGTCGATATTATTCAAAATGTTAATCATCAATCTAAGAACGTTTATGATTCTAACGAAAAATCAGATAAAGTTTTAGAATTAAACGCTAATGATGCAAGTCGATGCGAGATCCAAGTAGGTGATAAGCTTAAGAAATAGCAACAATGTCGATGTTAACTAAAAAATTTCAAAAGAAAAAAGAAGATTTTATTTGTGAAAATTGCGGTTTTGAGGTTGGTGGCGATGGGTATACTAATCATTGTCAAAAATGTCTTTGGAGCAAGCATGTGGATATAAATCCCGGCGATAGAATGGAGAAATGTGGAGGATTAATGAGTCCAGTGGGATTAGAATTGAGAAAAGGTGGAAGATATTTTATATTGCACAGATGTAAAAAGTGTGATTTCCAGAGATATAATGGCATTAATGATAAAGATGATTTTAGTGTAGTTATAGATATTTCAAAAAAATTTAAATAATCTCAGATATAATATTTAAAAATAAGTTTTGAATTTTGGGCTATCTTTGGTATAATTAAAATACTTTTTATTAATCTTATTTTATGGAATTAAGTAATTTATTGGCAGCACTTTATTTTGCAGGAGGTATTTTTACTGTGGTTTTGATTGTAGCTTTTTTATTTGAAGAAGTAAAAAAAGTTAATGTTATCTCTGTAATGGTCTTATTTCTTTTGGGCTGGTGGAGCTTCGGTTATTATTTTTGGCTCATATCCGAATCGCGAAGTTTTTTAGATATTTTCTTTGGTATCTTTAATCTAGGCTTGATACTTAGCCCAGTTACTTATTATTGCTGGATAACTGTCTTATTAAATAAAAAAAGAAAATTAATTGTATCATTAGGCTACCTGGCGTCTTTTATTTTTGGGTTATTTTATCTGTATAATTTGAGAGAAGGTAACCTGGAAATATTTAGTCCAATTTCGTTAAGTGGGCTAGCATTTGTGGGATATTTAATTTTTGTATATATAGGATTTTACCTGTTAACAATCGCAGAATTATTTAATGCTACTCTCAAAAATAAAGATATAGAGACTAAGCTAATCAATAGAAATATATTACTGGGCTCATTTTTAATTGCTATTTTGGGGTTTTTTAGTCTGCCTGTTTTTTACGGCATAGAACATTATCTTTATAGTGGAATAGTGTCAATATTTTTAACTGTTTTTCTTTTTGTGTATGTGGCAATTAAAAAGAATTTAATAAATGTGAAGATATTTTTTGCGCAAGCGTTAATCGGTTTAATTTTGACGGTTAGTATAGCTGAGATATTTTTTTTAGATAGTTTTTTTGAGATTGTTTATCGAATAGTAATGCTTTTGTTTTTGTTAATATTTGCAAATTTACTAATTAAAAATTATAAGCAGGATGTTTCTCAAAAGGAAAAATTGGAAAAGATGGGCAAAAAGTTGGAAATTAGTAATAAGAAGTTAAAAAAATTAGATGATGCTAAAAATGAATTTATATCAATCGCGGCCCATCAGCTCAGGACTCCACCCACCGTTATTAAGGGTTATTTAGCTTTGGCCAAAGAAGATCCTAATAATAATTTAGACAATGAAACCAGAGATTCGCTATCGAGAGCATTTGCATCAAATGAGAGATTAATAGAATTAGTGGAGGACATTCTTAATATTTCAAGGATTGAATCTGGAAAGATGCAATATGATTTTAAGCCAAACCAATCTTGCGAAAAAATTGTAAAAGAGTTAAATGAAACTTTTAAGATAAGAGCCCGAGATAGAGGCTTGGAATTGAAATTGGAAATAAGTAAAGATAAAATTCCCAATATAACCATGGATGCGGGGAAAATTCGTGAAGTTATTTCTAATCTTATCGACAATTCTATTAAATATACAGTTAAGGGATTTATTAAGATAAGCCTAGAAAAAACAAATTATGGAATGATTAGGATAGCTATTTCTGATACAGGAATGGGTATATCAAAAAGTGAAATAGGTGATTTATTTAAGAAATTTTCTAGAGGAAGCAACGCTAATCAATTGGCGACTGGCGGAATTGGATTGGGTATTTATGTCGGAAGAAAAATAATACAGGCTCATCATGGTAAAATTTGGGCCGAGTCATCTGGCATAGAAAAAGGCTCGACTTTTATTATAGAGTTGCCGATTGGGTAGCGATTAGTCAAATCTTTTTGGTATTTATTATTATGTCATATGCTTTCATAGGGAATTTTTAAATAAACAGATTTAATATTTTGGAAAAATAAGATTGAAACTCCAAGATGATTTAAAGGTGGGGGAGCTTTTGATTGAAAAAGTAATTTCCAAAGTCGTTAGGTGCTATCACAATTTGGTGGTTCAGTAAAAAAGAGTAATAAATTTAGAAACTGGCGAGAGAATAAGGGAATATAATTATGAAAAAAGTAATGATTTTTGGAACTTTTGATATTTTTCACAAGGGTCATGTTAATTTTTTAAAACAAGCTCGAAAATACGGAGATTATTTAATTGTGGTAGTAGCACGCGATAAAACAGTAAAAAAAGTGAAAGGGGAGTTTCCGCAAAACAAAGAAACTGATAGGGCTAAATCAATTAAAATTAGCAATTTGTCCGACAGTGTCATTTTGGGAGAATTAAAAAATAAATATGGAGTAATAAAAAAACATAAGCCAGCAGTTATTTGCTTAGGTTATGATCAGAGGTTTTTTATTGATGAATTAAAAGATGAGCTTTTTAGACTTGACTTAGAAAAAACAGAAATTGTTAGATTAAAATCTTATCATCCACAAATATACAAATCATCAAAACTAAAAAATAAAATTATGAAATTTAAAGATATTGCTAAAGAAATAGATAAATATAGAAATAAAGAAAAAGCAGTAGTTTTGTCTGGTTTTTTTAAAACAGGTGAAGGTCAATATGGACAAGGGGATAAATTTTTAGGATTAATAATGCCGATTCAAAGAGAAATTGCCAAAAGATTTAGTATGCTTAACTTTAGCTGCATCAAGCAATTGTTAAAAAGTGAATATCACGACTGCAGGATGATAGGACTTTTGATCTTAACTTACAAATATGAAAAAGGAGATGATAAACTACGTCAAAAAATTTATCGATTTTATCTAAAAAATTTAAAAGCAGTCAATAATTGGGACCTAGTAGACTTGACTGTGCCCAATATCGTGGGTAGATATCTTTGGGAAAGAGGAGGAGATAGGGCGGTACTTTATAAATTGGTTAATTCAAAAAAATTATGGGAAAGAAGAATCGCCATTTTAGCTACCTTTTATTTTTTAAAAAATAAAGATTTTAAAGATGCTTTGAAATTAGCAAAAATGTTATTGCAAGACAAGGAAGACTTAATTCATAAGGCCACGGGCTGGATGCTGCGAGAGATAGGTAAGCGAAATTTAACAGAATTGATAAAATTTTTGGATAAACATGCCCTGGTCATGCCTCGAACGATGCTGCGTTATTCGCTAGAAAAGTTGCCAGAAAAGCAAAGATTGTATTATATGAAAAAAAAGAAGTAAATTTTTTTAGGAATTTATTTTTCATTTGTTATGGGGAGATACCAGCATGAGGTTTGGTGTGCTTTCTAGATAGAAAAATTACCGCTTCTGGATGTTACGTAGGCAGGTGAAGCCTGGTAAAACCCGCAAGATTGGCAAGATAGAAGCTTGCAGTGTTGCTAGTTGTTTTTATTCGCGAAGGTATTTAACAAAACAGGCTGGCAATTGTAGATAGATATCTAATTTTTTCAATATTAAAACCCCAGTCGTTGCCGGGGTTTTAATTATATAAAGGTCTTTATGTTCTATAGTTATTTTTTAGTTCTTCTGAAAATTTCTAGAAATTAACATTAGCTGAGTATTTTTGTAAGTTTTTCAATTGAGCATCATTTAAATTTTTTGAAGCGTCAATTGCTTGTTTGATCAAACTTTTGGAAAATTCAACTGAGGTACTAACCGTAATGTGTCCTGTTGCGGAAACATTTTTGCGAAGGTAATCTTCGATATAAATTTTGTGTTCAGCCGTTAGGCTTGAGTCAGCATTCTTTTCTAAGTAATGAGCCAAAGCTCTTCTGGCTAGATGTGTTGTACCGTCACCACGCTGAGCTGTTTCGACAAAAGAATTCTCTGTCTCTCTGGCTTCAGTTGCTTGTTGAGGAGCTTCTTTTTGAGGCTCTGCTTGAGGTGCTTCTACTTTTGTAGGAGCTTCAGGAGTTGTGGTTGCAACTTCATCTTTTCCATCTTCAGGTTCAGCTGGAGTTTCTGTTTCATCAGTGGCATCTTCAGAGGATAGATTAGTTAAAATATCTTCTAGTTCATTGCTATCTTTGGCTATTTGAGTATTTTCAGCACCTCTTTTGGAATAGGAGTAAATTGATGAGGCAATTAAAAAAACTATCAAAACACTAACTATAATTCGAAGATTTTCCTGTAGCCATTCTTTAAATTTTTGTAAAGCAGTGGGCTCTTCAGTTTCATTCATATCATCATGATTAAAATCATTATTCATTATTTTTTTCACCTACCTTTCTAGTGGTTGCCATTTTCTGACAACGTTTAATTTTTAAGGTGCAGCTTGCATTGAAGCTTTTAGTTTTGTTTAAAAATAGAAACAAAACTAACAATT
This sequence comes from Candidatus Moraniibacteriota bacterium, assembly GCA_038331135.1. GTDB lineage: Bacteria > Patescibacteriota > Minisyncoccia > Moranbacterales > UBA9337 > UBA9337. Next base: position 55,970 of record JBBQOS010000001.1, on the reverse strand, counting down.
GACTTTTGGCACTTGAGCCTGTTTGTCCTATTGTTTCTTTAGTTTAGTTTAATAGTGAATCATAGTCAACTAGACAAAAACCCTTATTTAAGGCGTAATATTCGGATCTGTACTAATTACTTTTTTACGAATTACGAATCAATACAAATATACGAACATGAGAACTATATTCAAGAATCTGGGAACTTAAGAATGGAGATATCAAAATTTTTAATTTGTAAATTTGTATTGATTCGTAATTAGTAAGAAAGACCGCCTGTTTACATCCCTCAATTTTTGTGATAAAATTTTTAATTAGATAACACCTAAATTTTTAAATGGCCCCGAGCGGTAATTTAAATTAAACATAATGAAAAACAATAAAGCGAAAGATAAAAATAAAAAAGATTTTATTTTAGTTAGAGGTGCGAGAGTGAATAATTTAAAGAATATTGATATTGATATCCCTAAAAATAAATTTGTAGTAATTACAGGACTTTCTGGCAGCGGAAAATCTTCATTGGCTTTTGATACAATTTTTGTAGAAGGAAATAGGCGTTATGTGGAAGGAATGAGTTCTTATGCTAGGAGTTTTTTAGATGTTTCTTCTAAGCCTGATGTAGATAGCATAGAAAATCTTAGTCCACCTATATCCATTGATCAAAAAAGCGTCGTTAGAAGCCCGCGTTCTACAGTCGGGACGCTAACGGAGATATATGATTATTTAAGAATTTTATTCGCTAATATAGGAGAACCACACTGCCCTATTTGTGGGGTTTTAATGGAAAAGAAAAGCAATAAAGATATCTTGACTGAAATAAAGAAAATGCCAGACAAATCTATGCTATTTATTCTTTCTCCTTATAATAAAAAAGAAAAAAATATTATAGAAAATTTAAATCATATAAGTCAGTTAGGTTATGCTCGAGTAAGAATTGATGAAAAAATATTAACTATTGAAGAGGCTTTCTCCTTAATTAAAGAGCGGGAAGCTACATCAACAGTAGATATTGTTATAGATAGGATAGTTTTAACTTTAAAAAATTTAGACGAGGAGCGAATAATGGATTCAATCGAAACAGCCATGAAAATAGGTTCTGGTTCAATGAAGATTGCCTTGGATAATAAAGATGTATCTTTGTATAACAGAGATTTCGTTTGTGGCGATTGTGGAGTTAAAATAAAAGAAATAACTCCCAGACACTTTTCTTTCAACAATCCAGAAGGAGCTTGTTTGGAGTGCTCCGGTCTTGGAGTAAAGATGAAAATTTCTCCAGATTTAGTTATTTCTAACAAGAAGTTATCTTTGGCGGAAGGGGCAATAAAGCCTTGGGGGAGCGTAAGAGGTAGAAATGGCAACAGTGGGCAGGGTATGCAATTATTGGAAAGTTTATCTAAAAAAATAGGATTTTCTTTGAATGTTTCGGTGAATAAATTATCAAAAAAGTATTTGGATATAATTCTTTATGGAGATCATAATTTTGAATTTGACGGCGTAATTGGAATGATGGAGGATAAATACAGAAATACCAAATCAGATCATGCCAGAACTGAGATTGAGAGATATATGACTAGTGAAACTTGTCCTGTTTGTGATGGCAAGCGTTTAAGAAATGAATTTGTGAATATTTTTATTGACGGAAAATCTATTAATGATTGGATTAATATGGACATAGAATCATTGATAGAATACTTAAAAAAATTCAAAAGTGAAAAAGCAAATAATAAAATAATATCTACGCTGGTGGGTGAAATTTTTAGCAGGTTGGAGATATTGGAAAATGTCGGCTTGGGTTATCTCAGTTTGGGCCGTGGAACTCAAACTATTTCCGGAGGAGAATCTCAAAGAATAAGATTGGCTACTCAAATAAAATCAAAATTAACAGGAATAATTTATGTCTTAGATGAACCATCAATCGGTTTGCATAGCCGAGACAATAAAAGGCTAATTGATACCATAAAATCGTTGAGAGATAGAGATAACTCTTTAATAGTAGTTGAGCATGATCGGGATTTTATCAAGGAGGCTGATTGGATAATAGATATGGGCAAAGGGGCAGGGGAAGAAGGAGGAGAGGTTATTTTTAGCGGAGAGATAAATAAGATGTTGAAAAGCAAAACTGGAACTGCTCAATATTTGACAGAGAGGAAAAAAGTTTTTGAAAAGAGTAATAAACGTAAAAAATCAGATAAATTTATAGAAATTGTTGGTGCTACAGAACATAATTTGAAAAACATTTCAGTAAGCATTCCCCTAGAAAGAATGGTGGTTATTTGTGGAGTTTCTGGTAGCGGAAAATCTACTTTAGTAAATGATATTTTAGCTCGTGTGCTAAATAGATATTTTTATAATTCCAAGGCTCAGCCCGGAGCGCACAAATCAATTAAGGGTTTAAAGAACATTAATAAAGTCGTCAACGTTACGCAATCTCCGATAGGTAAAACTCCTAGATCAAATGCGGCTACTTATACCGGAGTTTTTTCTCATATTCGAGAATTGTTTGCTCAGGAGGAAGAGTCACAAATTAGACATTATAGTGCTAGTCGTTTTAGTTTCAACATGAAAGGCGGACGATGTGATGTCTGTCAAGGGGATGGTAAGAAAAAAATAGAAATGCATCTTTTACCAGATATGTATGTGGAATGTGAGTCTTGCGAAGGCACTCGCTATAATAAAAAAACATTGGAAATAGAATATCAAGGGGCTAACATTTCAGAAATTCTTGAGATGAGCGTTAGCTATGCTTCTAGATTTTTTAAAAAACATAATTTGATTTATGAAAAATTAAGGATTATGGAAGAAGTGGGATTGGGATATTTAAAATTGGGGCAAAGCGCGATAGAACTTTCTGGTGGTGAGGCGCAGCGAATAAAATTAGCTACCGAGTTGGCTCGAAAATCAAGCGGAAGAACGTTGTATATTTTAGATGAACCAACTGTTGGTTTACATTTTGATGATATTCGAAAATTATTAAATGTTTGTGATGCTCTTGTAGAAAAGGGAAACTCAGTTTTAATAGTGGAACATAATACAGACGTGATAAAAGGTGCAGATTGGGTAATTGAGCTGGGTCCTGATGGTGGTAATGATGGTGGCAAGATAGTTTTTGAGGGTTTGCCGGATAAATTAAAGAGTAAAAAGGATAGTCCTACTGGAAAGTTTTTATAATAACTAAAATGGGGGCATTATATTTGTAAACAGTTTTTGTTTTTAGCATAAAAATAATTGTATGGGTGACGATTTCAAAAAAAATATCCTCAACACTTTTTGCTATTATGATGTTTTGAATTATCCATTGACCCTTTTTGAAGTTTGGAAACATCTTTTAGCAAATGAAGAAATTAATACGGAAGGCAATATTAAAATTACATTAAAAAATATTCTTTTGAGTTTAGAAGATCCTGATTTGAAAAGATTTATTGATAGCGAGGACGGTATGTATTTTTTGAGGGGAAAAAATAATTTGGTGCGAGATCGAATAAATAGAAGCAAGATTTCTCTTCTGAAAATAAAAAAAATGAAAAGAATTGTGGGATTATTGCGAAGCGCTCCTTTTGTTAGAATGATTTTAGTTACAGGGAAGCTAGCAATGAGAAACGCTCATCCCAAGAGCGACTGGGATGTGATGGTGGTCTTGAAGGAAAGAAGAATTTGGATAGGAAGAACTCTGATAACTTTGCTAGCTCATTTTTTTGGAAAAAGGAGACATCATGATAAAATAATAAACAGAGTATGTTTTAATTATTTTATTACTACCAACTCTTTGGAGATTAGGAATAAGGATCTTTATTCAGCTAATGAGTATTTTTTTTGTTTTCCTCTTTTTGATGCCAAAAATTATTTCAAAAGATTTCAATTAAAAAATCACTGGATTAGAAAATATAAGCCTAACTATTATTTATCACTTATGGATAATTTATGTAGTTCTGGAGATACGGTAATTACTAAATTTACAAGAGCTTTGGCAGAAAATTTATTTGATTACGATTTTTTGGAAAGATACTTGGAGAAATTAGAAACTAAAAAAATTAAAGAAAATCCAAAAACTAATAACGAAAATAGTTTAATTGATGTAGATGAAAATGCTTTGATTTTTCTGCCCAATCCTCAAGGTCCGGAAGTTTTTGAAAAATTTAAAAATAAAGTGCAAGAATTTAGATTTTAATAATTTGATAGGATCTGAACCCTTATTTGGGGACTTTGTCCCTCATAATAGCAGTACTAAAAGATATGTTAATTTTTTTAGATTTTGATGAAATTTTAAAAATAATAAACTTAAAATAAAAACATGGCTAAAGTAGCAAATAAAAATAATTTAAACACCGAAAATTTTTTCACCCTTTCAGAGTTTCGTCATAAAGCTGGCATCCCATTGATTTTGGCTAAAAAATTAATTTCCTGGAAAGAAGTTAAAGCAATCAACGATGAGAATGGAATAGTGCGAGTATCGGAATCAGAAGTGATGAGGTTTGTTAAAATAATTGAAAAACCTTGGATTAAGAGTTATTATTTTTTCCGTGCCATGGGGCCTGGTTTTATTACGGGAGCGTCCGATGATGATCCGAGCGGAATCGGAACTTATTCATCCGTGGGGGCTAAGTTTGGATTGGGAATTATTTGGATGGCTGCTTGGTTGCTTCCAATGATGATGGCTATTCAAGAAGTTTGTGCCAGAATCGGCATCGTGACTAATAGAGGTTTAGCTGGAGTGTTGCAAAAACATTATCGAAAAAAAATAGTCACAGTGATAGTAATATTGTTAATTATTGCCAACGTAGTCAATATTGGAGCTGACTTAGGCGCTATGGCTGCATCGTTACAAATGTTAACCAATATAAATTTTTATGTGGCAGCTATTTTTTTTGCAATTTTAATTATTATGCTGGAGGTTTTTGTCGGTTATTATGTCTATGTAAGAATTTTAAAATGGCTAGCTTTTTCAGTTTTAGCTTATATTGTAACGGGTATAATAATTAATCCCCAGTGGCGAGAAATTTTGAGTTTTTCTTTCATTCCACATATTGTCTTTAGCAAGGAATATGTTTTTGCTGTCATAGCTATTTTTGGCACTAGCATTACTCCTTATTTATTTTTTTGGCAAGCTTCTGGCGAAGTTGAGGAAAATAAATTTAAGAAAAAAGTGCAAAAATTAATGCATGAAAAATTTAAAATTAACAATCATGTTAGGATTAATAAAATGAGAACTGACGTGGGGACTGGGATGATTTTGGCGAATTTAGTTTTCTTTTTTATAGTATTGACTACGGCTCAAGTTTTGTTTAAGAATGGCATGCATGATATAGAATCAGCTCAACAGGCAGCCGAAGCTCTGCGACCCCTAGCTGGTGACTACGCTTATTTATTGTTTGCTTTTGGAATAATTGGAACTGGACTTTTGGCAGTACCGATACTGGCTGGAAGTGGAGCTTATGCTCTCGCAGAGGTGATGAAGTGGCGCGAAGGATTGGATAATAAATTTTCTCACGCCAAGGGTTTTTATTTGGTTATAATATTTTCAATTTTAGTAGGGTTAAGTCTGAATCTTCTCAATATCAATCCAATAATGGCACTTTATTATGCAGCTTTTTTGAATGGAATAATATCGTTGCCACTTTTAATTGCTATAATGGTGGTGGGTAATGATAAAAAAATAATGGGCCGAGAAACTAATCCAATATGGGTAAATTTTTTCGGCTGGGGCGCGATAATATTTATAATAAGCGCCATTACAACAGGGGGAATTTTATATTTTATAAAGTAACTTTATGAAAAAGACTAAACCTAAAAAAATGTTGGATAAAATAAATACCCCTCAGGATTTTAAAAATTTTTCTGATAAAAAATTGATAGATTTGTGTAATGATGTGCGAAATTTTTTGATAGAGAGCGTAGCAAAGACTGGCGGACATTTTGGCTCAAATTTGGGCGTAGTGGAACTCACAGTGGCCTTGCACAAGGTCTTTGATACTCCCAAAGACGCTTTAATTTGGGATGTGGGACACCAATCTTATCCGCATAAAATTCTTACTGGTAGAAAAGATAAATTGTATACTATTAGAAAAAAAGGAGGGTTGGCACCTTTTCCAAAAAAAGAAGAAAGTATATACGATGTTTTTGGGGTAGGTCATTCCAGCACCTCAATTAGTGTGGCCACTGGTTTGGCAATGGCTAATAAAAGTAAGAAGAATCATCCTCACGTAGTAGCTATAATTGGAGATGGGGCTTTAACTGGGGGGATGGCGATGGAGGCGCTTAACCATGCTGGGGATGCGATGGTCGATATCTTGGTAATTCTCAATGATAATAAAATGTCTATTTCCCCCAATGTGGGAGGAATGGGTAAATATTTAACTCGATTAATTTCTTCTCCTTCATATAACAAGTTAAAAGAGAAGGGTCGGGATTTTTTGGGAGCAGTTCCTCCACTGCAAGAATTCGTGCGTAAAGCCGAGGTTTACACAAAGGGTATGATTACGCCTGGAACACTTTTTGAAGAATTAGGTTTTGGTTATTATGGACCGATTGACGGACACGATGTAAAAACCTTGGTGGAAGTTTTGGAAAATTTAAAAAAAATAAAAGGTCCTAGATTTTTGCATATCATAACTACTAAAGGTAAGGGATATGCTCCAGCCGAAAAAGATTGTTTTTCTTTGCATTCAGTAAAGCCATTTAATATAAAGACAGGCGAAAAAATTACTGATAATAAAAGCAAGTTGACTTTTTCTAAAGTTTTTTCCGACTGGATATGCGATAGGGCAAAAAAAGATAAAAATTTACACGCTGTTACCCCAGCTATGTGTGATGGTTCGGGTTTAAATATTTTTTGCAAGAAATTTAACAGTCGCTATCATGATGTAGGAATTGCTGAACAACATGCTGTAACATTTGCGGCTGGTTTGGCTGTGGCGGGCAAAAAACCAGTAGTGGCAATCTATTCTTCTTTTTTACAACGCGCTTATGATCAATTGATTCATGACGTGGCTTTGCAAAAGCTGGATGTGTTATTTGCAGTGGATAGGGCGGGAATTGTGGGAGCTGATGGTGCTACGCATAATGGGAGTTTTGATTTATCTTTTAGTCGGTTAATCCCTGATGTAGTTATTATGTCCCCATCAGATGAAAGTGAATGTTATGCGATGTTGGAAGCGGGTTATGCCCATAAGGGTCCAGTCATGGTGCGTTATCCTCGCGGTGGAGTGTCAGAAGAATATTTTAAAAAAATAGATAATGAAATAATTATAGGAAAAGGTAATGTTATAAGAATGGGTAAGAAAACGGCCATCTTAGTTTTTGGAACAATGCTTCAAAGATGTAAAAATATTGCCCAAGAATTGGATGCAACTTTGGTGGATATGCGATTTGTGAAACCTTTGGATGAAGAATTATTATTAAATCTTTCCCAGACTCATAAATGTTTTATAACAGTTGAGGATAACACCTTTACGGGTGGAGCAGGAAGCGCAGTGGGTGAATTTTTCTTGAATAATAAAATAGAAGTTTTTGTTAAAAACTTAGGCTTGCCAGATAAATTTCTCGAGCATGGTAGCCGAGATGAAGTTCTAGCTGAAGCTGGTCTTTCAGAAGAAGGAATTGAAAAATCAATTTTGGAGTTTGTTGGATAACATTTGAGAACCATTAACTCCCTAATTGGATGTTCGTTGTTATACGGAGTTCCGCGGATCGGAATGGAGTATGACAGCGGAGGTATCCGCGCACGTTATACAAAATCTTAGGGAGAGAAGTAAATGAAGCGGAGCGAGTGGATTTTATATAACTGTTTTATATACGAAACTTGTTTCGTATAGTTGATTAAGTGTTGTATCAAATGTGAGCTTTGGATATAATATAAATATCGCTAATATATGCTATAAATATAGCATATATTTGAGAAATGTTCAAAAAATAATTTTACCCCTCTGTTCTCAAGTCGGAGAAAAGGAAGGTGTAATTCTAAATAACCCTCATCCGCCCATTTGGGCACTTTCTCCCAAAGGAGAAGAAGCGTATTTATTAATTATGAAAAAGTTGATAATTGATTTTGATAGTACGTTGGTAAAAATTGAGACTTTGGATAAGTTGGCTGAGTTAGCCTTGGCAGAAAATGAAAACAGGGATGAAATTGTCTGGGAGATAAAAAGAATTACGGAAATGGGAATGAATGGAGAAATTACTTTTCCCGAGTCACTGGAAAGAAGAATTAATCTGATAAAAACAAATAAAGATGTTGTTGATGACTTAGCTCAAATTATCAAAGATGAACTGTCTGATTCAGTTTTAAATAATTTAAGTTTCTTTAAAGATAATAAAGATAATATTTTTATAATTTCTGGAGGATTCAAAGATTTAATTTTCCCCACTGCTGAGATATTGGGAATTCATCTAATGAATATTTTAGCCAATGAGTTTGTCTTTGATGAAAATGGAATTTTAGCTGGAGTGAATAAGGAAAATTTAATGGCTCAAACTAATGGTAAAGTTAATCAAATAAAAGCTCTCAACCTAGCTGGAGAATTAATTATGGTGGGAGATGGTTGGACAGATTATCAGACCAGAGAATTTGGTGTAGTAGATAAGTTTATCGCTTATACCGAAAATATAACTCGCAAAAAGGTTTTGAAGCAATCAGACATGATAGTTGATAATTTTGAGGAGATAATTGAATATTTTAACAAAGTTTGATTTTTATTACGGCTCTTGATAAAAATAGAAATTCGAGGCATAATGTATCTTAGAATATAATCTATATAAATGAATTGTTTTTAGGACAATGGAATTATCAATATGAGAACACATACTTGTGGGGAATTAAATAAATCCAATGTTGGGCAAGTAGTAGCTTTGGCTGGTTGGGTACATCGTCGTAGAGATCATGGCGGACTAATTTTTATTGATTTACGGGATCGTTATGGCTTAACCCAAATAAAGTTTGACCCGGCAATTAACGAGGTGGCTTGGCAAGAAGCGGATAAATTGAGAAGCGAATGGGTGGTTTTGGCTAAGGGCAATGTTTTGGGACGACCAGCGGATATGCTTAATTCCAAATTAACTACAGGAGAAATTGAGGTTGGAGTAATTGAGTTGGAAATTTTAAATAAATCCAAGACCCCCCCTTTCGAAATTGACGAAGAAAAGCCCGGAGAAGCCAATGAAAATTTGCGATTGCAATATCGATTTATTGATTTGAGAAGGCCGGAACTGCAAAAAATATTAGTATTGAAAGATAAATATATTCAATACATCCGAGATTATTTTCATAAGCTCGGATTTACCGAAATTCAAACTCCAATTTTAGCTAATTCTTCGCCAGAAGGAGCGAGAGATTTTCTTATTCCATCTAGGCTTCATCCTGGGAAATTTTATGCTCTTCCTCAAGCACCTCAACAGTTCAAGCAATTATTGATGGTAGGGGGAGTAGATAAATATTTTCAAGTAGCTCCTTGTTTCAGAGATGAAGATCCTCGTATGGACAGACACTATGGGGAATTTTATCAACTGGATATGGAAATGAGTTTTGTAACACAAGAAGATATTTTTGCGATTATAGAACCGTTGATGATTGAACTCACTGAAAAATTTTCGAATAAGAAAATAATTAATTTAAATAAAGATGGTAGATTTGGACAAATCCCTTGGCGAGAGGCATTGACTCGATATGGGAGTGATAAGCCAGATTTACGATTTGATTTAGAAATTAAACCGATTACTGAAATGGTAAGAGATTGCGGTTTTTCTGTTTTTTCTGGAGTAGTAAAAAATGAGGGCGTGGTGCATGCTATGAAAGTACCTGGGGGCGCTAAATTTACCAGAAAAGAAATTGACGAGTTAACTCAGCTGGCTATAAGCAAAGAAGCCAAAGGTTTGGCCTATATAATTATCAAAGAAGATGGAGAGTTGCAATCTCCAATTGTTAAATTTTTAGGTCAGGATTTGGCAAAAAAAATTATTACTGAGGTGGGCGCGATAGCTGGCGATATTATTTTTTTCGGAGCAGATAGCTGGAAAACGGTGTGTGGTGCATTGGGCGTGGTTCGCAATGCTTGTGCACAGAAAATGGGACTTAAAGATAATACAAAAGCCGCTTGGTGTTGGATTGTGGATTTTCCGATGTACTCCTATTCAGAAATTGAACCGGGAAAAATTGATTTTGAACACAATCCCTTCTCGATGCCACAAGGGGGAATGCAGGACTTGGAAGAAAAAAATCCTTTAGAAATTTTAGCGTATCAATATGATTTAGTGCTGAATGGTTTTGAAGCCTCCAGTGGAGCCATTAGGAATCATAACCCGGAAATAATGTATAAGGCTTTTGAGATTGCGGGCTATACCAAAGAACAGGTTGCCGCTCGCTTTGGTGCGTTATTAGAAGCTTTTCAATATGGTGCGCCTCCGCATGGTGGTAATGCTCCTGGTATTGATAGGATATTGATGGCTCTTTTAGATTTGGATTCGATTCGAGATATTTATGCTTTTCCTAAAGATGGAAGAGGGAATGATTTAATGATGAATAGTCCTAGTGAAGTGGAAACTAAACAGCTTAATGAAGTGAATATTAAAATTAAATAAACTGTTAATTTTTACTGAGTGTATTTGCTTTTTGGCGAAAAAAAGTGTATAATTAGTTAAATTAAAATTATATAATTTTTTATTAATCGTATCCTTATGGATGAAATATCTACTAATAACAAAAAAATATTAATGATAGAAGATGAAGATGTTTTTATTGATATGTTTGGAGGCAAATTATCTCAAGACGGTTATGATATGACCTTTGCCAAAAATGGTGCATGGGGATTACGAGAAGCAATTGAAAAAAAATTTGATTTGATAATGATAGATATGGTTATGCCGGCAATGGGTGGGGAAGAGATAATTAATAAATTAAAAATAGAAGAGTCTACGAAAAACATTCCTATTTTGGTGCTCTCGGCTTCGGTGGATGAAGAAACTAGAAAAAAAATAGAGGGAATGGGAATAGTGGCTTTTTTTGTAAAAACCCATATTGTACCTAGTGAGTTATCGCAAAAAATCAAAGAAATATTAGCTTAGCTTTTATAGTAAAATAATTTTAAAAACATCAATGTAATTAATTGATGTTTTTTGTTTTTTGGTGTAATATTAAATTAATAGTTTTTCTTAAGATAAACGGATGAAATTTAAAAATAAAAATTTTAATAAAGGTGTTTCTATAATAGAGGCCATAGTTTTAATATTTGTTTTTTCAGTTACAACTTTGTCTTTTTATTCTGTTTTCGCAGTAGGCTCAAAATATATATTAAATTCTAAAAATAAAATTATTGCTGTTTCTTTGGTCAATGAGAGAATGGAGATGCTGCGTAATTTGGCTTATGATGATGTTGCTATAATAGGTGGAATTCCCGCAGGATCAGTCATCAATCAAAACGAAAATGTTACCGTAGGTGATAAAACCTTTAGAGTCTTTACCGATATTAGTTACAGAGATGATCCAGATGATGGAATTTTTGGAGGGTCACCAAATGACAATGTTTCTAATGATTATAAAATTGTTGAAGTAACAGTCTATTGGGGGGGGGAGAGTTTGGGCGAGCGTGCGACACTTAGTTCTAGATTTGTTCCTCCGGGAGTAGAAACTGGAGTTGGGGGAGGAACTTTTTCTATTAATTCTATCGATTATGCCGGCAATCCTGTTCCAAATGTTTCGGTTAATATTTTTAATAACCAAATTTCTCCAGCCATTAATTATACCACCCACACAGATACCAACGGTAGTCTTTTATTGCAGGGAGTGCCAGCTGATGCAGTGCAAAATTATAAAATTACTATGAGTAAGACAGGCTATGAGACAGTCGTGACTTATTCTCCACTTTCGGCTGGATTTTTGCCGGAGGATGCACATAGTAATATTATCGCAGGAGTTTTAAATGAAAAAACAGTTATTATCGATTTGCTTTCTGATATAATATTTACTTCCAAAGATCCATTTGGTGAAGATCTGCCCAATGTGGCCTTTGATATAGTTGGTGGCAGAAGGTTGGACGACGGTACGGTTCCTCCAGGTAATTTTACTTATACGGATACAATTACTACTGATAGTAATGGGGAATTTTCGGACAGCGATATTAATGCTGGCCGGTACACGTTAGATTGGGAGAAATTTAATCTAGATAGCAGTACGCATCAATTTCGCAAAATTGAATTGGGGGATGATTTAATACCAAGTTCTTTTATCTTAGTACCAGGCACTAATTTTGTCAGTGATATTGTTTTCATGGATAAAAATATTGATTCAGCTTTTATAAAAATACTGGATTTAGCGACCAGTTCGATAATAGCAAATGCAACGGTGCAACTGAGAAATACTACTTTGAGCTATGACGTTACTTTAACTACCGATAAATATGGCTATGTTTATTTTCCCAAAGAAATGGTTGCACCTCTTCAAAATGGAGAGATTTATGAAATTTTAATTTCAGCTAATAATTATCAAAATAAAACCGACAGTATCACTATAGATAAACTCACTACCAAAGAAATAAGCTTAGAGGCAATTTAATTTTTTATTATAAAATGGTGTTTAAATTTTATTTTTTTAAAAAATATATAAAAAATCTTCTGTTAGTTAGACGAGGTATGACTTTTTCAGAAGTAATTATTACTATTGGAATATTTTCCATTATTATGATTGGAGTAAATCAACTCTTTATTAAATCTTGGCAAAATTATAATTTAGTTATGCATACCCATGAAGCTTCAATAGCTGCCAATAGGGGGGCGAGTGAAATGGTTAATACTCTAAGAAGGTTGGGATCTGGTGACGACGGTAGCTATCCCATTTTAAGCGCGGGTAGTTTTGATTTAAAAATTTTTAGCGATATAGATAATGATGGCGTGTCGGAAAAAGTCCACTACTATTTAAGCGGAACAAACTTGATGGTGGGCAAAAGTAATCCTAGTGGCTTTCCCTTGACTTACCCAGCTGGAGATAGTGAAGCTGAAATTTTAATTAAAAATGTGGTCAATAGCGGGACACAACCATTATTTTATTATTATGACGGAGTAAATAATACTATAGGCACTCCCTCCAGTAGTTTAAATACTGTTAGGATGATTGAGATAAATCTGGTTATTGATAGAAAAGAAGGTGATTTGATCATAGAGTCTTACGCTTCACTACGTAATTTAAGCGAGCATGATACCATTGAATAAAAATATGAACAATTTTAAAAATAAAAATATTAGCTTGGTTAGGTCCGGATCAATTTTGGCCTATACTTTGATAATAATTACTATAGTGTCTATTTTTTTGACTGCTTCTCTCAGAATAGTGGTTAGCAATATGCAGTTTGGAATCAATCGGGAATCCAAAGAACAATCTTTGCAAATTGCAGAAGCGGGTGTTTATTTTTATCGCTGGTATCTAGCTCATCAAGTTTCAGGTTTGACCAAAAAACAGATAAGACAATTTTGGAGCGTCGGGACACCTTATGGCGTCGGGACACCTTACGAGGATGACTTTAATGGTGTAGGTAGTTATCGAATTACAGTTACTCCACCTGCATCTAACTCTACTATTGTTGTTGTTGAAGTGGCTGGTTGGACTTATAAAAATCCAAATTTAGAAAGAATAGTTAGGGTACGTTTTCGCCAGCCCTCATGGAGTGAATATTCAGTTTTATGTGATTCTGATATTCGCTTTGGTGCAGGCACAGATGTATATGGTCCAATTCATTCCAATGAAGGGATTCGATTTGATGCGGTGGCTCACAATGTAGTTAGTAGCGGAGTGGCTGAATATGCTGATCCTGATCATAATGGAGGAAATGAATTTGGAGTGCACACTCACGATAATCCTGTAGATCCGCTTCCTCCAGCAGCCGTGCCTAGTCGGCCAGATGTTTTTATGGCCGGAAGGGAATTTCCTGCCCCAGTTAAAGATTTTAATAGTGTGCTTTCTGATATGGCGGATATGAAAAGTGAAGCGGGATGCGCCAATGTCGGTTCCGTTTGCCCTGGAAATTCAAATGGGGCAACAGTTTCAGCCAATGGTATATATTTTAATAATGCCGACTATGGGAGACATATAGTTTTGCGTTCAGATGGAACTATGCGAGTTTATCGCGTGACTGGCTATAACTCGACATCTAACGATTGGACTAGTCGATCAGCCTATACTACTTACGTGATTCCCAATGATGGAATAATTTTTGTTGAAGACAATGTTTGGATAGATGGAGCGATAAATAATAAAAAAGTTACAGTAGCAGCCGCTGATTTATCTGGCGGAGGAGATCGGGATATTTTTATAAAGAATGATTTGCTCTATACTAATTATAATGGTAGTGATATTATTGGATTAGTAGCGCAAAGAGATGTCGAAGTGACTAGGGGAAGTGAAGAAGACTTAAGAATTGACGGAGCTCTCTTAGCTCAAAGTGGGAGAGTTGGAAGGGATGCCTTCAGCTCATCTTATAACAGGGATACCATTACAGTCAATGGCTCAATTGTGACTAAACTAAGATATGGTTTTGCTTATACAAATGGAACCGGATACACCAACAGAAATCTGATTTTTGATAATAATTTACTGTATTATCCTCCTCCATATTTTCCAACCGGAACGGATTATGCCATAGATTCCTGGGAGGAGTTGTAATTTTTAAAATAAAGATAAATTTAATAGGATAAATAAAAATAAAAATGGGCTTTTTAAGTAAAAAAATTATTGATTTTAAAGATGATGTTGCTGGATTAAATATCGAGGATGATGTTTTGCGAATAATTAGGATTGAGGATAGAAAGATTAAAAATTATGGATCTGTAAGTATGCCCAAGGGTGTCGTTTTAGATGGGGAAGTCGTAGACAAAGCGGAATTTTTTAAAACTTTGGAAAAATTAATAAAAAATATTAAGCCTAAAAAAATAAAAACAAAAAAAATTAGGTTAGCCTTGTCTGAATCTAAGTCTTTCTTGAGACTGATTTCTATGCCCGCTATGAGCGAAAAAGAAATCGACGAAGCCATAAAATGGGAAATAGAAGCCAATATCCCACTTTCTCTAGATCAAGTTTACTATGATTGGCAATTAGTGGGAGACATTTTTGATAACAATGATAACAATGGAGAAATTAAAGTTTTAGTATTAGCTACAGCCAAAAAAGTAATTGATCAATATATTGAAATTTTAGAAGAGTTTGGGCTAGAGGTGGTTGGTATTGAATCAGAAACAACTGCCATCGCCAGAAGTCTTTTAAACGAACATAGCCCATTAAAAACAGTATTAATAATAAATTTAGATAAAAATAAAACTAGTTTTATTTTTGCCATTAAAAATATTCCTTGCTTTGCTTCCAGTGTTCCTATTTCTGAGAAAAATGTAATTGGGGCAATTGCGAAAAAATTCAATAT
This sequence comes from Candidatus Moraniibacteriota bacterium, assembly GCA_038331135.1. GTDB lineage: Bacteria > Patescibacteriota > Minisyncoccia > Moranbacterales > UBA9337 > UBA9337. Next base: position 40,604 of record JBBQOS010000001.1, on the reverse strand, counting down.
TTCAGATAAAAAAGCTCAAGAAATAGAAGAAAAAGATGGTATAGGATTATTCTTTGAAGAGGATGCCTTATTTGAGGCGATTAAGCCGGTTTTGGACGGTCTAATTAATGAAATAAAAAGAACTATTGATTTTTATTTAGATGGATTAAGATATTCTTCATCAGTGGACAAAATTATTATTTGCGGAAAAATGTCCAATGCTAAGGGATTAATTCCTTATTTGTCAAAAAATTTAGAAATTGAAGTGATGGAGGGAGATGTTAGAGATGGAATAGTTCCCAATATCAAAGATATTCCGATAATAAAAAAAGATAATGTAATAAAATACGCAGTTGCGATCGGTTTGGCTTTGGGTAATAAATAAAAAATATTTTTTATACTAGTTTACTATGAAAATAAAATTAAGTCTTTTGCCCAAGAGCAAAGAAAAAAAATTAAAAAATAATAAGATATTAAAGTTTGTAGTTTTGCAAGAAATTATGATAATTATCATAACGCTACTTTTTTTTATTGCAATAAAGGGTGTGGATGCGATAGCGAAATATCAGTTAAGTTCAGTAAATCAACAGTTGGCAATAAAAGAATCGAGCGGAGAGAATGTTGAAATAAAAAAATATGAAGAGTATTTGCGGGAAGCAGGACTGCGGGTTGATCTTATAAAAATAATTCAAAGGTTTGACGTTGGCTGGATTGCCGTGTTTGAGAAATTGTCAACGCTACTACCGCAAGAGGTATTGATAAAGTCCATAAAGGGAAATGGTCTCAATTTGACACTAAAGGGCACCGCTCAAAATAGAGATTTTTTGATAAAAATGAAAGAAGACCTGGAAAACGATGATTGTTTTGATGGGATAAACATTCCTTTAAATAATATAGTTTTGAGAGAAAATATTGAATTTGAATTAAATTTTGATGTTAATATGAAATGTTTAAATAGTTATGAAAAAAAATAATAGTTTTCTTAAAAAAAATAAAATATATCTTATCATTGGAGCTCTTTTTATAATCTGGGTGGGCTTTGTTATTTTTGTAATTTTTCCTTCCACTAAAACATTAAAGGATAACTATGATTTGGTGCAAATGAAATTAATCAATGTGCAGGACAATGAGGATAAGTTGGGCAAGCTAAGTATTTTAAAAGATAATTTTGAAAAAGTAAATAACACTGGTCAGAGCCTGGAGACCATTTTTCACAAAGACAATATTGTTAGTTTGGTCAATGAATTGGAGGCGATAGCTCAAAAAACTGAAAACGACATAGTGATATCTGTAGATGAAAATAATAAAAAAATATTAGAATTGGGCAAAAATAATCCAAATAATAAGGAAAATGAACTTCTGAAGTCTTTGCCAGCAAAGAATTATTTTACAATAAAAATAGTATTAATCGGAAATTATAACGGATTAATTAATTTCGTAGATAAGCTAAATAGTATAAAATACTACAACAGCTTGGTTTCGTTTGACATTGAATCAAAAAAAATTACTATAGAAAATAAATCTGAGACTGATATAAATAATACTAGTGGCGGAATGAGTGTTTTGAGTACGGGAAATAATGAAGTAGCCAATTTAACTGTGGAGGAAAAAGAAAAATTAGTAATCAGCTCTGAGTTAGATGTAATATTTTATTCTTTAGAAAAAAATGATGGAACAAAATAAAAAAACTTTTAAATTCAATAGGGAAGATTTTAATTTTTTTAAAATTAAAGAAGCTATTATTGGTTTTTTCTTAAGTCATTCCGAATTGTTGTTTATGATATTTTTTGTAGTCATAACCATAATGAGTAGTGTTATAATTTATAAATATATTTATTCTTCGGTTTGGAGCAACGAGCAGAAAGCGGCATATCTGCAAGAACTAAAAAATGGGAGAGTTGATTTTAATTTGAATAATTTTAACGGTGTCACAGAGAAATCAAAGGAGAGAGAAATTTTTTACAAAAAAGATATTGGCACAAAAGTAAGGGATATTTTTGGAATAGAAAAATAAAATATAATAAAATATTTTATGGGTTATTGCTAAAGATAAATTTTTTGAGATAATATTTCTGCATCGCCAGAAGACATAAAATATTTTATAAACAAAAAAGCACCACATTGATGGTGTTTTTTTGCCATGGGGGGGGTAATAGGTGCGTTTATTGTACCAAGTTAGAACCTATTTTCAAAATCTGTAATGTAAAGCGTCCCCCGCGCGCTGAAGCGCCACTACGCGAAGCGTGGTGCTTCAGCTGAAGCAGAAGTGCGGGGGAACACATACGCACTCCGTCTGCCCGAAAAAATATTCGGACAGGCGGAGTGCAAATGCAATTCGGACTCAGTTTTGCGAAACTATTTTCTGGGGGAAGGATTCGCAAAACCTCGACTGACTTTTGTTTTTTGCATTTTGTCCGCCCGCAGAAAGGGGTCTGGGGGATGGATGCGGGCGGGGCTTGTGTTAACTACAAAATCATGGTAGGGTAGATTCAGAAGAAATCCTTTGGATTTCTCGAAAATTGTACATTCACAAACTAAACAAGGAGACGATAATGGAAACACAGACAGAAAAAATCATACAGAAGCTTAAGAGTTCTGGGTATTCGCCGAGAGTGATTGAGCATGATCCTGTCATTACGATTGGTGATGTTGTTCGCACTTTGGATATATCCACTGACTTGATGGCAAAGACCTTGCTCTTATCTCAAAAGGATATAGGTTTGATTGCCACTATCCTGCCCGGCATGAATAGAGTCGACTTCTCAAAGGTCGCTGCTATTCTCGGCGTATCGGAAAAAACAGTGAAGTTCGCTGGACCAGAAATCACCAAAAAACTTGGATTGAACTCGGGGGATATGTGTCCCTTTCATGAGTTCTTTCAGAATATCATTGTGGACGCGGTGCTACTCAGACAACGAACGGTTTACTGCGGATCTAGTGATCCGCGGAAAACAATTGTGATTGATCCCGAGGAAATGGTGAAAGCCATTGGGGCAATAATCGCAGATATCTCTCAAACCACATCAAACACTCAAACCAAAGGAGATTCAAATGAGTAAGTCAAGAGAAGATGGTTGGCAAAAGCCAAACCTCACAGTCGAAGGCCAAAAGGCTTTCTGGGACGCTCAGTCCAGTACGTACGAAACGGAAGAGATGACGACGGATAACCAAGGGGAATTGGATGCTACTCTTGCGGCGTATCGAGAAATCGATTGCGAAGATATCATCACACTCGGCGGAGCCGTCGGTTGTCGTGATCCAAAGGTGATTCTTGAGGACATGTTCTCCCGAATAGGGGTGTATGTTTCCAAGGTTGTATTCAACGACCTTGCACCTAAACAAGTCGAACGGGCAAGGTCTTCCATCCTCAAGCCGTTCATCGACCATGGTGTGGAGATGACATTCTTGCCGGGTGAGATTTCCGTCATTTGCCAGCAGATCGCGAGTAAGCCCCGGCGCCTCATTATAGGGGTCTACAACTGTCAGAGCTTCTTCAAAGCTGAACCGGAATCCGGATATCCGTTCTGTGGATACGACGAGTATCTTCGGAACGGTCGGATTCTCGGCGAAGAATTCTTGTTCGATTGGATAGGATTCTCGGTAAAGAGAGAGCTCCTATCGATAGGTGTTCGAGCCAAGGTCTCGACTTTCGACGAGGAAACCACGAAGAATGCTGTGAGGGATTCTCTTTCGGCAATACAAAGGCAGGTTTCCAGTGGCTCAATTCCATCTATCTCGGCCCTTCAGATTGTTGGGCAGACACAAGGTAGAGATGGATTCTTCCTGTCTCATTGGTATACGCCGAACGGAATTCATAAACTTGTTCAAAATGTTTTTGGTCCTGAGAAATTTTTGATCAGCACCAAGTATTTTGCCAAGGGTATGGCGCTCATCGTGGAGCCAATCGGTGTCAAACTGCAAGGTGTCGTGACTGTTCTCAACAACGTGATTGGCAATGTGCTTCCACAGAGCCAACATGATACGCTCCATGCAATCAAGGGAATCATCTCTTGAACGCACTACTAGTAAAACTTAATGACGCTGTACTTTCGAGTATGGCGTCATTTTTCTTTAACAGCATCTTTTAGTATTTTAATCATTTGTGCAATCTCTTTATCACTGACTGCATACGAAATTCTAATAAAGTTTTTGTAGTTACCAAACGCACTACCCGGTACCACGGCTAGTCCTTTTTTTGCCAAAATAGCTGTAAATCTATCAGCAGAAATTGGTGTTTCTAAAAATAGGTAAAAAGCTCCAGTGGGTATTATTACCTGATATTCATTCTTGATTCCTTCAATAAGCAAATTTCTTTTCTGTTTGTATTTTTCTAGGTAACTTGGGGCGAGCGGGTCAGTAAAAGCTAAGATTGAAGCATGCTGGAGCGGGGCAGGAGCACACACTGAAGTAAACTGTTGCAATTTTTCAACAGCGTCAATAATATTCTTAGGACCTGCCACAAACCCTATTCTCCAGCCGGACATACCTTTTGATTTTGAAAGACCGTCAACGATTATCGCTTTGCTATATATTTCGGCGGGCGAATAATATGGAGTCTCACCATATATGAAATCGTGATAAATTTCGTCCGAAAGAATGTACGCACCTACTTTCTTCGCAATACGCACAATATGATTTATTGTTTCTGACGAGTACACCGCACCGGTAGGATTGTTTGGACTATTTATAATTATCAATTTTGTCTTTTTTGTAACAGTTTTTTCTAACAACGCGATGTCTGGGTGAAAATCAGAAGTCGTTTTTAGAATGATGCATTTGCCGCCAACCATTTTTATTACTTCAGGATACGCTACGAAATATGGTTCAAAAATAATCACTTCATCATCGGGATTAACGAGAGAGGATATCACCATAAAAATTGCAGAGGTTGTACCGGATGTAACAATGATTTCATCTGCGGTGCGGCTGATATTCTTTTTTCGTAAATATTCGGATATTGCTTGTCGTAGAGACAACACACCTTTTGTTTCCGTATATGCATTATGTCCGAGATCAATATGTAATTTTGCTTGTTCTTTGACTTCACTCGACACATCAAAATCAGGACGACCGATGGTCGCATTTATGATATTTTTACTCGATCCGGTGGTAAAACTTTTTCTGATTGCCGAGTATTGTATGTTTTTAACTCGATCTGAAATCGGATTATTTTTTGGTGACTTTGAGTTTTTCATAGGCTATTTCATAGGCTATATGGAGCGGTGGTGTATTTGTTTGCTTTGACCGATCATAAATGGTACGCAATATACTTGGGATAATATCTGTCTTTTTAAGAGCGTTGGACACATCAATTCCTTTTACTTCACACATACCATGGCATACACCACCACCATTAATTACAAAATCTGGAGCATGAAGGATTCCCATAGAGTGTAATTCCTTGGCATGTTTGGTTTCGTCTTTTAATTGATTGTTGGCACCTCCAGCAATAATCTTACACCGAAATTCCTTGATGCTTTTATCATTGACAATTTCTCCAACAGCACAAGGCGCAAATACATCACAATCAATACTGTGTATCGTATCATTATCAACAACGGTTGCCATCATTTTATACTTCTCTGTCATTTTAGGATCAATATCTGAAACAAAAACCCTCGCACCTTCAGCAAAGAGTAGTTCAACAAGCGTACCGCCGACAGCCCCAAGTCCTTGGACCGCGATACGTACATCCTTTAGTCTGTTTTTATGTAACACATAAGAGACCGTTTCCTTAATACCCTTGAAAACGCCATGGGCAGTAGTAACACCAGAAGAACCTTGGGAGTTAAAAATATATTTTGTCCGCTCGCCGATAATTTTTGCATCCTCTAACGAAAGACCCATATCTACACCAGTCAGGAATGCTCCGCCGAGTGATTCAATAAAATCACCAAGAGCGTGGAGAAATTCTTTTGATTTTGGTTTTGATGGATCACCAATAATAACAGCTTTTGAACCACCGAAAGGTTCATCCATAATCGCGCATTTAAATGTCATTGCATACGAAAGACGGAGAGCTTCATCAATAGCTGTTTTTTCTGGGACGAGTGCCATTCGTGTACCACCGGTACTTGGCCCTAAGGTAGTATTATGAATGGCGAGAATAATTTTCAGACCAGACTTTGCGTCTGATCCAAAAATCAATTTCTCATGTTTATTTGTTTGTTGAACCTCAAACATATTTGTTTCTATATTTGGTTCTTTGTAGCAGTGATTGTCTTTACTCATAGTAATGTTGTTTTAAGAGTTAATAAATGAAAAACCGCCCTTGCGATACAAGCAAAATTGCTCATATCGTAAGGGCGGATTTCCGCGGTGCCACCTTACTTCTCCCTTGATTACTCTCGGGACTCATACCGACTCTATGCTTTTCAGCCGATTTCGGTTTTTCCTATGATTACGGAGGAATGCCGAGTCTTCACTTATGCAAAGACCACTTTGTCTCGGATAGTATATCGCGAAACTATCTAGCCCCAACCCCTTGATTAATCAAGGGAACCAGATGTGAGTTTTAGTATCTATAAATGTACAGCAACCTAACCATGAGTAAGCTTATCATGGTTAGGCTATCGTTGTCAAATTAAAAAATGGGCACCTAAAATCTTGCGGTTTTAGGTGCCCATTAAGTATACTCGATCTTAATAGAGAACAATGCCCATTCTCTCTCGAACAAGCTCGGTGGTTGCCTTGATTCTGACGCGAGCTTTCTTGCCACCCTCATGAAGTACATCTTTGACGTAATCATTTTGGTTGACGAGACCGGCACGTTTTTCCTGAAAGGGTTCCAGAATCTTTGCGATGCCATCAACCAAACGATGCTTACAGGCAACACAGCCGATTTGAGCCGAGATGCAGAGATTGGCAATCTCTCGAGTTGTTGTCTCGCCATTCGTCACCAGTTCGTGCACAGGGTACACAGACTGGCAACGATTGTATGGATCGCCGGGATCAGTAACTCGGAGACGTTGTGGATCCGTAATTCCCTTCTTCAGATACTGGTCGCGGATTGCTTCAATAGAGACATTGATGTCGATAGCGTTGTCCGCTTCCGATTTTCCCATCTTTGCGCCGTCAAGCCCTGGCACTTTTATCATTTGCGCCATCATCTCGGGGATGACGAAGGTGTTTCCAAAACGTTTGTTGAATCTGTTCGCGAGATTGCGCGCCATTTCAACATTTGGAATCTGATCCTCGCCAACCGGCACGAGTGTCGCTTTAGGACCGAGAATATCTGCCGCCATAAGAACGGGATAGGTCACGAGCCCAAGATTCACGTTGTCTGGATTCTTACGAATCAAATCTTTGAATGTCGGAACGCGTTCAAGCTCACCAATTGGCTGAATCATGGAAAGATACAGACACAGTTCGGAGATTTCCGGCACACTTGACTGAGCGTAAATGATTGATTGCTCTGGATCGAGACCAGCGGCAATGTAATCTTTCACAATCTCAACCAGATTACCTCGAAGATCTTCTGGATTTTCGAGTGTTGTCAGTGTGTGCCAATCGGCGATGAAGTAGAGGCAGGTATTGCCGGGTTGTTGGAACTTCACGAAGTTTTGCACGGCTCCAAGAAAGTTGCCAAAATGTAGGCGCCCCGTGGCGCGGATTCCTGATAGAACTGTTTCCATTGTCGTCTCCTTGTTTAGTTTGTGAATGTACAATTTTCGAGAAATCCAAAGGATTTCTTCTGAAGCTACCCTACCATGATTTTGTAGTTAACACAAGCCCCGCCCGCATTCATTCCCCAGACCCTTTTCTGCGGGCGGGAAACCACCACCAAAAATCAGCCGAGGTTTTGCCAAATCCTTTCCCCAGAAAATAGCTTCGCAAAACCGAGTCCGCATTTCGCCCTGCCACACTGCCCGAATATCTTTACGGGCAGAACCTCGAAAGAAAAACACCCTTTCCTTTTTCAAATAGTTCGTTGTTGGTGCTCTTGCCAGGAATCGAACCTGAAACGCTTGGTCTCCCGCACAATGTGCGCCCACTAGGACTCGAACCTAGAACCTTCTGGTCCGAAGCCAGACACTCTATCCGTTGAGCTATGGGCGCACGTTAAGCGGGATAAACTCCGCCAAGTGTGATATCTATTTCACCACAAGAGCTTATTTTTAATTAAATAATTTTTATTTGAAATCTACAAAGGGGCGATCACAGGGAATCGGACCCTGATACTCGGTACCACAAACCGATGTTCTACCACTGAACTATGATCGCCACTCTATAGACTTCTGCTTTTCTGAAAACATAATCAAAAACAATACCTAAAAATAATAGCATGCTGGTTAATTAAAATCAATAGTTCGTGTGTTTAAAAGCTGATTTAGCCTCAGTTCGAGAGGGAAGTAACTAATTTAAGCATTTTCATCTCTGGCGGGGTTGACTTTTATTTTGAAAAAGCTATAATTTTATAGTATTCTATATTTGCTTAAAATTAATATAAAGTATAAGAAATAAATAAACCCAGCATTGGGGAATATTTTATTTTTCTAAATATGCAATATGCGCCGTTAGCTCAGTTGGTAGAGCAACAGCCTTTTAAGCTGATGGTCGAGGGTTCGAATCCCCCACGGCGCACATATTAAATTCACTAATCTTTTGGTTAGTGTTTTTTGTTTTAGAAATTTAGCATCTTAGTATTTGAGAAGCTCAGTCGGGAGAGCTGAAAGTGAATAGCTTTCAGGACCGCAAAGAGATTTAAAAAATAAAAATCCAGTCAAATTGATACGTATGTATCAATTTGACTGAAAAATAAATTTTAAATGAGGCTATTAAAAGAGACACTAACAGAAACATGGAAAGAAACATAGAAAGAAATATAGAAAGAAATATAGATAGATTTACTGAATATTTTATATTTAGGCTTAATTAAAAATTGTACAGACGAGGTATGCCTCGTCTGTACAATTAGACTGGATAAATAGTATCTTTTTGCTAAATATTTATACTATTTTCAATTAGCTACTATGCTAAATTAATCTAAATCATTTAGGTAATATCCATTGGAAAAAACTCAAAACTAAAAATAATCTCTGCATAATATTTTTAGAAGAATAATTTTTATTGTTGGCATGTTTTATGATCAGTGATCCTGTTGCGCATTGAGTTTTTTTTATTATTGTAATATAATTAAATTAAATAATAATATTTTAAAATTTTTGCAATATGAAAAAATATGGTCAATTTTGTGTACTTTTACTTGGAGTTGCCATTCTTTCTGGATGTTCATTGACAGGAAGTAGCACGGCGGGGGAAATTGGTGGAATTTTAAAATCAGCAGATAGCGGCGTAAGCTGGGATTTAAAAAATCAGGTTAACGATAAACAAAACATATCCAAAGTTGATATTTTTGATATAGCTATTGACCCAGTGGATAATAAAAGAATTTATCTGGGAACTAGAGATAAGGGCGTGGTTGTTTCAAAAAACGGAGCAGAGAGCTGGGAAAAATTAAAGTTTCCAGCCAGTAAAGTTTATGGGGTGGCGGTAAATTATTTCAAGCCAAGTAACGTAGTAGCGCTAGGTGTTTATGGAAAACGAGGAAAGGTATATAAAACTGATAATTATGGAGAGGATTGGCAGGAAATTTATACCGAACCAGCTGATGGTACAGTTATTGTTTCTTTGGCCATGGATAGAAAAAATCCAATGATTCTATATATAGGCACTTCCGAAGGTGCTATTTTGAGAACAGTGGATGGCGGAGATACATGGAGAAGTGTTTATAAAGCAACTGGACCAGTTACGAAAATACTTTTTGGCGGAGGTTTAGACAGTCATATTTATTTTTTGGTTCATGAAAATGACATATTATCATCAGATATTAATGGGGATAATTTTAAAGTTATTGAAGGAAAACTAGCAGATATAAAAAATAAAATGGGCAAGGCTTATTCTATAGCAGTTAGTCAGGGTGACAGGAATGGTATTTTTATAGGTACGGATAGTGGTATTTTTAGAAGTTATGATGCCGGAGAAAATATCGAGGAGATAGGGGTATTGGACACTTCCAAAGGATTTCCTATTCGATCAGTAGCTATTAATCCAAGAAATTCCAGAGAGATAATTTATAGTGCTGCTCAAGCAATATACAAATCCGTTGATGGTGGTGGAAATTGGTCGACTTATCAGTTAAACACAGGTAAACTAATTTCAGGAATTGTTTATAACCCAAGTGATGTAAACGTTGTTTACTCAGGATTGAGAAATTTTAAATAAACCTAAGTGAATTTTATTATTTGTCTAAAATTAATAATATAAGTAGGAAAATCAAAAATAATATGTATAAAAAAATAATAGAAGGAAAAAAAAATGAGTTAGATGGAGCGATTGAACATTTTAAATTTGAAATGTCAAAAATACGAACAGGTCGAGCCAATCCTTCAATTATTGAAGATTTATTGGTGGATTATTATGGAACAAAAACCCCGTTAAAGCAATTGGCCAATATCAATGTTCCTGAGCCGAGAACTTTGCTTATCCAGCCTTGGAGTAAGGATAGTGTGGCAAATATCGCAGCTGCTATTAAAGTTTCTGATTTAAATTTAACTCCTAACAGCGACGGGGACGTTATTCGAATCAACATACCAGCTCTTAATGAGGAGAGAAGGTTGGATTTGGTGAAAATTTTAAACAAAAAAGCAGAAGATGCTAAAATATCTGTGAGAAATATTCGTGAAGATATTTGGCGAGAAATTCAGGAGCTAGAAAAAACAGGAGAAATTGCAGAAGATGACAAATTTAGAGGCAAGGAGAGATTACAGGAAGTAGTTAACGATTATAACAAAAAAGTGGATGACATGAGAGAAAAGAAAGAGCAAGAGATACTAACAGTTTAGATAAATTTTAAGAAATAATTTCTATTAAAATGATTAAATTAATTAGTACGGTGGGTTTTATTATTTTAAATGAGGAGAATAAAATTCTTCTTATTAAGCAGTGCAAAGAGAAAAAAGCAGAGGAGGTTGAAAATAATGGAAAGATAGCAGTGCTAAAAATTAAAGAGGAGAAAGAAAATGAGGCAGAAGAAGAATGGACAATCCCCTTTGGAAATCTAGAAGAAGATGATGACTTAAGGGATATAATAAAGAAAAAAGTAAAAGATTGTTTGGATTGCGAATTGGGGGAGTGCATTTATTTTAATCTTTATTTCTATAATATTTCGGATAATTTTATAAAAAAAGCGTCTTATTTTTACGGAACCATAAGTGGTAAAATAAAAACTAAAGAAAATTTAGTTTTATTTCAATGGATGGATTTGAATAAGGATGAAATAGATAAGCTTAATTTGATATCGGAGCAAAAAGAAGCCCTTAATGATTTTTTGAATTTTTATCAGGTCAAAGATTTGAATAAATCTACTTAGAGGTTTCCTGAAATTTATGCTCCAAGGGTCTGAGATGGCCCCTGGGGCCTAAATTTGAGCCTAAATCTCAAGGTGGATGATAATTTCACTTAATTCAATTAGAGAGCTTTTTCGATTTAGGCATTTTTTACCAAATATTTACTTTTTAGCTTTTTGGGATTAAACTATAGCTTGGAGTAAGTTTTTAAATTTTAATTAACTAATTTTATAAAATATGTCTTCAGTGCAAGTTTTAGAAATACTATTTGGCTCTAAATCAAGAGCAAGGATGATGCGTTTTTTTATTTTGAACAATAATCAAGATTATTCTTTCTCTGATATTGTCAGTAGAAATATTCTTAATTCAGCAGAAACTCGAAAAGAACTAAATGCTTTTAAGCGAGCTGGGTTCGTAAAAGAGAAAAGCAAGAAAGGAAAAAAATATTACCACACCAACATTACTTTTCCTTTTTATCAAGAGCTTGAAAGGTTAGTTATAAAATCTGATATTTTTCCGCAATGCAGTAGTTTGAATAATGTTAAAAAAATTGGAGATGTGAAGCTAGTTTTAACAACAGGTGTTTTTATGAATTATGCCAAAGGAAAGCTGGATCTTTTGTTGGTGGTGGATAATGCGAGTAGAGCTAAACTAAAAACTCTCATCAATCATTTGGAAGCAGAAGTCGGCAAAGAGATACGCTATATGCTTTTAACCGGAGAAGAATTGACTTATCGGTTAAATATGTTGGATAGGTTCTTGATTAATATATTTAAAGAACCACATGAAATTTTTTTCAGTAAAATGCCTAAAATAAAACAGGCAGTTTCTGTTTTAAAAAAATAATCTAAATAAGATGGATAATATAAAAGAATTTTTTAAAAATAAACTACTATTAATTTTGTTTATCTCTTCTATTTTGATAAATATTTTAAATTTTTTATTTCTTTTTTACTTTATAAAGAAATTAAATAATTTAATAATATTGCACTATAATGTTTATTTAGGGGTGGATTTAATGGGTGAAGGTACTCAAGTTTTTCTTATTCCTGCAGTGGGGTTATTTTTTGCCTTAACTAATTTAGTGTTGGCAATTTATTTTTTTTCCAAAAAAGAAAGGATGTTGTCTCATATTTTATCCCTGACTACCTTTATAATTCAGCTGGGAATAAGCGTGGCTAGCGGATCACTAATTCTAGTAAATTACTTTTAATAAAAATTTGCATTTAAGCTGTGTTTAAATTTTAAATAGATTTTAAAATATGTTTTATTTTCCCAGTCCATATCCCAAAGAAGAAAAAGATAAAAAGATACAAAGAGCGCTTGAAGTGATACCAGGTATTTTAACTTGGACCACTTTGATTGGAATGCCAATTTTTTCTTTTTTTCTGCCCGTGTGGGTGGCGGTTTTTGTCATAATGTTTGATATCTATTGGATTCATAGAACAATTTTTATATCCACTTATTCAGTCTCGGCTTACCGAAAGTTGGTAAGAGGAAAGCATACTGACTGGTGGAGAAGGTGTCAAAACATTAGTGATCCAGAAAATTATTTAAAAATTCTAACGGAAAAAATAGGCGACCTGAAAAAAGTTTTATCAGAAAAAATGCCTTTTTCTGAAAAAGGAAAAATAAGGAAAGAAATAAAATTATTAAAACTGGAATGTGCGGAGGTTTCAAAATTAAAAGGAAGAGATTCCGAGATACTTGATTGGAGAAAAATTATCCACGTCGTAATGCTTCCAACGGCTGGTGAGCCCGCTAGTGTCATAGAGCCTACCATCAAGGCTATCGCAAACAGTAATTTTCCCAATAAACAAATAATATTATTATTAGCTACCGAGGAGCGGGAAAACAAAGAAACCAGATTGGAAAAAGTGAACTATTTAAGAAATAAATTTGACGGTGTTTTCCGTGATTTTCTTGTGACTACTCATATTGTGGCTGATGGTGAGATGAAGTGCAAGGCTTCCAATGCTACATTTGCCGCCAGAGAGCTTAAGAAGTATCTGGACGAACGAGAAATTGACCTGGAAAAAGTGATTTTTTCTAATTTTGATTGCGATAGTGTCTGTCATAGTGAATATTTTGCCGCCCTTACTTATAACTATATAATTGACCCCAAACGATTACAGAGATCCTACCAGCCGATTCCAATGTATCACAATAATTTATGGGATACCAATGCCTTTGTGAGAGTGATTGTGACGAGCTCATCTTTTTGGCATATGTTTCAAAGTACGCGAAAAGAAATGGTTACATTTTCATCGCATAGTGAGCCTTTTGCCACTTTGGTTAATGTTGATTTTTGGCCTGTTAATATGATCAGCGAAGACTCAATAATTTATTGGAAATGTTTTTCTTTTTACAATGGAGATTATCGAGTAACTCCAATTTATTTACCCATCTCTCTAGATGCAGTTTTGGCTAAAACTTATTGGCAAACAATTAAAAATCAATATTTTCAAAAAAGACGTTGGGCTTATGGAATTGAGAATTTTCCGATTATAATGCGCTCTATCTGGAAAAATAAAAAAATTAAACTATCTAAAAAATTTCGCATTGCTTTTGAGATGCTTGAGGGTCATCATTCCTGGGCGACTGCGCCTTTTATCCTTGCTTTCTTAGGTTGGATGCCGCTTATTTTTGGCGGAAGTGAATTTAATGAAAGCGTCTTGGCACATAATTTACCCTTTATAACTAGAGGACTGATGAGTTTGGCAATGTTTGGATTGGTTATATCAATGTCATTGAGTTTTATTTTGATGCCAGAGCGACCAGCTAAATATTCTCGCTGGAAGTATTTGAATATGTTTTTTCAGTGGCTATTGATTCCAATAATTGCGCCTACTTTGGGGGCGATGCCGGCCATAGATTCTCAAACCAGAATTTTGATTAAAAAATATTTTACTGAATTTTGGGTAACACCCAAGGATAAATGAGCGGTGTTTAATATAATACATTGCGCGTGAAATAAATTTCCAAATTCTAAAAAAAAGATGCAGACAAATTAAAAAATAAGCTGAAGATGGTTTGGTTATTCTAGCCTTAGCTATTGGTTATTGTTTGGAAATTGTTTCTTGGAGCTTGTGATTTTTAAGGTGGGTTAATCTAATTTCCTAATTAAAGAATGATAAATTATAATAATTATCAATCTAAAATGGCACCATTATGGAATTAAAAGAATATCTTAAAATGTTTAAAGACAACTATCAAGTTTTTTTTATTACCTTGGGAGTTGTTTTGGTAGTGGGATTATCTTTTCAGTTGGTAATTAAAAATAAATATAAAGCAGAAGTAGATTTAAATGTAACTAGAACGGGTTACCAAAAAGATACTTCGGATTATCGATATGATGAGTTCTATAGATTGCAGGCGGATGAGCGATTTGCTGATACTTTGGTACGCTGGCTGGGCTCAGTGGTTATTAAAAATGATATTTCAAAAGAAGTAAGCGGAATTTTATTTGAAAAACTGAAAGCGGAGAGGTTGTCATCGCAAATGATTAAAGTTTCATTTTTAATTTACAATCAAGAAGATGCCAAGCAAGTAACTCAAGCAATTAATGAAGTTTTAAATAAAAACATAGCTGAATTAAATTTAGAGCAAAAAAATCCCCAATGGTTCAAAGTATTAGTTAGTTATCCAGTCGTAAATAATTATGAGCCGTCTTGGATAAAGTTAATAGGAATACTCTTAGTAATCGGGTTTTTCTTAGGATTTTGGACAGTTCTGATAAGACACTACCTAAAATAAGAACAATGTGATATAATTTATAGCTATAAAAATAATTATTATCATATATGAAAATAGGTATAGACATCCGATGTCTATCTGGAGGTAGGAGAACCGGGGTAGAGGAATATAGTATTAATCTTTTGGATAAAATTTTCAAGGAAGACAAAGCAAATAGTTATGTCCTTTTTTTGAATTCTTGGAAAACTGCTAACCCAGATCTAAATTGGGCTAGAAAATATAAAAATGTAACTATAAAAACTTTTAATTTTCCCAACAAGATATTAAACTTGTTGTTGTGGTATTTGAATTGGCCTAAAATAGACAAACTTTTGGGAGGTGTGGATGTCTTTTTTATGCCTAACTTGAATTTTGTGGCTCTTTCTCGAAAAAGTAAGTTAATTTTAACAATACATGATCTTTCTTTTGAATATTTTCCAGAGTCTTTTTCACTCAAGCGCCGTATGTGGCATGTTTTTATTAATCCAAAGAGATTAATCAATCGGGCGGATAAGATTTTGGCTGTTTCTAAATCAACTAGGGATGATTTGTTACATTACTATAAAGTTAGGCCCGATAAAATAGAAGTTATTTACAATGGTGTTTCGGATAATCTCGAAAGACTGAATAGAAATGATCCAAAATTATTAGAAGTGAAAGAGAAATATAAGCTTCCCTTTAAGTTTATCCTTTTTTTAGGAACATTTGAGCCCAGAAAAAATATTATAGGACTCATTAAGGCTTATGAAATCTTAAGAAGCGAGGAAAATAAATATTTGGATAAATATAAGCTGGTTATTGCTGGTTCGGCAGGTTGGAAATCTGATAAAATTAAAAAAAGTATAAAAAATTCTAAATATAGCAAAGACATTCGATGGATAAAATTTATAGAAAACGAAGATAAACTCTATGTTTATAATCTAGCCTCGCTGTTTGTGTACCCTTCTTTTTTTGAGGGATTTGGAATACCACCATTGGAAGCAATGAAATGCGGGGTGCCAGTAGTGGCGGCTAATAATTCTTCTTTAGTTGAGACCGTGGGCACTGGTGGGGTGCTAGTAGATGCTAATCGCCCCGATGAAATTGCCTTGGCCTCGAGAGAATTTTTGTTAGATAAAGACTTTGCGGAAAGTTTTTCAATTAGCAGACTCAAGCAACTTCAAAAATTTTCTTGGACAAAATCAGCCAAAAAGTTTTTAAGTGTTATTGATGGAATGAAATAATTCCTCATTAACACAATAGTATTTTAGCAATTTAATAAAGAAAGAGTAAGGTTGTTAAAACAAAAAAACATCTCAATAAATTGAGATGTTTTTAAGTTTGTTTGTATTACGCTAGAGAAACATTTGTAGCGTTAAGACCCTTAGGACCTTCTTTCACTTCAAATGTAACTGCGTCTCCTTCTTTAAGTTCATTGAATTCTACACCTTGCAATTCAGAAGCATGAAAGAATAAATCTTTCTCTTCTCCATCTTGTGATATAAAACCAAATCCCTTATCAGTAAGACGAGCAATTTTTCCTTTGTTCATCGTTTTTTGTAAGATAAAGCTTGTTGATTAATTTTCAAATCTAATGGACTGTTTGATAAAACTCGACTTTGCTTTTCTTACAGTTCCGATCTGATTATATTAATAGTTGCATATTTAAAGCTTTTTGTCAACAGTTTTAAAAATAAATTATAATAATTTTGAAAAAAAACGTGTCAAACTGGCTAATTATGGGCATAATTTGGCGTTGGCTAGAGCTTGAAGTAGTATATTTTTCAATGCAATAAAATAAAAGCCTTGTCAATATTGCGGTATTTAATGTAGTTGCTATACTTAATGGGCTTTAATAAATATTGAGGAGAATAATATCTTAATATAAAAAAAATATGGAAGATCAAGAAAAAAATGATATTCAAGATGCTCAGATTAGTGAGGTTGGCACTACTGATAAGAAAATAAAAAATAAAAATTATCATACAGAAATTATTTTAATTTTTATTATCGGCTTACTTTTGGGAGTAATGGTAAAAGCGGAAGCATTAAAAAAGGTTAGCATGGGTTTTAGCGATTATAAGGTGAGCGGTGGTACTCAAGGATATGACTTGGATGAAATAGAAAAACAGGTAACGGAAAAAATGAAAAAAGAGCAATCAGAAGCACCTCAGCCCCAAGTGAATCAAGAGGTCGCTCCTCAAGCAGGAGAGTAATAAATTAATTTAAAAATATTTTAATTAAATAAGGTGGCTATTCTCATGTGCCTAGAGGCGCTTAAGCAGTAGTAAAATTTTTATGAGCGAAGAAAACAAAACCGAGATAATGGATGAAAATAATATGAATAATTTAGATAAAAAAGATAATGAGAATAAAAAAATTAAAAACCTAACTTCTTTAGTTATATTGATTGCTGGTCTTTTTGTCGGAAGTCTGTTTGTTGATTTTTCTCAACTGATTAAAGGTGGAGGAATATCTCAAAAAATTCTTAACAATAAAGATGTTTTTCAATTAGATGGAAAAACTTGGGTGGCTTATCCTGAGCCGATGATTGATGTGGCGGTTATTAACGATGATAGCTGTGAAAATTGTAGCGTAGATGAAGTTATGCTTTCTTTGAGAAAGGTTATGCCAACTATGCTTTCCAATAAGATTGATTATTCTTCAGCGGAAGGAAAGAAAATGATTGAAGAATTTGGAATTAAATCTTTGCCAGCGTTTGTTTTTGGTAAGGAAATAGAAGATACTGAGCTTTTTGAGCAAGCCAAAACTATTTTTATCGAAAAAAATGGCAAGTATTTTATGGATTCAGCCAAGGCGGGCTTACCTGTAGGTAAATATTTACAAACTCCAACTATTGGAGAAAATGTAATAAAGTTTGGACCAGATGATGCTAAAGTTAAATTGGTAGAATTTTCAGATTTTCAATGTCCATATTGCCAAGTTTTTCAAAAGACTATGAACGAGATAATTAAGGAATATGGAGACAGAGTTCAGTTTGTATTTAAGAATCTTCCCCTAGAATCTATCCATCCAAAAGCCAAATCAGCCGCTATGGCAGCTGAATGCGCTAATGAGCAAGGAAAATTCATCGAATATGGTGATAAACTTTTTGCTAACCAAAAGGTTTGGGGAGAATCAAAAGATAACAAAATGTTTATAAGTTACGCTACACAATTAAAAATAAACACTGCTCAATTTACTCAATGTTTAAATGATGGAAAATATGCAAGTAAAATAGAGGCTGATTTAAAGGAAGCCAATGATTTTGGTATTTCTGGAACACCAGCATTATTTATCAATGATAAATTTAAAAATGGAGCAGTAAGCGTAACAGAGCTAAAGGCTATAATTGATGCAGAATTAAATGGAGGAGAGGTTACACAACCTACTAAATCAGTTGAGAGTGTAGAAACCGTAAAAGAAAGTAAATAGGCCCGTTAACTAGAAGCCTTTAGGTTTTAAAGATACAAAAACATCCCGATGATTTGGGGTGTTTTTTGTTTAAGCAATTAGGGAAAATATAAATAATAAATAGCCTCTTCGCCCGTACTTGGGAGAGGATGTCTGGTATTTTAGACGGGAGAGGGATAAATACAAGTTTTATGGAACAACTAACTATTTGATGATTCAAAATTATCACTGATAGACTGATGAATTTTGAATGATGACCTAAATTGTAATCTTACAAACTCTCCATTTCTGTGCTAGATCCTTTTTGAATTCTATTTTGGCTTGAGGAAAAATTTTTTTTGTTATAGGTGGGAGAATCTTTTTTTGTTCGGGACTTATTTCCATTAAGATTGTAGCTTGTAGTTTGTAGCTCGTAGCTAGCAATTTTATTTGAGGAAGTAAAGTAATGTAGTGGGCGAGACCACAATTAGCTGAGTAAAGGGCGGATTTGGGTTCGTATTTTCTTACATTGTCGGCACAGGAATCATAGATATCCTTGGAGAGGTAGGGAAGATTGGCCAAAATTAATAGGGAAGATTTATGATTTATAATTTTAGATTTAAGAAACGGACTCAGGAGATTTCCATGGAGGAATTTTATTTTTTTGTTTACGTTGTGGAGTTTAGCATTTTGTTTAGCAATTTTTAAAGCGTCAAGAGAAATATCTGTAGCAAAATAGTTTACAGTTTTTGGTGCACAGTTCACAGATGTTATATTTTTGCAATCTGTGTTTTTTAGTTTGTATTTTTTTATTTCTTTTTGTTTCATGTCCCATGTCCCATGTTCTATGGCATATGCTCCATAATTTATGTTATGTGCAAGCGAAATAACAATATTTCCACTACCCGTGCCAATATCTATAACATCAATGACTGATGACTGATGAATGGTAGTATTATTATTGGTGGAAGTTGTTTTTATTTTGTTATGTTTCAATGTTTTAATGGGCTCATGCTTGTGTGCCTTAATGTTTTCGAGTGCCATCTCCACCATCAGCTCCGTCTCGGGGCGTGGAATGAGGGTGTGGCGGTTGATTTTGAAGTTTAAGCTATAAAACTCTTTTTCTCCCAAAATATAAGCCAGAGGCTCGTTTTTAAGGCGTCTATCAATCATTGCACCGATTATTGATTGCTGATTGCTGGTTAGTATATGTTCCGGATGAATTAAAATAAACTCCCTTTCTTTTTTTAGCACGTGTGCAATTAAAAGATCTAGATCAAAAGAATCTATTTTATTTTTATAAAAAGATTTAATTGTTATAATGGTACTCTTGACAAATGGCATAAAATATGCTTGGGGTTTTTAAAATTGACCAGGTTGTTCATCTAGAGGCGCAATCTAAAAAGTAAAAGAGACTGAGCCATTTTTAAATGAAAGTGCTTAAATATTCAGCATAATACATAATTCATTCCATCAATACTTATTTATTTTCATGACTGCTTATCTAATTTCTTTTTGATATCTTCTTCCTGAAGAGTTTTTATAATTTCATCGATGTTTCCGTCTAAAATATTTTCCATATTACTCCACGAAACTTTGATGCGGTGATCAGTAATTCTATCTTGAGGAAAATTGTAGGTTCTGATTTTTTCACTGCGGTCGCCAGTTCCGATTTGGCTCAGTCGCGCATCGCCTAATTTTTTAGATTCTTCATCCAATTGGACTTGGACTACTCTAGAACGCAAAACTTTCATAGCCTGATCTTTATTTTTGTGCTGAGATTTGGCATCCTGGCAAGAGGCTACGATGCCAGTTGGAATATGGGTGATTCGAACCGCGCTCATAGTGGTATTAACACTTTGACCGCCAGGACCCGATGAGGCAAAAGTATCGATACGTAAATCCTTGGCATCAATTTTAATATCAACTTCTTCAGCTTCGGGTAAAACTGCTACAGTTATCGTAGAGGTATGGATTCGTCCGGATTTTTCAGTTTCAGGAATTCTTTGCACGCGATGCACACCCGATTCATATTTCATTTTTCTAAAAACAGGATTTTCATTATCTGAAGATGAAAGAGTAAAAATAATTTCTTTGTAGCCTCCCATTTCAGTAGTATTTGAACTTATGATTGATATTTTCCAATGATTATTTTCGGCGTAACGGGAGTACATCTTAAAAAGAGTAGCTGCAAAAAGACTGGCTTCATCACCGCCCGCACCGCCTCGAATTTCGATAATAACATCTTTGAAGTCGTTAGGATCTTTGGGTAAAAGATGGTATTCTAATTTTTTTTCTAAATCTTCTTTTTCTTTGTGCAAAATTGAATTAGCCTCGATAGCCATAACGGTCATTTCTTCATCTTCGTGAGAGTTGATTATTTCTCCGTTTTCTTTGAGTTCTTTTTCTATAGATTCTAAACGATTAATAAGAGTTATCGTTTTTTCCAACTCAGATTGACGCTTGCCCAACTTAGCCATTTTGGATGGATTGGATGAAATTTCTGAAGAATTTAATTCAATTTGCAGATTTAAATATTCTTTTTTTATGCTTTCAATTTTGTTTATCATAATATTTTATTCCTTTAAAAACCCAAGTAAATTCTATATCTATTATAGTCTTTAGTCAAACAGCGCTGCCCTAACTGTTCACCTTTCTCCAAATACAGTTTCTGTTTGTCGTCTTTGCGCCGTGCCCGCCTCTGGAGGGAGCGAGGTTTGTAATCAAGCCAACCGTGGCAATCTCAATTGATATATCTTCCAGCTTCAAGGTTCAACATTTGGCTAGCCAAAGATTGAACCTTGGAATATATAAAATGCTAAATGTTAAAAATTATGCAAATACATTTTTATTTTGTTTTTAATTAAAGTGTGGTATAATAATTTAAAATAAATAATAAATAAAATCTAGTTAAATAATGCAACTTAATGCAATTTAACAGAAATAGTAGGATATGAAGAAAAATATGTATCTGTGGGTATTTATAGCCGTAGCAGTAGTTTTGTGCGGAATTTTTTTGGTTATGTCAAAAAATATTTCAAACAAGGGCGACGCCGATATCCAATCTCTCAACGGTATTGCTAAATCTAAGATAGAATCAGCAAAAGGAACTGGTACTCAAAATTCCAACCAAGAAAAAGCTGACTTGATGCAAACAGATGTTGATTTTGAAGAAGATGCTGATGATTTGGCTGATGGATTGGTGGATGACGGACAATTTGATGAAAGTGCGGATTTTGATTCTATCGAAAATGAAGTTTATTAATAATAATTTTTTACATTTAAATCTAAATAACTATGAAAAGAAACATAAAAATAATAAGTTGGTTAGCTTTAATATTTTTAGCTGGATTAGCTAATAATGTTAGAGCAGTAAATGAAAGTGAGACAGTGGGAACTAATATGAAAAATTTGAGCGCCACAAAAGATGATAGAAAATCCCAGCGAGAAGATAAAATAAACGAAAAAATTTGCGATAGAATAGCCAGTATAGCTAGTAGATTAGAAGCTAAGATTGGAGATAGCGGGAATCAATCAAAAGATAGGATAAAAAGCAGAGTTAAAGAAATGGAGGAAAGTAGAGTTTCTCGAGATGCGGAACTGGACAATAGAAGGAATATGCGGGATGAGGATAGGGATAATTTTTATAATAAATTGGAAACCAAGGCAGGCGCTGATGCAACTAAAAAGTCTGCAGTAATTAAATTTAAAGTGGCTGTTGAGAAAGCTATTGAAGTTAGACGAACTTCTATTGACCAAGCTCGAGAAATAATGAATAGGGGAATTGATAGTGCGATTAGTAATCGTGATAAATCTATGGAGTCATTAAAGGTAGAGCTTAAAAAAAGAACAAACGCTGCCATAGCCACGGCCAAAAATTCTTGTAGCCAAGATGCTACTTCAGATGACTTGAGAAAAGTCACCAATAATTTAAAGGAAGAAATTAAATTAATCAGTAAAGAATATAAATCCAAGGTGATTGAAAATAAGAAATCCCAAGAAGAAATTCAAGTCTTGAGAGATGATCGAAAGCTTTCAGTTAAAAATGCAATAGATAAATTTAAAGCTGATATGAAAACAGCTCAAGCTGAATTTAGATTGGTGATGGGTGAATAAAACATATAGAGCATGAAGACATTGAAACAAAATAGCATTAAAGCAAAAAACAATCTGTAAATAATTTTCAATGCTCAATAATCAATTTTAATACCTACCGGCAGGCGAGCATTCAATATTTTAATTTCCAATTATAATTCATAGAAATACAGGTAGATAAAATTTCGCAACCGGTACGTTCTAAAATAAACGGTAGAGGACATATCAGCCGTACGGGTAATGGGGGGGATTAAAAATTTATATTTTAAATATGATTGAATTGAAAAAGAAATTAGAAGAAATAAAATCTAAAATCCCGTCCTTGCGGGAATGCCTTTGACGTAGAAAACAAAAAAAATAAAATCAGCGAGTTGGAGGATAAAATAAATACAGAAGGTTTTTGGGATAACCATGGAGAAGCAAATCTAATAATGCAAGAGTTGGAATCTTTGAAAAAAATTATTCAAAAAATAGAAGAAGATTCTAGGCAAATTGATTATTTTTTAGAAATACTGGAAGTGGTTGATAATGAAAAAGAAAAAAAAGATTTGTCAGAACAGATATTACAGCTAGAAAAAGACTTTAAGGAATTAGAAATTGAGACATTGCTGGGCGATAAATATGATAAAAATAATGCAATAATTTCAATTCATGCCGGAGCGGGAGGAGTAGATGCTCAGGACTGGGCAGAAATGTTGATGCGGATGTATCTGCGTTATGCACAATTGAAAAATTTTAATACAAAAATAATTGATGAATCAAGAGGACAAGAGGCCGGAATAAAAAGTGTAACTTTCGAAATAACTGGACTGTATACTTATGGATTACTAAGGGGAGAAGCAGGAACTCATCGTTTGGTGCGACTATCTCCTTTTAATTCGGATAATTTGAGACAAACATCTTTCGCCCTGATTGAAGTTTTGCCAGTAATTGAGAGCTTAAAAGAAGTGCAGATAAAAAGCGATGATTTAAAAATAGATACTTTTCGATCTTCGGGAGCGGGAGGTCAAAGTGTTAATACTACTGACAGTGCAGTTCGCATAACTCATCTGCCAACCAATACTGTAGCCACCTGTCAGACAGAGCGGTCACAATTGCAAAACAAAGAAAGAGCCATGAAATTATTGATGGCAAAATTGCATAAAAAATTTCTCGAGCAAAAAGAAGCTGAAAAAAGAAAATTAAAAGGAGGGCATCAGAGCGCTGAATGGGGAAGCCAAATCCGATCTTATGTGGTCCATCCCTATAAATTGGTCAAAGATCATCGCACAGAATTTGAAAGCACTAATCCGGATGCAGTTTTAAATGGTGAAATTGATGAATTTATTGAAGCGTTTTTGAAAAAAAGAAATAAATAGTGTACTTAAATTGTTTCTTGTCTGGTGGATGAATTTTTAATTGTTGCCTAGCTTAGCTCTTGCCAAAATTAAAAAGTAGTGATAAATTTAAACAGCAAGAGTTTAATCAGATAATACTATATAGATTATAGAAATTTAATTATATGCCAGTACCAAAACAACGACATAATACCGCTCGAAAAGGAAGAAGACGAGCCGGTCAGGTTATTAAATTAAAAAGCATTATTAAAGTTCAAGCTGCTAAATGCAGTAATTGTGAAGAAAAAATTCTTCCTCATCGGGCTTGTCCAAAATGCGGT
This sequence comes from Candidatus Moraniibacteriota bacterium, assembly GCA_038331135.1. Lineage (GTDB taxonomy): Bacteria > Patescibacteriota > Minisyncoccia > Moranbacterales > UBA9337 > UBA9337. The sequence goes on along the minus strand of JBBQOS010000001.1, from coordinate 16,418 downwards.
TTTTACAAAGGAAGAGAGGTTATTAAAATAACTAAGAAAGCAACTAAAATAAAAAAATAAATAACTTTTTCAAAGAAATTTTTTCTTTGATTTATAAATTAAAATGGCGAATAGGCACCTTCAAAGGTCAATAGCAATGCAGTCTTTATTTGAGTGGGATTTTAATGGTGGAAATAATGAGAATATTCTGAATATTGTTGATAAGAATATCGAAGAGCTAGCTATTGGAATAGAGGAGACAGATCTTGTTTTAAATTTAGTTGAAGGTGTATTAAAAAATCAAACTGATATTGATGAGCTCATTGAGCAATGTGCTCCCGAGTGGCCGCTTAGCCAAATTACTGTTGTGGATAGAAATATTTTGAGAATTGGAATTTACGAATTACTCTATGGAAATTATGAAAATGTTCCTCCCAAGGTAGCTATTAACGAAGCTATAGAATTGTCTAAAACTTTTGGTGGACCAAACTCAGCTAAATTTGTAAACGGAGTATTGGGAACAATTTATCGAGAAATGGGAGAGCCGTTAAGGGATGATGATAAAAGAAAAAGAGAAGTTAAAAAAGAAGAAAAAGAAAAGCTAGAAGATGCTAAAAAAATCATTCAAGAAAATAATTAATTATTTATAATAATTTCTAATTAAAAGTTTTTAATTTTTCGTCCCAATGGCGATTTTTTAAAAATTTCTAACTAGAAGTTCTTAATCGAGATGACAAAAAGTAGTTTTGCTAAAAGTATCGGAATAGAGTTCAATAATCCGGATTTAATTCAGGAAGCTTTAACCCACCGCTCTTATCTAAATGAAAATAAAAAGTATAAATTAAATCACAATGAGAGGTTGGAGTTTTTGGGAGATGCGGTTTTGGAGTTGGTGGTAACTGATTATTTGTTTAAAAATTATAGAAATAATCAAGAGGGTGAAATGACCAGCTGGAGAGCGGCTTTGGTAAATGGAGAAATGCTAGCTAAAATTTCTGCCGAATTAAAGGTGGATGAATATGTGCTAATGAGCCGAGGAGAGTCTAGCGATAAGGGACGAGCTCGACAATATTTATTAGCTAATGCCTTGGAAGCTATTATTGGAGCAATTTATTTGGACCAGGGTTATGCAGTGGCGGAAAAATTTATTTTGGAAAATATAGTAATTAAGATTGAGAATGTGATTGCTAATAAATTATACCTTGATCCCAAAAGTTATTTTCAAGAAAACTCTCAAGAACACTTTAAATTAACGCCCTCTTACCGAATTTTAAAAGAGGAGGGGCCAGATCATGATAAAAATTTCACTGTGGGTGTTTACATTGGCGATGAATTAGTGGCTCAGGGCAATGGCGCTAGTAAGCAAGAAGCTCAAAGAGAAGCAGCACAGGAAGGATTAAGGGCGAAAGGATGGATGTAGAAATAAAAGTATATACTTGTGAACTGTACCCCAGAAAGTGGACACGAAAGTGTCCGCTTTTTGAGTATGTTAAAAATAAATGTTAATTATTTAGCATAAAGACTTGAAAAAATTATTTGATTTATACCGAATTGATTGAAGTACTACCAATATGGGTCACTTCGAACTCGTCTCGCTAAAGCTACTGCGAAGCGGACTGGAGCGCTAGCGGAGTGGACCGTGTGTTGCTGTAGCTTTAGCGGTGGCACAGAAATCTAATCTCATAATAGAAATAATCTAGTTAATTTGATATTAGATATCGGCACTTTGTCATTGGTTTGAAATTTGAAATTGGGATTTCGAAATTTTTCCATATATTTCCTAAATCTCAATATTTATAGTACAATAGTTTTGTAGCATATAGCACCTTGTTAGTGCTAAATTTTTTGTGTTTTATGAAAATATATGTATTTAAAAAAATTAGAAATAGCCGGTTTTAAATCTTTTGCCAATAAAACTGTTATAGATTTCATGCCCTCGGATTCAATTAATGAAGTCAACGGTAATATTGAAAATGGCGAAAAAAAGAAAATGGGCATTACTGCCATAGTGGGACCAAATGGAAGTGGTAAGTCAAATATCGCTGATGCAATTCGCTGGGTAATGGGAGAACAATCCATGAAAAACCTTCGAGGCAAAAAATCAGAAGATGTTATCTTTGCCGGAAGTGGAAATAAGGGAAAACTAAATTATGCTTCGGTGTCATTGCATTTAGATAATTCTGATAAAAAAATTCCATTGGATTTCTCGGAAGTGGTTATTCGTAGAAAAATCTATCGTAGTGGTGAAAGTGAATATCTTATTAACGGTTCTAAGGTAAGACTGACTGACATAACTGATTTGTTAGCCAAAGCCGGAGTGGGCAAGGATAGCTATAGCGTAGTCAACCAGGGCATGAGTGATGCGGTCTTAAACGCTTCAATAAGCGAGAGGAAGTCGATCTTGGAAGATGCGGCGGGAGTAAAACAATATCAAATTAAAAAAGAGCGAGCTTTAAAAAAATTGGAAGCAACCAGTAAAAATCTTTTACAAGTTAGTGCTCTTTTAGGAGAGATAGAGCCACATTTACGAATTTTAAAAAGACAATCCGATAAAGCTCAAAAAGGAGCTGAAATAAAAAGTAAGTTAAGAGAAATTCAAGAGAAATATTTTTCTTTTTTGTGGCATTCTTTTCAGACAGACAGAGAGGAGTCTTTTAGACAAAAAGAAGATTTAGGTAAAGAAGTGATTTTAATTCAAAGAGATTTGGATAAACTTAACGACTTCGTAGAAAGTGAATCTCAAAAAATGAGACAAAACAAAGCTCAAGATGAATTAAAATTTGAAAGAGATAAGATTTATCGAATTGTGAATATTTCCGAAAAAGAAATAATGATGACTGAGGGAAAAATGGAAATTTTACGCGATAGAATTAGACAACAGGGGATTATTAAGGAAATCCTAGTAGATAAGGGATATATTCAGGAGGAATTAGAAAAAATTCATATCTACCAAAGAGAGCTGAGTGAAAGGATTGAAAAGATTAAGACATTGGAAGAATTGACTGAGCTAAAAGAATTTATTATAAAAATAGAAAAGAATATTGTAATACTCAAGGGAGATATCAATAAGGGCAAGGTAGAAGGCAAAAAAACTCAAGAACAAATAGAAGGAGAAAAAGAGGGCAATAAACAGTTGGAAGAAATGAATAAACAGCTAGAAAAACTGAGAAAAGAAATTAAAATAGCTAGGGGAAAAATTGCCGAGATTAATGCTCAGATTCAAAAAGAAGTAGAAAGAGATGCTAAGGTGCGTGAGGAATTTTTTGTTGCCGAAGAAAAATTACGAGAAGGACAAAGAAAATTGGATATCGCGAAAGACAAGTTCAATGACGCTAAAGTGTCTCTGGCTAGAATTGAAGTGCGCGAAGAAGATTTGACCGCTGAAGCAAAAAATAATTTAAATGTAGAAATCGTTAACCTTAAATTTGACGGAGAAAAAATTGATCGATATGATACGGAGCAAAAAATTTCTAGATTAAAAATTCAGATGGAACAAATTGGAGGAATTGATCCATTAATTGTGGAGGAATACGAAGAAACTAATAAGCGTTATGAAACCTTACAACAAGAATCAAAAGATTTGGAGCAAGCCATTGTTTCGCTTTTGGAAATTGCTAAAGAAATGGATAAAAAAATCGATGTGGTATTTGCTGAAGCCTTTGGTAAAATTAACGATGAATTTTCAAAGTATTTTAAAATAATTTTTGGAGGAGGAAAGGCTAGCTTGGTAAAAACAAGAAAAAAGAAAATTAATCGAGTTAAGCAAATATTGGGAGACGGATTAGATGTAGAAAAAGAAGATAAATTAGAAGAGGAGATTGAAGAACTAGAAGATAATGATAAGGATGAGGTGGGAATAGATATCGCTGCTTGCCCTCCAGGAAAAAAGATTTCTAACCTCTCAATGCTTTCTGGGGGAGAAAGGTCTCTGACCTCTCTAGCCTTACTGTTTGCAATTATTTCTTATAATCCACCTCCTTTTTCAATGTTAGATGAAGTAGAGGCAGCTTTGGATGAAGCTAACTCCAGGAGATTTAGTAAAATTCTAAAAACTTTATCAAATCGAACTCAATTTGTCGCAATTACTCATAATAGAGAAACAATGCGCCAAGCTTCTTATCTTTATGGTGCGACGATGGGAGATGATGGAGTGTCTAAATTATTATCGATAAAGTTGGAAGATGATGAGAAATAGGTAGGTGAGTTTCCGATAAATCAATTTAATTAAATACAAAAAATAAAACATGAAACAAAAGAAAAAAATATTAATCGTGGAAGATGAATCCTCTTTGTCAGAAATTTTAAAAGTCAAACTTGAGATGGAAAGATTTGATGTTGTGGTAGCAGAAAATGGATTAATCGGTCTAGAGATTGCGTTAAAGGAATTGCCAGATATGATTCTTTTGGACATTGCCATGCCGGTAATGGATGGATTGGAAATGTTAAAGAAACTTCGAGAAGATGAAAAAGGTAAGGATTTAAAAGTTATTATTTTGACCAATTACGGAGATATGAATAAATTTATTCAGGCGAAAGACTTGGGCGTTAACGATTATTTAGTAAAATCTGATTGGGGAATGGAGGAAATTGTCGCAAGAGTGAATAAATTTATATGGTATTAAAAAAATAAAATTATTTTTATTTTAAATCGCATACCACTCCTGGTCAAGCCCGACGATCGTGTCGTGCTCATAGCCATGTTAGGCTAGCTTTAATAGTGACTCAATGTGGGAGTCTCTGATGAATTTAGATTTTTTTTGAATCCATATATCTTAAGATGTTTCTTCGTTATCATGCTGATATACTCAGGATATCTTTTCAATCCTTCTATTAACCTCATTTATTTCTTTGGTTCCTTTTTTGGCTTTCATGCCAGAGAGAGGTAGTGAAACAAAGAATGTAGTTCCTTTATTTTCAGTAGATTCAAAGCTTACTTTTCCTTCAGAGTGTTCAATTATTGATTTTACCAAATATAAACCTAGGCCGGTGCCTTCAGTTTCTGTTTGGCGCACGTTGTCAGCTCTAAAAAACTTAGAAAAGATACTTGCTCTCTGTTTTTCTGGAATTCCCATTCCATTGTCTTTCATCTCAATGCTTAAATTCTTTTTATCATAATTTATTTTTAACTCAATTTTTCCTTTGGTTTGAGTATATTTGAGTGAGTTGGAAAGAAGATTTTGAAAAATAATTCTCATTAGTTTTGGATCAACATTTATTTCTGGAAGTGTTTTGTCGTAATCTTTTTTTATCTTTATATCTTTTTCCAGAGAGCGAGGGGCTAACTCTTTTATAACATCATCAGCCATTTCTAAGATATTTGTTTTTTGCGGTTCTACCAAAAAGGTGCCCATTTCTAATCGGGATACGTTCAATAGGGAATTCACCAGATCAACCATTCTTCGGTTGCCAAAATATATTTCTTCTAAATATTTTTTTTGATTGGCATTTATTTTTCCAGAATCTTCAGATAACAGCATTTCTGCATGCCAATTTATAGAAGAAAGAGGGGTGCGAAGTTGGTGAGATGCCAGGGAAACGAATTCTGTCTTGGCTTTAGCTATTTCATATTCATGAGTAATATTTCTAAAAACCACTACGCAACCTATAATTTCGCCATTTTTATCTTTAAGTGGACAAGCACTATCGGCTACTGGAATTTTTTGTCCCATTTTGTTTATCAATAAAGTGTGGGGTGGCATTTCTTGGACAGTGCCTGTTTCTATAGCTTTTCTTATAAAACTATCATTTCTTCGAGTTTCGTCGGAATCGCTAAAAAATTGAAGTATTTCATGGTATTTTCTGCCGATAGCTTCACTGGCAGTAAAACCCGTTATCAATTCGGAAGTTTTGTTAAACATTGTTATTTCGAAATTCGTATTTACTACGAAAACCCCATCACCAATGCTTTTTAAAATAGAATCAGTCTTGTTTTTTTCTGATTCGATGTAATTTTTTTGAGCAACTGTTTCTGCGGTTCTCTCAGTTACTTTGGCTTCTATGTTTTTTACCAAATCAGTTAATTCATCTGCCATTCGGTTAAAATTATTTGCAATCAAGCCAAACTCATCTTTCCTATCAGAGTTCATTCGAGTGGATAAATCTCCACTAAAATTTTCGATAGATTTAGATATTTCCGAAACTGGAATTAATGAATATCTCAGATAAAAGAATAGAAAAATGGGGAAAAAAATAAAAATTATTCCGAGAACTAGGAGAAGCGAAAGTTTTAATTTTTTCTCATAAGCGATAACTTGGTTGGCAGATATATCTACACCTACTATGGCGATAGTTTCTTTATTTTCATCTAAAATAGGAGCATAACCGCTGAGCCAGCAACCCCATTTATCGCAAGCTGTTTCATAATCGGCCGTTTTCGCTTCAAAAGCCTTACTCATTTCAGGAAAGGGCGTGATATCAAATTCTTCTCCGATGGTAGCTTCTTTTTCGTCATCTTCTATGGTGCCGTTTTTATTGGTATCTTCCGTTTCAGTTGAATCGACTAAAAAATTTAAAATGTTTTCTTTGTCTGATTTTTCCATTATATAAATAGAATCGATATCTTCATCGCTTTCAGTTGCCTTCTGCAAGGTTTCTTTTAATTCTAAATAATTTGAATCTTGATTATTTTTTTCAAGTTGAAGTAGTTTAACTTTAGAGCTATCAATAACGGATGACGTGGTAGATGCAATAGCTATAAGCTTATTTCTGAGTATTTCTCTTACTAAGGTATGAGTGTTGTTGTAAACTAAAAAACCACAAGTTATGGTAATCGCAATAACAAGGATTTCTACAGTTAAAATGAGTTTAGTCCTAAAGCGCAAGTTATTATTCCAAAATATTTGGGTTAGTTTTTTTAACATTATATTTTTGTTTAAAAGATATTAATTAATTATTTTGTATGATATCATTATAATAGATAATCCGATAAAATAAAAATAATATTATGGAAGATGAAATTAAAAATGAAGAGCAATCTCTGGTTGATTATATAGTCGGTCGCATTCAAGCTGGCGTTTTGCATGATGAAATAAAAAAACAATTGCAAGCAGTTGGATGGTCGGATGATGAAGTGGATAGTGCTTATGCAATCGGGTTGGTAAAAGCTGGCGTACCAACTCCCAGTAGAAATGCGCAAAAAGTTTTTAGTAAAAAATCTACTACCGTTGAAATTGTAATTAATTTCTTTTCTTTTATTCTTTTGGGAATATTTGCCACTTCACTGGGAATGTTGCTTTACGGCGTGATTAACTATTTCTTTGAGGACAAATTAAATAATTATTATAGCTTGCGTTCATCATCAGAATCAATTCACTATTCTATCGCGGCTTTAATCATCAGTTTTCCTTTGTATTATTTGGCGATGCGTTTCTGGTTTAAGAGATTTAGGGAAGATGATGGAAAAGTTGAAGCTCGCCTTACAAAATGGATTACCTACTTGGTTTTGATGGCAGCATCTATTACTATTGTAGGGGATTTAATTGTAGTAATCTTTAGTATGCTTCAAGGAGAGCTCACTGTTAGATTTTTCTTAAAAGCTTTAATTATCTTTATGATTGCTGGTGGAATATTTGGATTTTATTTTATGGAGAGAAAAAAAGTTCAGTACAAAAAGAATATTAACAGAAAAGTTTTTACGACTTTCGGTTGGACGGTCATTGGTATTGTGACGGTAGCGATAATTTTAGGATTCTTAGCCAGTGGTTCTCCCAAAACTGAAAGAATGAGAAGCTTCGATAATACTCGCGCCGATGATCTACAGAATTTGGCTGATTGTATCAGCTCTTATGCTAGTGAGCATAAGACCTTACCTGATTCATCGGAGGTGTTAAAGGAGGATTCTTCTTATAGCTATTGTAGCAATAGAAAAGATCCCGAGACTAGCGTTTCGTATGGATATAATATTATAAATAAATCATATAAAAGCGGTCAAGTGACAAAAGGAGATTTTGAATTGTGCGCCAATTTTTCCCTAGAATCAAAAGCTGATAATAATGATAGATACGGCAATTATAATAATTCAAAATGGTTCCAGCATAATCAAGGTAATGAATGCGATAAAGAAAGTGTGATTATTGAAAATAATAATATTATAAACAATAATTTTAAACCTGCTATGTAAAATAACTATCTAAAGGGAGGTTGGTATAATGCGAATTATGATAAATTTTTTTGCGTGGTTATATCACTGCCTTCTTTTGTTGGTGGTGATAATTTTGGGGTTAATTTATTTTATGTTAGTGGCGATAATGATGGTAGCTCTTTTTATAAAAATGTTTTGGTTTTTGGTCGCTATTAAGTTGAGGGAGATTGGGTGATTAAAAATAAAAAAATGGTTTTTGGAATAGATTTCTGAAAACCATTTTTTAAGTTAATTTTTGAATAAATCCGCGCAATGGTGTCCCAAGAGCCTAGCTTGACAGCTAGTTGAACTCTCTCATTGAAGATTTTAAAAGTTGGGTTTGTTGTTTTTATCTGGTGCCCGGAGAGAGACTCGAACTCTCATGAATAAATCCACACGATTTTGAGTCGTGCGCGTCTACCAATTTCGCCATCCGGGCAGTTTTTATAAATTTTTTAAGTACTCCTTTCTAAATCCTGATTTTAAATATTTTTCTCTATTTCTCGCTTCAACTCTACTGGTGTATTCTTCTTTTAGTATAAATTCAAATGGTGCGTATGGCCTAGTGGTCCGTTCCTCCCCGTTGTTATGTTGATTTACCCTGCGATTAAAATCATTAGTTAAGCCTACATAAATATAATTTTTTAATTTACTTTTCAATACGTAGATATAGAACATATTATTTTGTTAAAAAATAAATCCACATTTCGTACCGATTGGTAATCAATAAAAATTAGCCTCTTTTCAAATTTATTAAATAACGTTATACTATAGTTAATTATGGCAAAAATAATTTCATTAGTCAATCAAAAAGGGGGAGTGGGTAAAACTACCTCCGCTGTTAACTTGACCACTTATCTAGCAAATGCTGGCAAGAGGGTTCTTTTGGTTGATTTAGATCCTCAAGGAAATGCTTCATCGGGCTTGGGTATAAACGTCAGAGAATTAAAAAACAACCTTTATCAAGCCATGATTTTGGGAAAAAATCCAAGAGAAATTATTGTCACCAAAAAATCATTAGGATTTGATATATTGCCATCTTCACAAGACTTGGCTGGATCTGAAATCGAAATGATTCACATGGAAAACCGAGAGTTTAAATTATATAATGCTCTCAGGCAAGTTAGAATGGAATATGATTATATAATTATAGACAGTCCGCCGAGTTTGGGACTTTTAACTATAAATGGTTTAGTTTCCAGTGATGAAATTATTATTCCCGTTCAAACTGAATATTATGCGCTAGAGGGACTCAGTCAGTTATTGGAAACAATTAGTTTAGTTAAAGAAAATATTCAGCCAGATTTAAAAATAAAAGGAGTGATGCTTACGATGTATGACAGGCGAAACAGACTTTCTCGTCAAGTGGTTAAGGAAGTGAGAGAGCACTTTCCCGGACATGTTTTTGAAAATGTCATACCCAGAAGTGTTCGTTTGGCTGAAGCACCAAGTTTTGGAAAATCAATTTTAAATTTCGATTCTTTTTCTAAGGGAGCTAGAGCCTACAAGGGCGTAGCCAGAGAGATAATCGAGATGGATACCATAGAATAAAAGATTCCAAAAATTTGAATACTATTTTTTCAGAAATTAATATTTTATTATCTCAAATTAAGTAAGTTCTAAAATTATAAAACCAATTATTTTAAGCAAAAAATAAATAATATAATTATGGCTCAAAATTATGGATTAGGAAGAGGATTATCTTCTTTGATACCTCAGAAAAAAATAAACAGAGATGATAATACTGACTCACCACTTGTTGATAATCGAGATGACGGTGTTCAGGTTGTCGAAAATATCAAGAAAAAAGTTGAGGCAAACTTTAATCAAGGAGTTTTGGAGGTGGATATAAATAAAATTTCTGCCAATCCTTACCAGCCCAGAATTCATTTTGATGAAGAAAAGTTAAAAGAGTTAGCGGATTCAATTAAGGAACACGGAATTCTGCAACCGCTAGTAGTAACTAGAAATGGTGATGAGTACGAACTTATTGCTGGAGAGAGAAGGCTTCAGGCTTCTAAATTAGCTCTGCTAACCAAGGTGCCAGTTATAGTAAAAGACATAAAAGATAAGCAGAAATTAGAGTTGGCGATAGTTGAAAATATCCAAAGACATAATCTCAATCCCATTGAAGAAGCCAGGTCTTTCCAACAGCTTATGGATGAATTCCAAATGAGTCAAGAAGACGTAGCACAAAAAATGGGAAAAAGCCGAAGCGTTGTAGCTAATAAAGTTAGACTTTTAAAATTGCCAATTGAGGCGTTGAGAGCTTTAAAAGAAGGAATAATAACCGAAGGTCACGCAAAAGCTATTTTATCCATTGAGAATCCTGAAAAGCAAAGGGCTTTATTAGAGTTAACAATTAAAAATAATTGGACGGTCAGACAGGTTGAAAGTAAAACCAAAGAAATTTCCGTAAAGCCACACAAACGTTTGCTAAATGTTGATCCAGCTATTAAAGAATTGGAAGATAAGCTGAGCATGATAATGGGGACAAAGGTGAAGGTGACCCAATCCGGAGGCAGTGGAGGGAGGGTAATAATAGATTATTATTCGAGTGATGAATTAAATAAAATTATCCATAATCTATCTTTAGATAAAATCAATGAAAGCGTGAAAGATATTGAAACTGAAACTGCTTTTGATAAAATTGATGAAGGAAACGAGGATGTGGCGGCTCAATTTACAACAGAAGCTTAATTTTAATTTAAGATTACTTATTATAAAATAAAAAACATCTTTCTTATAAAGATGTTTTTTTAGCGGTTGCTTTTATGCTTTAATGTTAAAATGTTTTCAGATTAATTCATCGCTACGCTTTAACTGTCTTTTTATATGAGCCTTAGCGTTGGAGGTTTTTACGAAACTCAGCCACTTTCTATTTGGGACTTTTTTTTCTTTGGATGTCATAATTTCTATCATCTGACCATTTTTTATTTTATAATCCAAGGTTACCATTTTCCCATCAGCCTTGACTCCAGTAATTGAATCTCCAACCTCACTGTGAATTTCATAAGCGAAATCGACAGGTGTAGCACCCTCGGGTAAATCGATAGCGTCTCCTTTAGGAGTAATAGCAAAAATTCTGTTTTTAAAAAAATCAATCTTGAGCCCTTCTAAAAAAGTTTTATTGTCTTGTCCGATTTCACTTTGCCATTCTCGGAGCTGTTTTAGCCAGCCAACCTCATTTTCAGAATAAGTTTCTTGAGGTCTAAAATAATTTTTCCAATCTCTCCTTTTGTTTTCACTGTAAATCCAATGAGATGCGATTCCAAATTCTGCTTCATCCTGCATTTTTTGAGTCCTTATTTGAATTTCCATGATTCTTCCTTCTGGTCCAAAAATAGTGGTATGAATTGATTGGTAACCATTGGGCTTAGGAAGCGAAATATAATCTTTTATGCGACCCACCATGGGGCGATAAACTTTGTGCGTTATTCCAAGCACCTCATAACAATCAGAAACAGTTGGAACTATGACACGAATAGCAATAAGATCGTAGATTCTACCGATATCCATTTCTCTTTTTTCCAATTTGAGAAATAAGCTCCTGAGGTTTTTGGCTCGACCATAAATTTTAACTATTTTTATTTTTCGATTTTTGATTTCTTTTTCTAATTCTCGAATAGCTTGGTTATTGAATTTTTCTCCCTCGCGGTAATAATCATCACGTAATTTTTTAACTATTTTATAATTTTTTGGATCAATAAACTTAAAAGATAAATCTTCCAGTTCAGCTTTTATTTCTCCGATTCCAAGTCGGTCTGCGATTGGTACATAAATTTCCATCGTTTCTCTGGCTATGCGAGGTCTCTTGTGTGGCAGGTTAAACTCTAGGGTGCGCATATTGTGCAGTCTGTCAGCCAATTTTATGATTACTACGCGTATATCAGCTGCCATAGCCAAAAACATTTTACGAAGATTTTCAATTAGATATTCTTCCTTGGTTTCTTTTAATTTAATTTTACCTAACTTAGTAATGCCTTCTACTAAATTATGGACGTCTTCTCCAAATTCTTTTTTTATTTCAGTTAAGGTGATAGGGGTATCTTCGGGGACATCGTGCAGTAATCCAGCCGCGATGGTCTTGGAACCCATCCCGATAGAAGCTAGTATATTGGCAGTAGCGATACAATGTTTAAAGTAATCTTCACCCGATTTTCTTTTTTGTCCTTGGTGTGCTCTTTGGGCAAATTCAAAAGCTTTAATGATAAGATCCCTCCGTTGAACAGTGAGAGGAATTTTAACCTGTTTGAGCAAGTTTTTTAATTCAGATTTTAATAACATCATAAAAATATCTTATAGCGTGCTTTTAGTATAAATAATTTGGGAGCAATAAGCAAGAAGGAGCGTCCATTATTTGGTTTGCTCTATTATATAAATACACTTTTTTATATTCAATGCGTGAATTTATTTGCAAAAGATAGAAACTACAAGAAACAATTTCCAAACAAATTAAAAAACACAAATTAGAAACCACTAACTTTAAATATTTGAATTTGAAGCTTATTTTTTTTGTTTCTTGGAATTTCTAAAAAACATATCACTATGCGCAGTATGGTTTTTGAATTAGTATTCTATATTTGAGGTTATTTTTTTAGTTATTCATTTTTTAGTTTGTCTGGACGATGATTAGGACAAGTTTTATCCGAGCATCTCCTGGGAATAGTTTTAGTGCCTTCCATCATAAGCTCATCACATTTTCCATTTGGTTTTTCGGGTCTGGAATAATTGCAAATTTTTCCTGTCGGCTTGGATTTAATAGCGTGACGACAGCTGGGATAATTAGAACAGGCATAAAAAATTCCGAAGCGTCCTCTTTTTTCGGTCATTTCTCCGTCTTTACATTTGGGGCATTTTACACCAGTTTTTTTCTTGGCTGCTTCATTGGGATCTTCTTTGATGTATTTACACTTAGGAAAATTATTGCAAGAAATAAATTTTCCAAAGCGTCCTTCGCGAGTTACTAATTTTCCATCTTTACATTCCGGACACTTTTCTCCAGTTTCCTTGGGTCCTTCGAGAATGTCACCATCAATGGTTCTGGCTCCAGTACAATCAGGAAATTTTTCACAACTCATAAACTTTCCAGTTTTCCCTAATTTAATAATCATCGATCCTTTACAAAGAGGACACTTATGTTTGTCATCAGCTTTTCCCAAGTTGGTAACTTTTTCTATTTTTTCCTTAGATTTTATTTCTTTGGTAAATGGCCCATAAAAAGATTTTAATATTTTGGCGTATTGTTTTTTTCCGTCGGCGATTTCATCCAAATCATCTTCCATTTGAGCAGTAAAAGAATCACTAATGTAATGATTAAAATGATTACTTAAAAAATCACTTACAGTTTCTCCTGTGTCAGTCGGCTTTAGTGTGCGTCCTTCTTTATCTACATAAGCCCTATCTTTAAGGGTTTTTATAATAGCTGCATAGGTAGAGGGACGGCCAATACCTCTTTTTTCTAATTCTTTGACTAGACCCGCTTCGGTGTAGCGAGGTGGCGGAAGAGTTTCTTTTTCAGTTGATTCGATGTTAATAAATTTTAATTGTTCTCCTATTTTAACTTTTGGTAGCTCCACATCTTCTTTGATAGCGTGGGTGTCAGCGCTGTACCATCCTTGAGAAAGTATGCGGGAACCTTTGGTAATAAAAACCGGAATTTTTTTATTTTCTCCTACAGTCACAGTTAGTTTCATGCTCAAAAGAACAGCCTCTGTCATCTGAGATGCGACGGTGCGGATCCAGATTAAATTGTAGAGTTTAGTTTGCTCAGGATTATCGCCAGCAGAAAATTTATTAAAATCCGTAGGTCGGATAGCTTCATGAGCTTCCTGCGCGGATTTGCTTTTGGTTTTAAATACTCGCGGTTTTAATTTGTCTGCTCCAAATTTTTTTGTTATAATCTGAGCAATTTGTTTTTGAGCTAAAGTACTTAAGATAGTGCTGTCGGTTCTCATATAAGTAATGTGTCCTGCTTCGTAAAGTCTTTGGGCAAGAAACATTGTTTTGGATGGAGCAAAACCCAATCTCGAGCTGGCTGCTTGCTGTAAAGTGGAAGTAATGAAGGGTGGATAGGGCATGCGGTGGATTTCTTTTTCGGTAATATTAGATACTATCCAAGCATCTTTTTTGCCAGCTTTTAATATTTCGTCAACTTCTTTTTTGTCGCGAGGTTCTTTATTACAAGTTAGATCAAATTTGTTTTTAGTTTTATTTTCTACGGTAGAAATGATACTCCAATATTTTTCTGCTAAAAAAGCTTGGATTTCTTTTTCTCGCTCAACTAAAATTCGAAGAGCGGGAGATTGCACTCGGCCAGCGCTTAGTCCATAACGAACTTTTTTCCAAATTAATCCGCTCAAATCATAACCAAAAAGTCGATCCAATACTCGGCGAGCCTCTTGGGCGTTTTTTAAATTTAGATCTATGGCACGCGGATGTTTTATGGCTTCTGTGACAGCTTGCTCAGTTATTTCATTAAAGACAATTCTTTTGGCTTTTTTTAATCCCAAGGTTTCAGCTAGGTGCCAGGCGATAGATTCTCCTTCGCGGTCAGGATCAGTTGCCAAAAGTACCTCGGTCGCTTTTGCGGCACTTTTTTTAAGATCTGCGATGACACCTTCTTTGCCTTCCAAAATTTCGTAGTGTGGCAAAAAATCATTTTCAATTTCAATCGCTTTTTTATTACTCTTGGGTAGATCACGAATGTGACCGACAGAAGACTTCACCTCATAGCCGGTGCCGAGATACTTTTTGATAGTTTTTGATTTTGATGGAGATTCGACAATGACTAGTTTCATATATTTTAAAAGTTAGATTAGTTAGTGCTTAAATAATTGGTAGATTATAAAAAAATTTAAAAATTACAGGCTTACGTAGTTTTGCCCGCCGATGTCTTTGATAGCTCCTTTCATCTCAAGCATAATTAAAGTTGAAGAGACGCCACTCGTGTTTATTTTAGAGAGTTTAATAATTCTGTCAATGTGCGTCGGTTCATGAGAAAGTATTCTTATAATAATTTCTTCTTCTTTTGAAGCGGGAATAAATTCACGAGCGGTTTTTTTCTCTTGAAATTTTTCCAAATTTAATTCTTCCAAAACATCAGTTACACTGGTAATAATTTTTGCACCTGACTTAATAAGCTGGTTGGTTCCCTGAGAGCTTGGTGAAAAAATACTTCCTGGCACAGCAAAAACTTCGCGGTTAAAATCAAGAGCCATATTGGCAGTAATAAGTGTCCCACTAGCAGGAGCGGCTTCAATTACCACAGTGCCCAACGTAAGTCCTGCCATTAAACGATTACGCGCTGGAAATGTCTGTGGGGTGGCCTGAGTTCCGAGTGAATAATCGCTTATAAGTGCGCCATTTTCAATGATGTGGCGCGAGAGATTAAAATTAACTCGTGGACCAATATTATTATTTTCTAGACTGCTTCCTAAAACAGCTAAAGTTTTTCCGCCAGCGTCGAGGGCTCCTCGGTGAGCAAAAGCATCAATCCCGATAGCCAATCCTGACACTACAGTTATTCCAGCCTTGGCCAAATCTTGTGCAAGCGAAGTAGCTACTTGCTGACCATAAGAAGAATATTTTCTCGAACCCACGATGGCAATCATCGGAGAAGAATTGAAGTCAAAGTCACCTTTAACATAAAGTATCTGAGGCGCCGACGGAATTTCTTTGAGTGGAGTGGGGTAGGCGTCATCGTAAAAAGAAATAGCTTTGATGTTTTCTTTTTCAAGTTTTTGCCATTCCTCCTCGGGATTAATTTTATTTCTTTCGGTGACGATAACGCGAGCTAGTTTTTCACTCAATCCGCTGGAGATTAGTTCACCTAGAGAGCTATTCCAGATTTTTTCTCCACTTTCAAAATGACTCATTAATATTTTTATTTTTTGAGGACCAACTCCGTTTATTTTATTGAGAGCGTTTAAATATAGCATGTTAGCATAATAGCATAATAACATATTAGCACAAAAACAAATAAGGTAACCGTTCACCCCTTCTCTAATCCCCCTCGCCCGTACTCGGGAGAGCCTGCCTACTGGCAGACAGAGCCACAAAAACATAGGTATATATTTTTTCGCAATGACAAGATATTTAATTTCTAACGATAATAGCTTCCAAATGCAAGTAAGATTGTTGTTTCATTTTTGGAAAAAGGCGAATAGCTTCCTATTTTTCTTTTGCATAAAATTCCGAAAAGGAGTAAGATAATATCAATTATAATTCTTTTAATTTAATAAACAAAATGAGCAAAATATTTGAGAATTTTACTAATCTTTACGAATTGTCCAAAACCTTGCGGTTTGAGTTGCGACCT